>NC_012528.1:300000-396459 GCF_000020685.1 Deinococcus deserti VCD115 | reverse complement strand
ATCTGCTCAGCTGTATCTGACACGTACACAGTGTACAGACCGTACAAAACAAAGAGCAAGGAGGCGCGATGAAGTGAGGCGTCATTTCAAAATAATAGTCTTCGCAGAAGGGTGGATCAGCCTGCTGTTATTTCAAAATAACAGGCGCATTCTGGGTAAACGGGTACCGAGCGATAGGGAAAACCCCCCGGATCCCCCGCACGTTCACCCGGCAGAGTCTCGCAATACGCGACCGATGCGGTGAGAAGATGAGTCCCGCGCCGAAGGATCCTTACGAACAGCGCGGGAACGAGGCTATCGAGCTGCTAGGAAGCGGCTGCACCCTGCTTCCCCACCAGACCCCACAAGGACGCTGCGATGACCGGCCACTTACCCACAGCCCGTGGTGCTTCTTGCGCAGTTCGTCAACAACCTTGTCTGACACGCGTTGTGACGTCCCATCACCCTGTCGCCGTGGAGCCTCCGGTGATCAGCCACCTACCGCGCATTCCCACGAGTAGGGAATCACTGTGACTGGAGGAGTGGCGGCGGACCACGTAACGCCCTTCCTGCACAGTGACTCCCGATCACATGCGCACCCGCAGGTGCAAGCACATCCTCGCTGTGATGCTCGCGTAGGCTGACCCAGCCGTGGTGCGAAACAGTGAGTTGTTTCGAAGCTGAACTTATCGATTCCACCACACCCTGCCACGCGGTAAGGGTTGGAACTCCGTTTCTTCCGGAAGCTCAATCCAGACAGCAGAATGAAGATGCTACACCTTGCCGGGAGGGCCGGGCTGGGTCAAACCCAGGCTGGCCTCCAACCACACCGGAGTAATCCAGCGTGCAGGGGCACGCCGAGTAGTACATGCTGGATAGCGCGCCTCTACTGTGGGGAAGGCGTTGGTGCATAGGTTCTGCAGTGGGGGAGGGCCCGTAGCGCAGTAGCCATCATCCTAGTTACCTAAGGGAGTGGCTTTGCTTTGAGTCAGCGTCACCAGGCCGCGGTCCACGCGAAATTCATCCAGCGCGTGTTCGATGCGTTTCAGGTTTTCTGGCGTGGAGCAACTACGGTGCAACCTCCCGTGCTGAATGCTGAAAATGAACTGGGTTTTCTGAGCGAGCAGCCCGAGCAGCACCTGCGCGGCGACCACTTTCAGGTCACTCAGGTTTGCTTTGATGGTCTGCACGCTGAGGTTGTCGCTGATGGCCTGCAGAACGACGCGCTGCTCCAGGCGGTTGGCCGTCAGGGCCCTGATGGCGAGGGTCTGGAGGTTCTGGGCGCTAAGCGCGGACCCTTGAATAAGCAGGATTATTTTCTGCGGGTGACGATGTCCCCGTCCTCTCAAAGTGCGGCGGAGAGTTTTTTCCGGAACTCTGGTCAAGCTGCTGGAGGAAAGCTTCTGTGCGGCTGAGCTGAGTTTTCACCAGGGGAGTGGCGGGGGTCTTGAAGGTGACCACTTCAGTCTCGGCGAGGTCCGGGGCAGATTGCCCGTGCCCATCGATGATCCGGTGCCTGCAGCTGAAGTGCGCGTCGGCCTGCAAGCCTTGGTGTAGGTGGGGCGGTATCCGCCCCGCAACTCTTGAGCAAGGTAGGTGCTGTACATTTCTCCTTTATCGATGTTCAACGTGACGGTCTTGACCCAGGCAGCTTGCTTAGGTCGAGACGTTATTGGTCACGCGGCGCTGTTCACTGCGGCTGGTGAGCTGGGTAGCCTCAGCAATTCTGGTGTCCTGTTTAAGCAGCATGGGAAAGCGGGAGACGGCTTCTTCTCGCAGCTTCAGAAGGGTTTGAAGAGCCTGCTTGTTGAGGGGCAACGCCTTGAAGTCCTACGCCCACAGGTCCGTCCTGATAGTGCGCTGGATGGTGCTACCGAGGCGCATCGCATGTCCTGCAGCTCGATCTGCTGCACGGCCTACCCAGGGGTGCTGAAGGCGCTGGGGGTGGTCTGGCAGGCGGTGATCAGGAGGGTCAAAGTGGTGAGCAAGGCGGTTCGTCGAATCATGCTTACTCCTTTGACTTGAACCAAACCCCACCATCTCATGAAGGGTGTACGCGAGTGATTTTTTCAGCAGTATTCGCCTGGATAACGGATCACCGACGAAGCCACCCAGAAGTCGGTATCAATCCACCAGCCAAAAAACCGAGTCTCACCTGCCCGAAGTGTACGCGCGGCTGTTCACTGTCGAGCACGACAAACCAGGAGGATCGGCTTGATCCCCGACGACAAAGCAGGAGGATTCCGAACGACAGACCAGGAGGTTCTTCCTGAAGAGAAGCACGACAAAGCAGGAGGTTTTCGCAGCGAAGAACGACAAACCAGGAGGATCTCGAACGATAGAGCAGGAGGATTGTGGACGACAATTCAGGAGGCTCCTGGGCCCAAGTCACGACAAAGCAGGAGGTTCTGGTCGCATTTCCGACGACATACCGAGAGGATTTCCTACGACATAGCAGGAGGTTTCTGGGATTCCCACCTTCCTGGACAGTCTTTTTCCGTCCGTACTGATGATGTCATTCATTTTTTATTTCAATATCTTTTCTCTTCAGGCTTACGTAAACTTCAATCATCAGCGACGCTTCCTCCCTGAAGAAGAAACAGTACGACGACCTGAACCTTGCGGGTCTGAATCTAATCGTGGCCCTGGATACCGTCGACATGGACCGCTGGGACGTGCAGTTTGATGCGGGCGACCGCCTGGTCCGTGTGAGCTGCGAAGCGATGCCGAAGTACCGGGTGCCTCACGGTCTGGACAGTGACGTGACGGCGGCGCTGATCAACCTGTACTTCGAACAGGGAGAACCAGATGACGGCACACTGGTGACGAGTGTGGGCCAGCTGATCCGGTTATGCGGGTGGCACAACAACGGGAACTACATTTCCTCCCTCCGGGAGTCACTAAAACGCCTGCACACGTCGTCATTCACCATTTCTGGCGGCTGGCGCGACTTCCCCAATCGTCGCTGGACCCACGCGAGTTTCCATTTTATCGAGCGGCTGTCCTTCTCGACCCCTGACCAGGCCTCAACCTTTGACCTGCGCTCCATCATCACGCTACGTCTCGCTGAAGATATCGTCGCAAGCCTGCGCAGCGGGTACGTCAAACCACTCGATATGGAGTTCATGGGAACACTCACCCGGCCCCGCACCCGAGTGCTGTACCGGGTTCTGGATGCTGCGCGGTACAAAGTCGATGAACCTGACATGCCTCTCACCCACCTGGAGGTCAACGTCCTGACCTGGGCAGACCAGTGCAAGATTCCTAGTCAGGATGAAGCGTGGCGAGTCATTAAAGCACTAAATGGTCCGCATGAGGAACTCAAGAAGAAGGGATACCTGCGCAACGTCACGATCAGCGGGCGCGGCCGGTCTCAGAAGATTCTTTATGAATTTTCCGAGGACTACAGTCCGATTGATCCGGTGCTCGCGCGGCGTTTCCGCGGGTATGGCGTCGCTGACGGCGTGGCGCGACGCCTGGTCCGTGACAAGGGTCGTGCTTTTTTGATCGCCAGCATGGACCGCTTCGATCTTCTGGTCAAACGTCAGGTGCTGGTGGTGAAAAAATCGCCCGCCGCCGCTTTGATGCACCTGATTGCCCATCCGGACGATTACCCCTACCCTGCGCAGGAGGCCTCCCCGAGGTCAGCACCGGCTCGGATGGATCCTTTGCTGGTGATTCCGGAAGTCGATCACTCCGCGCAGTTCGAGGGCTTAAGTCCGGAAATGGCGGCCGAACGGCTTATCGCTTACCTTAACCCGCACTACCGCAAGCTCTGGGGTGTCGCTGAACTCGACGCGTTGCGTCATGCGGTTGCGTCGGGCACCGTGCAGGCCGGGGATCAGGCGCGCGCCGGCATCACCGCAGTGACCCAACTGAAGCGCGAGGCATTTGTGCAGTCGTTACGGGACGAACTGTTTCAGGAATAAGCCTACAATCTCCCACGACAAACCGGGAGGATTGGCATCATTCCCGACGACAAAGCGAGAGGATTCCGCCGGATAGGCCCGGAGGTCCTCCCGCGCATCCTGCACAAAAAAGCAGAAGGATTCAGGCACTACAGGACGACAAAGCAGGAGGATTCCGCATCTCCAGTCCACGACCCGGACGGCTCTGTGCTGGAGGACGCAGCCGTACGATAGAGAATGACGTGGGTTCGCTGCATCAACCAGCTCCGAGGCGACCCCTCAAGGCCAAATCCAAACTTTCTCTTCTCCTGCACACTGGGAGCTCGTGGCACTTCCTGCCAACAACTGGGGTACGGCAATGGCGTGGCCTGCTGGCGGCGCCGCCTGGACTGGCAACAACGCGACGGTCTGGCTGCCGTTATCACGAGTTGTTCTGCGGTCTACAAAAAAAAATCGCGTGCTCCCCGGTTCGCTCAGGCCGGCACCCAATAGGACCACCACTTCACATTCCACGAGTGGGTTCCGCGCATTCACACGGTGACCTCGATGAGGTCGCACGCCCCACCGGCATTCCGTTGCGGTCGCTGTGCTGAACATTGCGCTTAGCGGCGTGACTGAGCATTCGGCATCTGGCCCGGCGTGCTGCTCGACAGTGCCGGTCCCGGCACCGATACCCTGAGCGCCGCCTGTCCCCCGCCTCTACCTCCAACAAGGAGATCCCATGACCCTCACCTTCCGTCTGTAGGCCGCGTCCCTGACCGTCTCCGTCCTGAGCACCCGTAACACCGTCGGCCAGCTTTTTCCCAAGGAGCTGACCTACGACGAGTGGGTCGCGCAGGCCAGGGCGACCATTCCTGCCGTGAGTGCTGCCGCGGGTGCCGCCGTGAGCACCGGAAGCAGCTACAGCCGGATTCGGGTCAGCCCATCTGTTAGTAAGATGGAGATGCTCGGCTGAATCAACGAGATCCGCACCTACGGCACCGTGGGCGTCCAGGACGTCATCACCGGCGGCCTCCATCCAGACGATGTGGTGCGGGCCGCTCAGGCCGCCGGTGTACAACATCGGCCTGGACGCTGAAGATAACCTGGACTTCAGGGCTGCCGAGGACATCGCCACTCGAACGGCCAGGCTGTTCCAGAAGGCCAGCAGTGCCGATCGGTTGCAGCGCTTCTTCGACAACATGTACAACGCCTTCAGGGCACAGGGCAGGTGAGACCCGGCACGCCGGATTACGTCGCCGGAGACACAGACCTGAAACGCCGGCTCATGGCGTATGCTGGCCGGCACCCAGCACAGGTCCGGGACATCGACGGGACGCTCGGCGCCTGTCGGGTCACCGATCAGGTCGCGTTGGACGCCCTGCTGCGCTGGCTCGGTGCACTGGTCCCGGCGAGCTTCTCGCTGGACACGGTCGTCCTTCCCGAGCCGGCCTCACGCCCAGATGATCTTTCTCAATGGCGTTTCACGAGGTAGGTGTCGGCCACTACCCCGGGGCTGGCATCTGGCCTGTTCCTGAAAACCACATTCCGACACCTCAGGAGCTTGAGTCGAGTAGGCCGTTTGAGGTGCCTGATCCTGAGCAGGCCCGCTGGCTGGCCGACACCCTCGGGCAGGTCATACAGAGCAGGGCCTAGTGCTTCTGGCCACTTCCGGACGCAGCGGCCGTGACCCGAGCGATGAAACAGATTTACGGAGCCATGACATGACTGAACCTGCACAACTCGCCCCGGCCCGCTCGAAAACGCCACCATGGCCCAGGAGCCGGATGGAGCGTCCCTCACCGACCCGGTGGACAACACGGCCCTGTTTATCGCATGGCTGAAGACGACGAGGTGCTGCAGCTGGTGCAACCCTATGACATGGACGTTCCACACGACGCAGTTGCGGCCGTCCTATCAGCAATCCTGTGCCAGAGGGTCTCATTTAAATCAAGAACGAAGGTTTAAGCATAGCTGAGCTCGTCCGCGCAACTCTCTGAACAAACAGCACACTTCCTGCGCAAGTCCGCTCGGAGCTCCGCACGGTCCCGACGATGCGCACAGGCTACCTCCATCCTGTAACACACTGGGAGGTTTGCCCGTTTTCTCTGTAACAATCCAGTAGGTTTCCCTCGCACAGCCCTGTAACTATCTGACACAGGCTCCACCACATCTGCTCAAGGTCAGGGTGACCAGTCATAACCGGAAAGGGTATGACTGGCATCTGCTAACCCTCGCACCTCTGGCCTGTGGCAGGGGAGAGCTAGACCGCGCCCCTCCAAAGCTGCCTCCAGTTTGCGGCGCCGGACATGATGTGCTGTGAGCCCGAGATCTTCACCACTCAGCAACCCCTATGCACCGATAAAGGCAATAAACCCAACCTGTCAAACCTGTTCCGGGCAGGCGTTCTGGTGGCCTTCCCGCCTTCGTTCTACAGTCGCCTTTCACGCGTATAAAAGCGTGGTTAGAGGATGCTCATGTCAAAGTTAAAAGACAAACTGAACACACACCCAGACCTGGATGGCACCCGGCGGATTCTGCGTGGTGTACGAAAACGATAGCCTTCAGGTCGAGCCTGTCAACAGTCATCAGGACGCTGCTGGGCAGCAGCCTTGGAAGTCCTATGTCATCAGGCGGTGAAGCTGATGACCAGCAGCATCAGGACACCCGCCAGCACCCCTAACCCACAGATGGTCATGGCAATCGCAAGAGGATAAGCGCCTGTACGCCAACAATGAAGAATGAGCACACAAAGGGCGCTCAGAATCACCAGGGTGAGCAGGGCCTGAGCCACATGCATCGCATCCGGTTCCAGAAACATCAAAGCGCAGGCGAAAGTCAGCGCAATGCCCCAGGCTATCTTCAGCGAGCGGCGGATAGGCATGCTGGCATCGTACGAATTTGAGGCGGAGAGCAGTTAAGTGCAGAATCTCTACAGGTCAGCGATGAAGACAAAAGCAAGACGCGCGCCGGTATCACACGTCTGGTCGAGTTTTTATGAGCGCGCCTCTCCGCGCATTTGTTGATGTGGCGGTCCCTCAAGCGCGTCAGGACACTGCTGGCCTTAAGACTTTAGCCCATTCAGTCGTTTTGTTGTTAACTCAATCTGGCAACATATCTACGATACCGTACTCGGAAAGCTCACCGTCGGGTCTTTCGATAGTCGCCCATGCAACTGGTTGGGAATTTGGAAGCCACTACATCTTCCTGCCTCTGGAAACTTGCTAAATACCCGGTTCCTCTCCAGTGTTACGGTTTACCATCGCTATTTTTTGGATTGTCGCCGGGTCCGTGGGAGCTATGGCAAATCCCACCGGAACGAGAACCGCCTTCCGTGAAGGTGGAGCTTCAAGTGCCTCGCAGAACGGTGGTCAGGGTCTGTCCCTCACCAATAGATCCCCCGCTAGGGCCTGACAAAGGTAAAGCAGGCGAGGGTTTTGTCATCTGGATTTTTATGGGTGCTTAGATAGTGACCGTTCGCTGAAGGTGCTCACAGATTATGGCGCTTGGCCTTTTACCCTAGGCGACTCGCATTGACCCTGTTCTATATGTCGTGGGCTGGTAATTATCAGAGTTGCTCAGCCCATGGTCGCCGGGCACACCTACACCAGAAGCAGAAATCTCTGCAAACCTCAGTGCGTCAGGCTTAAAACACAGTACCGCGCAGAGCTTCGAACAGCGCGTTCAATCCAAAGATCGCTGCAACACCCAGCACGGCACGCTCCCAGTTCTGAAAATCCCGAGTTCTTAACCAGAGACTGAACGGTACGTAGATCAGCAGAACAAAAAAAAGGCGTGGCCAGAAGTCAGGA
This sequence comes from Deinococcus deserti VCD115, assembly GCF_000020685.1. NCBI lineage: Bacteria > Thermotogati > Deinococcota > Deinococci > Deinococcales > Deinococcaceae > Deinococcus > Deinococcus deserti. Next base: position 388,781 of record NC_012528.1, on the reverse strand, counting down.
GACATCCTCCACATTATGGAGGAATCGCAGCTGGCATATATCAGGAAAGGCGAGCCGCAGTGACTGATGAAGATCAGAGATCAATCTTGAGCCTAAAGAAATGAATTGGCGGCGCATCTAGCACCACATGGGGCGGCATACCTTCCAACGCCAGCTCTGATCCATCTGTTCACCACCAGGTGAGGGTGTGGCCGAGGCGGTAAAAGCAGACAGCGAGGCTGACCAGACCACAGAGGCTCAGGAGATGAGACGCCGTATGACTCCTGGCGTCCTGTAACTGCCCAGCGAGAACCAGCAGGGCCAATGCCAGAACCATCCCGAAGAGTGGTCCCCCCATCAGTTGCGTCTGGGGCCTGGCCATCAGGATGATCGATCCGAGGAAGGCAATAACGCCCAGCCCGGTAAGCGGGGAACGCAATTGATTCATGGCCGCATAGTAAGTTCGCCAGACCCAGCCTGACTGCCTAATTTGACACAGCGGATCAGCTGGGCTGCAGCACAGCACAATATAAAAATGAGCTGCGCCGTTGTGCCCCACGCCTCACAGACGTTCGAACGGCAACTTGTAACTCATAACTTCTGATGAAACCGAAATGGTGGCCGCTACCAGGTTTGACCATGACGGTCCTGTGTCATGAAGTAAAGTCGAATCGCGCGTCTTCATGGCGTCCCATGATCTGGGTGGTCTGAGCGGGGCGGCACTCGGTGGGCTTCCGGACCTGACGATCAAGTACGCCGCCAGTCCGAAATCCAGCTCACTTCAATGAATCGTCTTCCTCACCCTGTGGGGACACAGTGTGGGTGAACCAAACAATTCTACGTGGGTGAGAACAGAACCATGAACGTCACCTGTTGGCCTCTTCGAGAGAAAGCACTGGACGATGGACGAGCGACAAACACATTACTTTGTTGGATAAGACGCGCAGGAACGACTTGCTATCTGGTCTCGCCGCGCGCCTGCTTCATTTCGGCTTAGAGGCAGAAAAGCCTGAGATTGTGATCGAGGGTGACGCCAATCTCCTTGCGGTGGATGTGCATAGTTCTCCTGATGTGCAACTGCTCTACATCGACGATCAGCCAGGCCCCTTGTCCGACCTGGTGCGGGCAGCCGTAGCCCAGGTACGTCTCTTCGCGGTCCAATTTCATGTTGAGGACCGTGTTTGGCAACTCGAGAGAAACGCAGCCTGATGGGGATCTGGGTGCGGGAAGCTCACGTGAAGGTCGTATGCACGCGTGGCCTGGAGGTTGTTCCTGAAACCAAATGTGCAGGTTTTTGGGAAGGGGAAACGGTATCGGAACGGGGGGCAAGCGGGCCTATGGAATGCTTACGGCCTGGCAGGCAAGGTCTGCGCTGACGAGGGGCGCGCTTTTTACACAGCAATTCCACTGAATTTTCGAGGCAGATCTTGCAGCGGTCACGACAACGACACCCTGCATCTGTACACGTGGTGGGGGCAGCTTCTGCTCATTCTGGATTGCGGTCGGCGCGGACGTATGTGAAGCACTCCAAAGCGTGTCATACGTCTGGTAAGACGGAGCTCAACCGCTATTTACCCGATTTCTGGTCTCTTTCCCGATCCCAGTTGATACGTGCAGATGCGGTCCTGACTCAGCCATATCTGACCAATGTGCGCTTGATTCTTGTATGCCGGACACGACGCATCAGGCGCTGCTGGTATGTTGGGCAGCGCCTGTCTTCACCGTAGCCATTGGATTTAGCGAATTTCAGATTGATCGAGGGGTTGCACCTCGGCTACGGCACGAAAGCCTGAGGACCGGACGCAGGTTTCGGTGTAAGCCACGCAGCCACAGGAAGCGCTGTAAGCATTCCCAACAGCATGCCGATCTGCATCTGGGTCGTAAACACCACGTCAGTGATGGGCTGCATCAGGCCATTGCCATGCAGGTACAGCATCCAGCCGACCATCCCGATATCGAAGGCCAGCACCGTGAAGAAAGCGCCCAGGAACAATCTGACGAGATGGTTGGCACGCTCCCCGGTTGCGGCGGCGGTATCAAACATAAACAGCAATAGGGTCGCGAGAATCAATATGAATAACGCCACCGCCCAGAGCGCATCGCCGGCGATAGTCCACCCAGCGCCGAACACCACAGGCACCCCTATCAGGTGAGCGACAGTCGATGCGGCAGCGCCGGGCAACAAGGCCAGCAGGATCCAGGCCATCCGGGTGGAACCCGCGCGGCCGTCTGCAAGTTCCAGGCCCCAGCGTGCGTACAGCAGAATGGCCAGTGGGCCCAGGAACAGGGCGCTGACCACCCAGACGGGTCGCATTGCCGGTACGTGCAGGCGTCGCCTGCGGACATACAGGTCATATGCAAGAAAGCCGGCCGAGATGACGCTGGCGATCAAATAGATCCAAGCTGCTGGTGTCCACCAGTCTGGCAACATGTTCATGGCGCTCATATCCATATCCATAGGTGTTCCTCGCTGTGCTGTTGGGAGGTCTTTGGTACAAGGGATCTGCGGACCGTCCGCACCGATCCACCCTGCAAAGAGACTTTAGAGGCCTGTCCCGGTCGGCTGACTATGACTGTACTAGGGTCGTGTTCAGTTCTGGTAAATTCGCGCCGCACCGTGCCGCAGCAGCATCACCGAGTCAGAATGATGATGGTTAAGGGAGCCGACTTGGCCCTCTGCGTTCTGAAGCCTGCTGCAAGGCGGATAGCGTCTTGTAAATGTCCCCGAGGCAGCACTTCCCCTGGGGGTTGTTTACTTCGCATCCACACCGGCCAGCTTTGATGTGCGCCTGAATCGTGGACGAGATGGTTTCCGGAAGGCCACCCTGCGTGGCCGCGCTGAGGTCACCACGTGTAAGGCCGAAGCAATAGCACACAGGGGTGTCGGTCGCCTGATCCTTCTGGAAAACAGGTACTTTCACATCTGCCCGCACGTAAACAAACAAATCAAAGAAATACACCACTTCACATCCACTGTTCGGACAGAAACGGTAGATCCGGTTCGGATCCAGAGTGGCGAGCGCCGGAGGCCTGAGAAGTGCCTTGAGGGTTATCAGCTTCACAGTCCTGCCGGTGGTGCCGCAGGTTGGGCATATAGGGAGGGTCGAAAGGCCGGGTTCAGGTGCACAGCATCCGGAAGAAGCCATGCCTGAAAGGTAAGGTCTCCTGTACGGGGGAGAGTCAAGCTCTGGGAGTCACCTCCAGGTATACGCATCCTGCGCAGTGGCAGTCCGGCTCAGGATGCCTGTCTGCCCAGGCGACTTTCGCCTGCAACTGTGCTTCGAGGGCCTGCAGTTGAGCAATCTGCACGCGGACTGCTCCCAGGTGACGTTCCAGATCCTCTTTCACTTGAGCACAGGGTTTCTGGCCATTCTGGCGAATGCTCAGAATGCGGCGAATCTCCTTGAGCCTGAAACCCGCCGCCTGGGCAGAGCGAATGAAGGCAATCTGTTCAGCAGCTTCAATGGGGTAAGCCCGGTAGCCGCTGGGCCGCCGCCCAACAGTCAGCAGTCCAAGATCAGTCCAGTACCGGACAGACTTGACCGTTTCTCCAGTCAGGGCTGCGAGGTCACCTATGGGCAGGGCCGCAGGAACAGTCATGGCCCTATCCTGCACCGTCTGGTGGCCCCAGGGGTCACTGGATATTCCGTTACATCCACTGCCCGAGGGTCAGAGTATGTCTTTGCTCGGATCTCGCGATGATGGTTCATGGACACTGTATTTTCACTCTCCTCCTATGGGAGCGACTGCCAGCACTTCATGAGAGTCCTTGCGAGGCCCATGGTACTGAGGCAACCTGGAATTGAATATTGACCTGCTCGGTCGTTCACCCGCAGCAGTTCAAGATCAATTGCGACCACAAGTTCCGGCGGCACTGGGAGTTTTGCATGCAACATCAACGTCTTCCCTGGGGCTTGTAGGCATTCAACCGCAGGAATTTGCACGAGTCCCTGAGCGCTTTTCCGAGCCCGTCCTAAGAGACTTGTCTCTCTTCTACTTTGTTGGTGGGGGCATGTCCGCGCCGGAAACGGCCTGTCGTGGCCGGGAGGGCACGTGGTCGCCCGACCGTCCCACACCTGGCTGCACGATCACGTGTATGCGTTCGATCACGTTGCCGCCCATGCCCTGACGGTTCCAGATCGCTGCCGAGCTCAGCGGCTGAATATTTCCTGCGGTATCTGTTGCCCTTGAGGACAACACATATTCACCTGGTTGGGTCACCTGCCATTCGGTGCGCCAGGGCGTCCAGCTGTACGGGCCCCCTGGCCGCCCGAGCTGAGCGTCTTTCCAGGTTCTGCCCCCGTCAGTACTGACTTCCACCCGCCGGACCGCTCCGGTGCCGGACCAGGCCATCCCTTGTAACAGGTGCCGGCCGGGGGCCACGAAGCGGTAGCGCGAGATGGCGTCGGCCAGCCCAGGAGGCTTCATGACCGAGTGAACCCGCTTGACTGTCACTGGAACGCCAGGGTCGGTCGCACTCTTCTGGTACCGGTAGACCTTGGCCTGCTCCACACCTTTGAACGGCTGGTTCAGCACCGTGATGGCGCGCAGCCACTTCACGCTGGCCATGCCGTACCACGTCGGCACGATCAGCCGCAAAGGAAAGCCATGCTGAGGCAGCAGAGGCTGGCCATTCTGGGCCCAGGCCAGCATGACCCCGTCCCGGAGCGCTTCCTTGATCGGAAGGCTGCGCTCAAAGGCATGTTCGACCCCCAGGTCCACGCCCGTATCCCAGCCGGTAAACAGGACCTCGACAGCGTCATCCAGCAGCCCAGCTTCTTCCAGAAGAGGACGCAGAGGGGTCCCCGTCCACTCATAGTTCCCGATGGCCTCCTTGAACCACGGCACGTAGATGCCACGCGGCTGAAAGGTCGAGCGGCCGGTGCCCGCACATTCCATGATCACGGGTTCCGTTATCTGCTTGCGCGCTTTGATCTCGGACAGAGACACCCGTTTGGGCGTGCGCACGCGGCCACCGATGGAGATCTCATAGCCGTTGGCGCTCAGCTTTGGTACGTCGAAGTGAACCAGCAGGTAATGCATGCCCAGCGGCGTGACCGGCTGGTCAAGGAACTCTGCGAAATGCCCATGATTGCGGAAGGCCAGCAGGGTCTCTTTATCGCTGTAGACGCGCGGGTTGGGTTGCGGGTCAGGTCTTTTAGCTGTCGGCCGCTCCGGAATGTCGATACATGTGGCAGTCTGGGCCGATCCGAACGATCCTGTGGCCAGCGCACCCGCCGCGGCGGCACCCAGCGCCAGAAAGTTCCGGCGCGTCGGGCCATGCTCAGTCGAAGATTCTCCGGCGGACAACGTGGCGTTCAGCTCGTCATGCATACCTGGGCTCCTGTGCGGTTCGGCAGTCCGGTCACGCTTCAGGCGGACCGGTCTCGGTGGGCTGGCTTTCGCAGTCTGGGCTGAGGACGGTCATCGGGCGTATGACCGTCCTTCGTTACCGCGCAGCATGTCGCTCAGGGTTCACGATGGAAGCGGCGGCGAAATCTCTGATGAAGCGCTTGCGTCCGCTCGGCGGTTTGAGCAGCACGTGCATCCATGATGAGTTTGCCTCCTCGCGCTGTCGCGCCAACAACCAGTCCGGCTGAGACCAGCACCAGATTCTTGATGATGTACTGCCCTTCCAGGTTCGGCACCCAGGGCACGACGGAAAACGTTTCCTCCGGAAAAAACACCAGCGGGAGAAAAGTTCCAGCCATCTGCGCGAACAGTAACAGCAGCGTCAGCCTAAGGAAGCGGCCTGTCAGCAAGCCCAGGCCGATGGCGCACTCCCAGGTGGCCAGCACGGGGAGACTTACGCCAGGAGGCACCGCACCAAAGGTCAGAACCGAGATGGTCCGGGTCGCAAGACCTTCGGCAGAACTCACGCCCGGGAAGAATTTTTGCACTCCAAACCAGAAGAAGATGATCCCCAGGCTCAAACGCAGCAAAGTGACCCCGTGTTGTGCCCACCAGCCAAGCAACCGGGCATCCAGAAGATTCATTTCAGATTTGATCTGCCCTATTCCCTGGGAATTCAGAATGGGAGGGGGAGGAGTGGCACCTGCGGTGCGGTTACGGGGTTCAATGCGGCTCATTCTGGCCTCCTGCAGGAACAGCTTGGATACCATTCCTGTGCTGTCTGGTTATATGCAGGAGAAAGAGAATTGGATGTTTTACTGTGCTCTCATTATTAACAATGACTTCTCACTTGATTATTCCGGGTTTTTATAAAAAAGTTTTATGAAATGAGCTAGGCTATTAGGGAAGTTTTGATCAGTCAAAGAATTGAGGAGGCCGCTGGCCTCCTCAATTCTTTTGCTTGATCCAAATCTTCAGCCGCTGAATAAATTCCGGACTGACATGATGCTCTAAGTGCTCTGCTTCACTTTCCGCGTTTGCAAGAGAATATCCTAGCGTCTCACAGAGAAAAGCAATCAGGTTGTCATGAGTACAGGTCAGGTCACGCGCAATACATAAGCCCTGCTCGCTCAACCGCGCTCCACGGTAGGGCATATATATGACCCAACCAGCCTCAGCAAGCCTTTCGAGCATCCCAGTCACGGACGAGTCCTTGACATTCAGGTCCTGCGCGAGGCGTCCAGTGGACACAACGTGTGTACCTGCCGTCTCCTGGAGATACAGCAGCCGCATGAGGTACTTTCCCTGCGCTGGCGATACGTGCGAACAGCGTTCAGTCCGAGGCATGGCCCATGCCCATCCCTGGCGGGGTCCTGGAGACGGTGACGCCGTCCTGACTCAGCCACCCCTGCTTACGCGCGTAGTGATGGGCTCGTTTTGTTTGACGAGGTGTCCACTCGAAGCGTTGCGCGACCTCGGACAGGGAGGCTTCCCGACCTTTCTTGAAAAAGTATGCGACCAGCTGGCGGGCGGCAACCGAGTCGCGCTGACGTGCGCGCCGGTATAGGGTAGCGAGAACGCCATCCAGGGGAGAAAGCAGCAGGCACAGAAAAAACACGGCGCCAAGCAGACTGGCAATCATTCCGGCGATACTCGCGTCAACCGCCATGGCCACGAAATACCCTGCGACGCTGCAGATCACGCCTATACCGAGGCTCAGGCCCAGCATGGCCGACAGCTTGCGCGTAAGCAGGTAGGCGCTGGCCGGAGGCACGATCACAAACGCCACAATCAGGACGGCGCCGACTGCCTCAAAAGCGCCCACCGTCGTAAAGGAGAGCAAGGTCATCAGCGCGTAATGCAGGACCCCAGGAGCGAACCCCAGAGACGCCGCCAGGCCCGCGTCAAAGGTCGACAGCCGCAGTTCCTTGAAAAACATGCCCACAAATGCTGCGTTGAGCAGCGTCAAGGTGCCCATCAGCACCAGAGATTCTGGCAGCATCTGACCAAAGACGCCGACAAGGTTAAACGGTGCATACGCGATCTCCCCGTACAGCACTGCGTCAAGGTCAAGGTGAGCATTACGGAAGTACACCGAGATCAGAATCACGCCAATCGAGAACAGCAGCGGAAACACTACACCGATCGCTGCGTCGTTTTTGACCCGGCCGCTTCGCACCAGAACTTCGACCGCCACGACCGTCAGCAGTCCCATGGCGGCGGCACCGATGAGGGCGGGAACGGTGGCGGTGTCTCCGCCAGAGAACCAGAACGCCGCCACGATGCCAGGCAGAACGGAGTGGCTGATGGCGTCACTGATCATGCTCAGGCGGCGCAGGACCAGAAAGACACCCAGCAGGCTGCCTGCTACCGCCACCAGGCATGCCGTGAGGACAATAATCAGATCAGCGCTCATGCTGTACCCCCTGATCGTGCAGATGCCCCAGCGGTGGAACGATCCGGCGTGTACTTTCTCTCAGATTCCTGTCGCGGCGGGACGCACTGATGCGGGCCCAAAGCAGACCACGTAAAGGAGCGAACAGAAGCGAAAAGATCATGAGGATACTGATGGCCACGATCACGAGTGGGCCTGTGGGCAGGTTCGTGACCGCTGCAGATACCAGTGCTCCTGCGACTCCGCTCGCGGCACCGAAGCCGGCACTCAACAGGAGCATTTTTCCCAGATGGTCGGTCCATTGCCGGGCCGCGACCGCTGGGGCAACCAGCATGGCGGCCATCAGAACCACGCCGACGCTTTGCAGCCCGATCATGACCGCGACCACTGCAAGAGAGGTCATCACGGTCCCGATCAGGGGAGCCGGCACTCCGAGCGTGGCGGCGTAAGCGGGATCAAACGACACGAGCTTGAATTCCTTGAACAGCAACATGACGGCGCCCAGGGCAAGTGCGGCAAGGATGGCCATCAGGATGACGTCGGCGGCGACGATGGTGGCCGCCTGACCGAACAGGAACTTGTCGAGTCCGGACTGACTGGCGTTGCTGCCATTCTGAATAAAAGTCAGCAGCGCAATTCCAAAACCAAAAAAGCTGGCGAGCATGGTGCCCAGGGCGGCGTCCTCGCTGAGACGCGTAAACCTCAGTACAGTGATCATGGCCAGTGCCGCGAGCCAGGCGGTGGCTCCTCCTCCCAGCAGCAGCCACAGGGGCGCTTTACCACCGCTGAGAAGAAAGGCCAGCCCGATACCGGGCAGCGCGGCATGTGACAGCGCGTCCCCCAGCAGGCTCTGGCGGCGCAGTACAGCGAACGCGCCGACAATCCCTCCAGTGATGCCAAGGAGCGCACTGCCGAGGGCAACATTTCGCAGCGTGTAATCCGTGAACACGCTCAGAAGAAACTCCACGTTCATCCGGCCACGCTCTCCCGAAGGAAGGCGACCTTCCCGCCGTAGGTTTTGCGGAGCAGCTCAGGGCTGAACGTCGTCTCGATGGGTCCGCTCGCCACCAGACTGACGTTCAGCAGGGTGACATGGTCAAAGTACTCCCGGACAGTGTCCAGGTCGTGGTGAACAACCACCACAGTCTTGCCTTGTTCCTGCAGATCGCGCATCACGTCCAGAATGGCCCGCTCGGTGGTGGCGTCCACGCCAGCAAACGGTTCGTCCATAAAGTACACGTCTGCATCCTGTGCCAGAGCACGAGCCAGAAACACGCGTTGCTGTTGACCTCCAGAGAGCTGGGAGATCTGCCGGCCAGCAAACTCGGTCATCCGGACGCGGTCCAGGGCCTGCATGGCCAGCTCGCGCTCGCGCTTTCCGGGCCTGCGAATCCAGCCAAGCCGGCCGTACAGACCCATGGTGACGACGTCCAGGGCGTCGGTCGGAAAGTCCCAGTCGACACTGGTGCGTTGCGGCACGTAACCGATCCGGCGGCGCGACTGGGCCAGCGGCGCTCCAAAAAACCGGATACTTCCGGAAGCTTTGGGCATGAGGCCCAGTACGGCCTTGAGAAAGGTGCTTTTCCCTGCTCCGTTGGGGCCGACGATCGCGCAGAGCTGCCCGGCAGGGAACTCCAGGTTAATGTCCCACAACACGGGCGCTTCACGGTAGGCCACGGTAAGGTCACGGACAGCCAGGGGTGCCGGGTGAGCAGGTGCAGTCACGTCGGGGCTCCTTTATTTGCCACGCAGCGCGTCGCTGATGGTCCTTGCGTTGTGTTCCACCATGCCGATGTACGTGCCTTCCCTGGTGCCAGGGGCGCCTGCGGCGTCGGAGAAGAGCTCGCCGCCAATCTTCAGGCTCGTCCCACGGGCCCGGGTTGCCTGCACGACAGCTTCCACCGTGCGTTTGGGCACACTGCTTTCGATAAAGACAGCAGGAATCTTCCGGTCCACGATGAACGTGGCAAGGTCCTGAATGTCCTTGGTCCCGGCTTCGGCGACTGTCGAGATTCCCTGAATTCCGCGTACTTCGACGCCATATCGCCGACCGAAGTAGCTGAAGGCATCGTGTGCGGTGATCAGGACCCGCTGGCGCTTGGGAACACTGCTCATCATCTTGTCAACACGCTGGTGGAGGGCATCGAGTTTCTTGAGATAGGACGCGGCGTTGTTCGCATATACCTTCCTGCCGGAGGGGTCAACCTTCGTCAAGGCGTCCCGGACGATATGAACGGTGTGCTTCCACAAAGGAACGTCGAACCATACGTGGGGGTCCTGCAGCCCCTCGATCCCAATAAAGCCCCCCGGGGGCGTAATCAGCAGATCTCTTGGAATCGCATCAGTAACAGCGACGGCTTTAGGGCTCCTTTCCAACAGGTCGACCATCTTGCCTTCCAGATGCAGGCCGTTGTAGAAGATCAGGTGGGCGTCCTGGATTGACCGGACGTCTCGGGCACTGGCTTTATACAGGTGAGGGTCAACTCCCGGGCCCATGAGACCGGTGACCTGCACGCGGTTGCCACCGACGTTCTGAACCAGGTCGCTGATCATGTTGATGGTCGTGGTGACTTTGACCTTTCCACCTTTCAGCTGGACTGGCTTGAGCTCACTGACTTTTGCAACTTTTTCGCCAGCCGACGCAGCAGGGGAGACGAGGGCCATCAACCCGGCTATCAGGAAAAATTTAGGGAGCATCTTCTTCATAAGTTAGGATAGCCTAACTTATGATTTGAAGGATGTAAACACTTAGTGTGTCTTTACCTCCGCAGCATGTGCTCAGGGCAACAGAAGCAGTCGGCGGGGTGGGGATACCTCCCCACTGATTACGTGGTTCTGGCTTGGTGGGTCCAAAGGTACAGAGGCCGTTCAGAAGTAAGGGAGGGCAGCCAGACCTAACATTCCGGTCAGACAGCGCAGCACGATCAGGAGACTGAACTGCTTGGCGCCCGATCCTTTGGCCTTTCTTCACGCTGCTTGAGCAGGCAAGAATCCTTGATCGCGCAAGGTCTAAGGTGGGTCCAGACCATTTCAACTCGGGAAAAGGAGCAAGTGATGCACTACCGTCAGCTCGGCAGGACAGGCATTGAAGTTTCGGAAATCGGGTTCGGCGCCTGGGCCATCGGAGGCGACGCCTGGGGTCCGGTGGAGGACGCTGCTTCCATCCGCGCCATGGAGCGGGCACTGGAACTGGGAGTCAACTTTATTGATACGGCAGACGTGTACGGCAACGGTCACAGTGAGACCCTGGTTGCCCAGGTCATCAAAAACCGCCGTGACCAGATCGTTGTTGCCAGTAAGGGCGGTCTGATGGGCCATCACCGCGACCCGAATCAGGAACCCGTCTACGACCGCCCGGAGAAGATTATCGCCGCGTTCGAAGAGAGCCTGCGCCGGCTGCAGACCGATTACATTGACGTCTACTTCGACCACATCTGGTGGAACAACCCCCGTGAGACCGAAGCATTCCTGACAGCCTTCGACCGGCTGAAACAGGAGGGCCGGGTCCGGGCCGTTGGTGTCTCTACCGACGACTTCGAATATGTCCAGCATTTCAATCATGGTGCTGCGCTGGATGTGGTGCAGCTCGACTACAGCCTGCTGAACCGCAAGGCAGAGCAGCACATCCTTCCGTACTGCCTTGAGCAGGGCATTGGTGTGGTGGTACGCGGCCCGCTGCGCATGGGGATGCTGACAGGAAAATTTACGGCTGGAACCGAGTTTCCGGAAGGCGACGTGCGCCACAACTGGCCCAGGGAAGACTGGTATCAGGCGCAGCTGGGTCAGGTGCAGCAGCTCAGCGCACTGACGTCACAGGAACGCAGCCTGGGCCAGCTGGCCCTGCGTTTTGTGCTGAACCACCCTGCGGTGTCTGTCGCGATTCCTGGCGGCAAGACCCCCGAGCAGGTTGAGCAGAACGTGGAGGCATCGGCCCGGCCCCTCCTGGAGGAAGAGGATATCCGACAGATCGAGCAGGTTACTCCAGGAGCATGAGCATGACAGGGCACAACCGTGTGGCTCCGGATTCGTTGTCCGGTCAGGTTGCCCTCGTGACAGGAGCAAGCAGTGGCCTGGGCCGCGCTACAGCGGTCGCACTCGCCCAGGCGGGCGCTGACCTGGTTCTGCTGGCGCGAAGCGAAGGCAACCTGCAGTCAGTGGCGCAGGAAGTGGAAGCGATGGGGAGACGAGCCCTGGTGTGCGCGGTTGACCTGTCCTCAGGGCCAGCCGTAGTGGACGTGGTCCAGCAGGCCGTTCAGACATTAGGAGGGTTGGACATTCTTGTGAACAATGCGGCCACAGATGTTCCTGGACCCGTGGTCGATCTCAGTGCCGAGGATTGGGACCGTGTCCTGAACGTCAACCTGCGCGCTCCCTTTCTGCTGGCCAAAGCCGCTTTCCCGTACATGCAGCGCGCAGGACGCGGCACGATCATCAACGTGTCGTCCGTGGCAGGCAAACGGGGCTGGGCGAATGCCAGTGCCTACTGCGCATCTAAATTCGCGCTGACCGGCTTCACGCAGGCGCTCGCAGCAGAAGGGAGACCTCACGGCATACGTGCGTGTGTCGTGTACCCCGGTGGTATGGCCACCGGCTGGGGCACCTTCGATCCTCAGGAGCGCAGAGACCAGAACCCACCTGAAGCATCTCCCACAGTGGCCCTTCCGCCGCGCCGGGTTGCGGATCTGCTGGTGTGGATGTGCGCTGCGCCCCCGGAGCTCGTTCTGAACGAAGTGATCGTGACCCCCCTGAACGAGGCTGGCTGGCCGTGACTGGGCCTCAGAAGGAGCCTGCGTGAAAGTACTGATTACTGGTGCAGGTGGAAACCTGGGAAGGGTGCTGGCACCTGCCCTGGCAGAAACCGGCTATACCCCCGTGTTGATGGACTTCCGGCCATTGGAGAGTCCCCACCAATGTATTCAAGGGGACGCCACCAGCAAAGCGGATGTGTTCGCGGCGGCCGAGGGTGTCGACGTTATTGTTCATGGAGCTGCCCTTCACGGCGTTCACCTTTCCAATCATTCCAGGGATGACTTCTGGAAACTCAATATGGAAGGGACCTATCACGTCTATGAGGCTGCCCGGGCGCACGGTATCAAGAAGGTCCTTCTGTGCAGCACGATGGGCGTGTATGGTGCCAGTGTCACCGTACCGGACGACAGCTTTGCCGTGGTGACAGAAGATTTGCCCTGCCTGCCGGGTGACTTTTACGGGATGACCAAAACACTTGCAGAGGAGTTGGCGGGCTTCTACAGCCGGAGTCATGACATCCGGACCATCTCGTACCGGCTTGGAATGTTCGTCCCCGAAAACTTCGTGCGGTACGGGTTCCGGCTGCTCAAAGGCGGGGTAGATGACCGGGATGTCGCTCAGGCCTTCCTGCTCGGCCTGAAGAACGACACGATTCTGTACGACGCTTTCAACATCATGGCTGCTGTTCCCTTTTCCTTGGAGCAGTTGCCGCAGTGGCGTCAGGATCCCAGGGCCTTGGTGGAGTCTCAGTTCCCCGGAATTTCAGAGCTGGTGAACCGGCGCGGCGAAGATATTGATCAATTGCTGCGTTCATGGGGTCACGTGTACTGGTCTATCGAAAAGGCCAGGAGAGAGCTTGGTTATCAGCCAGCGTATACCTTTACCGAATTCTACTCGGCACTGAAATCGGGGAACGACGCCCATTATCCGTTTGCGGATCTTCCCTGGTGGGGGGTTCCGGAACAGGCCTGACCGCCGGGGAGTGTTGGCTTATCTGCGGCAGGAGCGGGCCCCGTATCACTGCTTGTGTTTTTCAGCAGGAGCCTTGAAATCGCCCATGACAGAACCACGCGGATGCTGCAGTGCTCATGGGCGTCAGGACCTTGACGTATCACGCATGGGTTGGCGCCGGCTGCTTCAATAGATCAGTCGTGCCGGGTTGCCGGCCTCTGTACGGCCACCAAGGCAGGTTGCCCAGACCGATGTGCCGGAACAGCAGAAGAGGATCTGGGGACCGGCTGTCCCCTCGTGGAGCTCATGCCGGATGTTTGATTTTTACACTTTGGTCGCAGGGATCCTTGCCACCTCACATCAGGACTCGGACCTCATAAGCGTTGCGCAGCTCAGAGGTGGTAAGCGAACAGATCTACCCGAATTCCTCAAAAGGGTCGCACTTTCTGCTCCAGCTTATGCGCCACCTGGCACACATTGCGTCCTGCACGGCGATTTGGCTGATACCATCATCGGTCATGTTGATCTCCTGGAGGAAAAGCGAGACCGAACTGAGGAATTCACTCTATCGCCGGTCCATCGCTCCAGTCTGCCGAAATGGAGTCACAGGTCCACGTTCAAGAGGGCACGAACCAACTTGAGCGCTTCGTCTTTTGGACGGCCCACCGCCTCGCGCACCGCGCCGACTGCTTCCTCATCAAGCTCCTGGAGGACTCTGGATGCTTCTTCGGTGGGTGCGCGGCCCAGCTTCAGGCGGAGCAGGATCCGTATGGTCTCGCGGGGGTCCCGGGCCTCTTCCTCAACGACCACCGCCTTCCGGGATTTCCGGGCAGGCACTGTGCTCACCGGCACCCCAGGTTCCACGTAACCCCACTTTGCAGGGTTACGCACGGCATCTACCACGGACGCGGCCAGGGAACGGGGCTTCCAGCCTGAACCGAGGCGTTCGTCTACCATTTTCAAGGCAGGAACCACACGCTGGGGATGATCTGCGGCCAGGGTCTCCGCGACAGGGCGCGTAACGCCCCGCTCCATCAACTGGTCTACCAGTTCAGGTTCCGGGGCCGCCGAAAACGTGTACGTAATTTTCCCGGCGCGGCCCCGGCCCTGGTACTCCACGGTGTGCAGGTATCCCTCTGTTTTCAGGCGTTCGTGCGCCTGGTCCAGGGTCCGCTTGGCGTTATCGATGCGTTCGCCCTCCAGCCCGCACGCACCGAACCAGTCGCTGAGTTTGTACACCAGTTCCCCGGCCAGTGATCCGCCGGAGGTGACCCGGTGCGCCTGCAGAACCCGGTACAGGCTCCGTGCCTGCGGTTGCCCGAGACGGGACATCAGTTCACCGTCAAGGATCTGGAAGAACCCGTCCCGGATGGACGCGGCGAAGCTCGGAACGAAAGAAATACGGATCGGGCTGGTTTCGGTCAGCTCCCTCCCCTCAAATGGGCGCTGAGATCCGGTCGCCTGGTCCGTGACCTGCATCTCCGCGATGATGCCGGTCGTGGTGGTTTCCCCCTGATGACGTCCCTTTTTCTCGTCGAACTGCGTGCGTACCATGGTCCACTTCACACTGCTCAGCCGCAGCAAAGACGCCCGGAGAAACGCATAGTTCTTACCGTTGCGGGCATGCCCGCTGAGGGCGAGCAGCTGCGCGGCGGTCAGTTCGATCGCGTTCGAATCTGGGCATCCCGCACGAAAGAACACGGTCTGCAACGCGAGCAGGACGTCCGCGTCACGGCCGTGTGGTCGCCCATGAAACGCACTACCCATAACCCGGTACATTGCTTCGCCCAGGGTGTACTCGGCTTCCCAGCTGGTGTCCGTTGCTGGAAGGTCTCGATGGACACTGATGATGCCTGACCGCGTCAGGTCTAGCTCATTGATTCGGATATCCACCTTGATCTGAGTTTACAAGCAAGAACAGAAAGAATTGATTTGATTGTCAATCAAGGGCACCGTTCTGCCCCGAAAAATCCTGTTCTCACCGGCGACTTTCTTCTCCCAATTCCTCAGAAGGGTCGCGTGAATTCCTCAAAAGGGTCGCACGAACGCCTCAAAAGGGTCGCATGATTTCCTCGGAAAGGTCGCGTGAATTCCTCAAAAGGGTCGCACACACCCCGCAGGCTGACCAGTACGCGTTGCCCCAAGAGATGCGTCCTGCACAGCGATGAGCAAGTGGAGCCTTAAAAGGATATGCGACCGAACTGAGGCGAACACGCGACCGAATTGAGGCGAACGCGAGACCGAACTGAGGAGAAGGCGAGACCGAACTGAGGGAAACGCGAGACCGAACTGAGGGATTTCACGGCATAAAGGCACGCCATTACAGCGCGGCACATCTGGAAAAGACCGTAGGCTTCATGCTGACTTCTGCTCCATGTTTGACTACCGCAAACGCGTGGAGCGACACGGCATTCGCACAGATTGCGAATGCTCCCTTCGGAGCTCTCACCCTACAACCAGTGTGCACGTGGACCTGGGCGGTCCTCTCGAGAACCCGAAAGACCATATTTCGCCTGCCGCGACGGGCAAGCGTCACACGAGCTGCACTGGCTGTCTTCCTCAGGCACAGATGCCTGCATCTGGCGTTTGTGTCCTGGTTAGATTCATGGCCACGTGCCGGAGCTGCGGCGGCATATTCTCGCCCTGGTGAATCCCGCAACGCCCACATCACGAGGCTCAGGATGACTTTCGAGTCGCAGTGTTCGCAGTGGGCGGTGCCCTGCAGGACTCCGGGCAGGCGGTACGTATCCGGGGTGCGCCGTTCGTTGTACGTCGGATGGCTTGCCTGGCGGCACAGGTTCCAGGATGAGTAACCCACTGAACGTTATGCGTGCCCTACCGTACAGCGCGCTGGCGGCCGGATTGATCTCCGTTATCGTGAGTGCCTCCAGCAACCTTCCGCTGTTCGTGCAGATGTTCGCGGCCCTGCACTTCACTGCGGATCAGGCCGTGAGCAGCCTGACCAGTATGTACCTCACGCTCGCCGTTCTGGGCGCCGGCCTGAGCCTGCTGTACCGCGCTCCCATTATCCTCGGCTGGAATACCGCTGGCCTCGCGCTCCTTATTGCTGAAGGTCCCCGCTTTACGCCCGGTGAGGCCGTGGGGGCCCTGATGGCCGCTGCGCTGATCCTTACCTTCCTTGGCCTGACCGGTCTGTTTGACTGGATTGCTCGCTGCCTGCCCCCACCACTGGCCGCCGCGCTGCTGGCGGGCATGCTGCTGCCATTTGTCCTGCGCGGTCTGAGTGCGGTCCCGACCGCGCCCGAACTGCTGCTCCCCATGGTGGCGGCCTACCTGCTGGCCCGGGCCTTCGTTCCCCGCTGGGCAGTGCCATTGGCTCTTACCGCCGGCTTGACCGCCACCATTTTGACTGGTGCGTCGCCAGACGGCTTGTTTCTGCCCTCGGGAACTGCCGGACACCTGAGCTACATCCGACCAGTGTTTGATGTGCACGCCCTGCTTACAATCACCATCCCCAGCGTGCTGCTGGCAGTGGCGTCGCAGCACCTGCCGGGCCTGGCGATCCTGAGCGCCAGCGGGTACGGGCACGTACCCCCACGGCCCCTGGTGTCCCTGACTGGACTCGGGGCACTGCTCGCGGCCCCATTCGGGAGTATCACCTTGAATCTCGCGGCGATCACGTCTGCCATCTCCACCGGTCCCGACGCCCATCCGGATCCGGCGAAACGGTACGTGGCTGGCCTGAGTTGCGCGGCCGGGTACGGAGTGCTGGGCCTCACCGCCGGGGGCCTGCTCGGACTGGCAAGTATTTTCCCGGCACCGCTGATGCAGGGACTGGCAGGCCTGGCCCTGCTGGGGCCGCTGCTCGTAGGGCGTGAGGGCACCATGGTGGCTGAAGCGCGGTGGCGGGAAGCGGCTCTGCTGACCCTGGTGGTCACCGCTTCCGGAATCACGGTTCTGGGCGTGAGCGCGCCTGTCTGGGGCCTCCTCCTTGGATGGAGCCTGGCCTGGATGCGCGGCTGGCGTGAACGCTCTGGAGGATAGGTCCAGGCGGCCTCACGCTCTATTGACCTGACTTCTGGTAAAGGGCTATTCAACAACTACGCTCTCGCTGTCATGCAGAGCCCATGGCAGCACGTGGGTCTGGCCTCAGGTGCCACGTCTCCTCACGCTGACGTTCAATCATGCGTTCCTGGGGTCCCCGGCCCGGACCCTACGAACAAACGGCGCACCAGAGCGTGAGGGGAGTGCTGCTGAACAAAGTGTCTTAAGCGAATGTGCATTTGTGAAACTGTTTGGTTCTTTGAGATGCTGACCTCTCTACCATATCCCAATGATTCGTGGCTCCGGGGATTCTTCTGATCAGCAACCACTGGAGGAAGACCTGCAGTTGACTGCTGTCTGGCGATACCACCTGCTCGCCGCACCACTTGAAGCTGCCTTCAGGCGCACCGTTAACCTTGCTGCCCGTCTGCTCAACGCTCCGATTGCGTTGATTAACCTGCTCGACGACCGAACCCAATGGACCAAAGGCTGTTACGGTATGGACCTCCGCGAGATGGACCGCTCCCTGTCCTTCTGCCAGCACACTCTGGGCATGAACGGCGTTCTTGTCGTGCCGGACACGACGCAGGATCCCAGGTTCTCTTCTCTTCCTCTGGTGACCGGGGACAGCGCCATACGCTTCTACGCGGGCGCGCCGCTCATCACACCGGACGGGCACCGGGTGGGTTCACTGTGTGTGCTCGATACCGCACCCCGGATTGGGCTCACCGAAGATGAATGTGCGTTTCTTCAGGACCTGGCCGACAGCGTTGTGAGCGAACTCGAATTGCGCCGGGGGGTGGCTCAACGGGAGCAGCAGGACGCGCGGCATGCCGCAGTCCTGACCTCTTCTCTGGATGCGGTGGTAATCGTGGACGCTCACGCCCGCGTCACAGACTGGAACCCCGAAGCGGAGCGCCTGTTTGGCTACCGCCGGGATGAAGCTCTGGCGCAGGACGTCCGGAAGTTGATCCTGACGGATGAGACGCTCAAGCTTCTGCACCGGTACCGCCGTGAAGGAACCGAGGCTGTTCCACGGCAACGTACGCTCGTGACTATGCGGCGGCGCGACGGCACTGTTATTCCTACCGAAATCTCCGTCACGCCGTTTCAGGGCGACGGCACGGTCTACTTTGCGGCGTTTTTCCGAGACCTGACAGAGCTCCAGGTCACGCGGGAGGCTCTGGATACCAGTCACGCCCTGCTGCGGAAGGTAATTGATAACGTCCCTGACGTCATCTATGTAAAGAACACCGCTCGTGAGTACCTGATGGTGAACGCTTCAGGAGCCGAACTCGTGGGGCGCCCCTTCAGCAGTATTCTCGGGCAGACCGACGAAGTGTTGTTGCCACCGGATACGGCCGCCGGCATGCGTGAACGTGACGAGACTGTACTTTCGAGCGGGCAGCGCGGCCAGTACGAAGTGACAGCGACCCTGCCCGGCCAGCCGACGCGCTCGTTCCGATCGACACGCACGCCGTTTTATGACGTGCATGGAAACCCGAAGGGGCTTGTGGGAACAATCACAGACGTGACAGAGCAGAAGGCTGCTCAGGACGCCATTCGCGATCACAACGAGCGGCTGGCCAGCGAGGTGCAGGCTGCGCAGCTTGAGATTCTCGAGCGGCTGGCACACGCAGCGGAATATCGGGACGATGACACAGGTGAGCACATGCGGCGGGTAGGACGGATTGCGGCAGGTGTCGCCCGCGAGCTGGGCCTGCCGGACGACACTGTGCAGCTGCTTGAACGGGCGGCGCCCATGCACGATGTAGGCAAGATTGGGATCAGTGACTCCATTCTCCTGAAGCCTGGCCGGCTCACCCCAGAAGAATTTGACATCATCAAAACGCACCCGATGATCGGCTCCGGCATTCTGAGCGGTGGAACGTCCCCACTGATCAAAATGGCCGAAGAGATCGCACGAACCCACCATGAACGTTGGTATGGCGCCGGGTATCCAGCCGGTCTGGCCGGCGAAGCCATTCCGGTGTCCGGCCGGATCGTGGCGGTGGTAGATGTGTTGGACGCGTTGACGAGTGAGCGGCCGTACAAGGCGGCGTGGACTCTCGACGAGGCGATGGAGGAAATCCGCCGCCAGACTGGCCGGCAGTTTGACCGGGAGGTGGTGGCTGCCCTGGAGCGGCTGCTGAGCAAGCAGGGTCAGGGCTAGCTGAGACACCCATACCGATCGGCCAATGATGGCGGCGTCAGTGTGGCAATAAAAAGGCGGCCTCCGTGGCCGCCTGATCGCTTTGTTTGTTCAGAAGTTGAACTTGTCGATGTTGGCTTTGTCGAACATGGTGAGGGGCCCGAGGATCACAACGCCATCCTTGCCGATGATCTGCCTGACGATACCAGGCGGTGAACCGCGGCTTCGCGGTCCTGGCGTGCAGGCAGTAGCAGGGGAGTTCATCGGAAGCGATGTTGCCTCGGGATTCCCCTGCGGCAGCACTTTCAGCATTCAGGCTGCGGATACGCACGTGCAGTTTCTGCTGGGCGGGGGTGACGTGCTGGTCCCGGGTTAAAGGAAGGACACTGATGCTGGCCGTCTTTCCTTCTCAGCGCAGAGCTGGCCACTCTGGGTCCAGCGCCCCATACAGCCGGAACTTTTAAAGGTTGCGCCGGAGCCCAATCACGATGGCCAGGTCAAGAAGTGCGATACCCATCAGGGTGAGGGGAATGGCAGGTGGGCCAAACTGGTCCCGCATGGCACCCACCACAGGCGAGAACAGCACCGGGCCGAGAAACGCGCCGGCAAACACAAAGGTTGGCGCCGCGCCGCCAGGCAGAACGCGGGTCAGCCACACCAGTCCAGTCGTGAACACCGGGGCTAGGAACAACCCGGTCAGGGTGTACGCGTAGGGTGCCACGGCGGGGATCGTCGCCAGGGCAAGACTGAACGCGGCCAGGACCAGACTTCCGGTTACCAGGTGAGCTGGCGCGACGCGCAGCGCGAGCGGCGCGGAAATCAGCCGCCCAAGCGTGAAGCTCACCCAGAACAGTGCGGACAGTTGTGAAGCCGTGCCCGTAGTGATGCCCAACGTATCTCGCAGGTGCGTCACCTCCCAACTGGCCACCCCGCTCTCAACTGCGACATAGGCGAGAAAGAGGCACATGAAGCCGCCCAGGATCAAGCGGGGACTCCTGACTTCGGTCTGCAGGCCTTGCGTTGGAGTGTATACTTCCGGCGCTGCAGACGGCAGAGCGAACAGGGAAAGCAAGAGCAGGCCCGCTAAGGCGGCGCAACCCAGCAGGGGCAGGCGGAAGTCGCCGTCTGCAAAGCCCACAGCCAGCGGTGCGAGCACCGCGCCCACTCCAAAGGTGGCGCTGAGCAGGTTGAGCATGGCAGCGCTGCGTAAACCGTAACTGGTCGAGAGCCACACGTTCAAGGTAAGGTCGAGCATGCCGAAGCCCGATCCCAGCAGCAGGGCCGCCAGCAGGGCCAGCACGAACGTAGGCGCGAACGCAAGCCCCACGCAGCCCACGGCCAGGGTGGCAACCGCCAATAACGAACGGTTCCGTGATGTGAGCCGAGCCGACAGCACGCCTGCCAGGATCACACCGAGCACTGCACCTGCCGAATTCAGGCTGAGCAGCAGTGAGGCACCTGTTGCTCGCAGACCGAACTGTTCACTAAGGAGCGGGAGGGCAGGACCCAGGATCGGGTAGAGCAGGCCAAGGAGTAGAAAGGCTCCCACTCCGATGCCCGCCAG
This sequence comes from Deinococcus deserti VCD115, assembly GCF_000020685.1. Classification (NCBI taxonomy): domain Bacteria; kingdom Thermotogati; phylum Deinococcota; class Deinococci; order Deinococcales; family Deinococcaceae; genus Deinococcus; species Deinococcus deserti. Next base: position 367,634 of record NC_012528.1, on the reverse strand, counting down.
GCGTTTGGGTGGAGCGGGCGACGGCACGGGTATCAGGCTCACGTCGGCAGTGTAATCGGCCTCACGGGCGCAGGGTGTAGCCCCCTGCTTCATTCAGTGTCGGTTGGAAAAGGCCCCTGGGAAGCTGCATGTTCTTCCGGATCTCCCGCCGCAGGCGGGCCCGGATCCACAATCCGCATGCGGCGCACCTGCATAAACTGTTTCGTGGAAGCACCAGGACGACGTACTGATGCCTGGCCCGCTCAGGATTCATCAGCTGCTTCACCATGTCCAGCGCGTCCACCAGCGCGTGGAACATCAGGACCAAGACGATGTGCTCCTCTCCCGCTGCTGGGCCTGAGGCTGTACGTTAAGCTTCCTTAAGCACCAGGCACTGCGGATTTACCCTGATGGGCTCTTGGCGTATTGCTGAGGAGAGGAACGTTGTTGATCAAAGAACGCCGCCAACAAATTCTGTCCCTGATTCAAAGCCGGGGAGAGATCCTGGTTTCAGAAGTTGCTCCACTTTTGGGAGTTTCAGAAGTGACGGTCAGGAGTGACTTGAAGGCGCTGGTGGATACAGGCCACCTGCGACGCACCCGAGGCGGCGCCCGCCTACCACTTGATCCACGAATGGAGGCCCCGCTGGAAGAAATGCAGTTGCAGCAACGCGCTGAGAAACGACGCATTGGTCGCGCCGCCGCGGCCCTCATTCAGGATGGAGAAACGATCTTCCTGGATGTGGGCAGTACAGCGACTGAAGTGGCGCGTCATCTGCCGCCAACCTTGCGGGAGGTGACTGTCGTAACGCCTGGACTGAATATTGCTCTGGAACTTGAAAAGCTCCCGCATGTGAGGGTCATCGTCACCGGTGGGACCCTACGCCGCCTGCAGCATTCGCTGGTCAGCCCGTACGCCCTCGAGATCTTGCGCCACGTTCATGCAGACAGGTTGTTTCTCGGCTGTAACGGCATTGATGCTGTGAACGGCATTACGAATGCCAACCATGAGGAAGCAGAAGTCAAGCGTTGCATGGTCAGGTACGCCCGCACCGTGGTCGTGTTGGCGGACCACAGTAAACTTGGTGTAACCAGCCGGGCATGGTTGGCATCTGCTGATCAGGTGCAGACGCTGATTACCAGCCGGCACACTACGCCTCCTCCTGCAGCTCTGGTCAACCTGATATCTGACTTCCGCATTGTGTAGGGTAACGCTGCAAAAGTCCGGCAGTGGATGAACAACCGTCCGGTTACGGTTGCTGCCGGCTGGCCCTCGACGGGCTTTAAAGGGCGTTTTGACAGGGTAGGGCTGAGCCATCACGCGGCAGCCAGACGACGCACCATCAAGCAGACATAAGTTCGTAGACGAGGTTGTCGAAGGTTTCAGGCAAGACTCGCAGATCCCGGCTCATCCGCCTTGATTGGCCCAGCCAGGCGGAGGGGTGCTCAAACACCCACTGCCGCTTCAGCACCACAGAGTGCTCCGGAACTTCACTGGGCGGCGGAGGTCGATCCGTACGCAGGTCTACCCGTTGCCTGCCCGGAATGATTGACGATCTCCAGCGTCCAGCCCCAAACACTGCTTGACTGCCGGGACCAATTTCTCCGGAAGCCCCGGCGTCGGCCCACACGTGCTGTATGCGCGGAAACTCCTTGCGCACCTTCTCAGGGCAGGCGGACCGCGCCCGCGCGGCCCTGCAAGGCTTCGTAATCCCCGGCCTACGTCCGCACCAGAGCATGCAAAAGCATCTTCATAACCTTTTGAAACGATCTTTACCTTGTCGTCACCACCTTACCGTTTTTCTCAATCCAGGGGTCAGCTGCGCGCCAGGAGCTTCATCCGGACCTCGTTGGTATCGTCCAGCCTCTCGGTGACGGCCACCCGGAAGCGCACGCCATCATGCATTTCCAATATGGCCTCCGCACCCTCGCTGATGTCCGGCGCCCCGTTCAGCGACACCCGCATCAGCCCCCGGCCACCTTCCAGGGCTTCTATCCGCCCCGGTACAGCCAGATCTCCAAAAAACGCCGTGACGCTGTTGAACTCTCGCATGCGTTCAGGCGTCGCCCATCATGAGGCCCTCGATGGTGTGCCCCTGCATGATGGGTTCAAGCTCATCCACCACCCGGCAGATCAGGTGATCCTTGACCTCCTGCGGCAACCCCTCGTAATACGCCCGCGTGAACTGCAGGTCGTGCTTCTCGTCATGCCCAGCGCCAGGCGCGTCCACGCCCAGCACCAGTACAGGACGCGGTTTATTGCTGACATTCGCCGTGCCGCGGTGAATGGTCAGGGCACTGCGGGCCGAAATGTCGCCCATCTTGGGCAGCTTGCGCTGTGCCAGGGCGTGATACCGAGGGAACAGCGACACCGGCGGGAACATGCCGTGGTCATACTCGCTGGGGTCATCCCACTGGGTGCCCGGAGCGATTTCGAACGGACCCATGTCTTCTTCGACATCCACGGTGGTCAGGTTGAACGCCAGCGAGTTCAGGCGGCGGTCCACCAGTGTCTCGGAGGTGGCCGGGAAATCGCGGTGCCAGGGCTGATCTTTCGCTCCGGGGTTGGGCACGTCGAAGCCGATCTCGACGATCTTGTAGTTCGGACCCAGCACGCTGGTGCACACCGCCACGATCCACGGATGGGTCACCAGATCCAGAAAGCCGCTGATGTCCTCGGGGTGAATCTCCACATAGTGCCGGTTGGTCCCGCGCCCGACGGCGCCGCCCGGACGGGCCAGAGCTGCTGTGTACAGCTCCGGAAGTTCGCGGCCAAGCTGCGCGACCCACTCCCGGGAAAAGGCTCCCTTGAGGCCGATAATGCCGTCTCCGTAAATGCCTGCCATGATCGATGGCACGTCGTACTGCTCTTGCACGGGCTTCGTTGCACTGCTGAGCGTCATGGAATCCTCCGGGGCGAGAGAAAGAGGGCGTTGAGCGATAAACAGGCAGAATTTAGGGCTTTGATCCTCGCGTCAGTCGGTTCTGGAGAAGCACCACGACCAGCAGGAAGGCACCGCGGATGACTGATTGCCAGTAGGCGCTGAGGCTGATCGTTCCGCGGCCGTTCTCGAAATTCAGGATGTTGAAGATCATGCCGAGCAGCAGCACCCCAACCAGGGTTGACCCGACCGAACCGCTCCCACCGGTCAAGAGGGTGCCCCCAACGACCACAGCCGCGATGGCGGTAAGTTCCCATCCCAGGCCCTCCGTTGGCTGCCCTGCGCCGAACTGCGATGCGAGAATGACACCCGCGAGGCCAGCGAGGGCACCGGAGAGTACATACACAAGAACCAGCGTCCGTTCGACAGGCAGACCCATCAGGCGCGACGCCTCCTCGTTCCCACCAATGGCCAGCACATGGCGTCCGAACCGGGTATAGCGCAGGGCCAGCATTCCTACCGCAAAAGCGCCAAACAGAACGATTGCAGTGAATGGGACGCCGCCAATGCTGCCCTGCCCGAAAGTCGTAAACCCGTGATCGAAGTCGGCCGATACGGATTCATTGTTCGAAAACATCAGGGCCAGTCCTCGCGCGGCCAGCAGCATGGCAAGCGTCGTGATAAAGGGCAGGATCTTGAGATACGCAATGATCAGCCCGTTGATCAACCCAAGCAATGTCGCTGCGGCAACCGCGCCGAATAAGGCAGGCCACAGGCCATAAGGACTGAGCAGCGCGGCGACCACACTTGCAAGGGCCGCGACACTTCCCACGCTGAGATCAATTCCTCCGGTCATGATGACGAAGGTCATGCCAAGCGCAATCAGCCCGAACATGGAGTTGTACGCCAGGACAGTGGAGATGTTATAAGGCGTCAGGAAACCGTCATAACGGAGGGCTCCGAACAGAATAAGCAGACCCAGGGCAACCAGGACGCCGTACTGTTGCAGGAGTTGAGCGGTGCGGATTCGGGTGGGAGACGCGAGGGGAGCGGGGGTGGTCGTCACGTCGGTGTGGTCTCCTTGGGTCGGATCAGCGGCGCTGGATATACACCGCGACCAGGATGATGATGGCCTTGACGACCAGGGCGACGGCCTCTGGAACGCCCCGGGCAAGCAGGGTGTAGCGAATAAGCTGAATGATCAGCGCACCAATCAGGGTGCCGATGATGGTCGCGCGTCCTCCCGTCAGGACCGTACCGCCGACGGCGACAGCCGCGATCGCGTCCAGTTCCATATTCAGGCCCACCTGGTTGGCGTCGGAGGACGCATTGATTGCGATCACGATCAGGCCCGCCAGACCGGCCAGCAGCCCGGTGATGCCGTAGACTGCGAGCTTCACCCGTCCCACGGGAACTCCGGCAAGACGCGCTGCGGCCTCATTGCCTCCTACGGCGAGAACCTGCCGCCCGAACACGGTACGCCGCATGACCCAGGCGAACAGTCCGACCACCAGCACCATCAGGATCACCTGAAATGGAATACCAAGGGGACGTCCGAGGCCGATGTACTGAAACCCGGGGTGGCTGAACGTCTGTAGCTGCCCGTTGGTGATCACCTGCGCAATGCCGCGCCCTGCGATGAACAAAATCAGAGTCGCGATAAAGGGCTGAATATTAAACCGGGCGACCAGAGTTCCGTTGAACAGTCCAAACGCCCCTGCAGCCAGCACCGGCAGCACAAAAGCGAGGGCCAGACCCAGTGCGGGACTACCGAACGGAGGGTGTAGAAACAGCATGGGAGCCAGGGCGCCGCTGATCGCCATCAAGGCGCCCACCGACAGGTCGATGCCTCCGGTCGCGATGACCAGTGTCATGCCCACGGCCACGATCACGGTGGTCGCCACCTGCGTCAGATTCACGTTTAAAGTCTGGGGAGTCAGGAAGTTGGGCGTAAACAGAGCGTTGAACAGCAGCAGGACGACCAGCGCCAGGAGTGGCCCCAGCAGCTCGGGAACACGGCGCTCCTTCCGCGTTCCAGCAGGAGGCATCGTGGTCGTCAAGACCTTCCCGTCCGGACCGGTCATGCCTGTCCTCCAATCGGCAGCCCACTGTGCCCTGCGGCCCCGTGTGCCATGGCGTCCATGATGGCGTCTTGCGTCAGATCCTCACGGGGCAGTTCCCGGATACTCCGGCCGTCACGCATGACCACCACCCGGTCTGCACCTTCGGCCAATTCCTCAAGTTCGCTGCTGATCATCAGGACCCCGAGACCTTCACGGGCGAGTTCACTTAGCAGCGCCTGAATTTCACCCTTGGCGCCGACGTCGATGCCGCGCGTAGGTTCGTCCAGAATCAGCAGTGTAGGGTTCATGCACAACCAGCGTCCCAGCAGCACTTTCTGCTGGTTGCCGCCCGACAGTTCCCGGATCTTCTGATCGGGTCCGGCCGTCTTGATGCCGAGCTTTGTGATGAACCGGTCCACGATCTCCGCCTGACGCCGGGGGTCAATGATGCCCCGTTGTGACAGGGCAGGAAGGAGCGCGAGGGTCAGGTTCTCACGAACGGACAGGTCAGGAATGATGCCTTCAATCTTGCGGTCCTCCGAGCAGAAACCAATTCCTGCCCGAATCGCGTCACGTGGGGAACGGAACTGCACTGGCCGGTCACCCATGTGTAACTCCCCGCCCAGCAGAGGGTCCGCCCCGAAGATGGCGCGCGCCGTCTCGGTTCGGCCTGAGCCCAACAATCCAGCAAGCCCAACGATCTCGCCAGCGCGCACGCTGACGTCCGCTCCCTGCAGGACAGTTCCGGTGTGAAGTCGCTGGGCGTCAAGCAGGGTTTTTCCTTTTGGATCACCGGTCCTGACGAAGGCGGTTTCACCTTCCTGGCGCAGCTCGCTGGTGTCCTTGCCCAGCATCATGGCCACCAGCTGCAACTTGCTGAGGGTTGCCATGTTCTCTTCAGCGACCGTCTGGCCGTCACGCATGATGGTGATGCGGTCGCACACCGCGTACAGCTCGTCAAGGCGGTGAGAGACGAAGACCACCGCCACGCCGTCTGCCTTGAGCTGGCGGATCACTCCGAACAGCGTTTCCACTTCACGGTCGTCGAGGGAGGACGTCGGCTCATCCATGATGACCAGTTCACTCCTGAAGGACACCGCGCGGGCGATGGCCACCATCTGCTGCACGGCGACGCTGTGCGACATGAGTGGGCTGGTCACATCAACATGAACGTTGAAGCGTTCCAGGACCTGACGTGCCTCGGCATTCATACGGCGCCAGTCGAGAAAGAGCCCCCGTTTGAGTTCGCGTCCGAGAAAAATATTTTCGGTGACGCTGCGGAAGCCCACCAGATTGACTTCCTGGTAAATGGTGCTGATTCCCCCCGCCTGCGCCATCTGAGGCGACGTGAATTCCACCTCCTGCCCGCGGAAGATGACTTTGCCCTGGTCACGCCGGTACGCTCCAGTCAGGATTTTAATCAGTGTGGATTTGCCGGCACCGTTCTGGCCAATCAGGGCGTGAACCTCAGCCGGGCGGATGCGCAGGTGGGCGTCCTGCAGCGCAGGAACGCCTGAAAAGCTTTTGCTGATGCCCTGCATCAGCAGCAGGGGTGGGGGTTGTTCCACGTTCACTCACCTTCAGAGAAGAAGGCCGCCATGGCGGCGTCAATTCACGATCAGCTCCTGAGCGTTCCCTGGGATTGACGCTGTCTGAGCGCTCGTGTGGAGGCATTTCACAGAAATCACAAGCGATGAACGGGCGTTCCGTGAATCTCTCACGGAACGCCTCGCCATCGGCTTCAGTAGGCGCTGGCCAGAAGTTTTTTCGCGTTCGCAGGAGTAAATTCGCGGTCAGGATTGATGAGTTTGACTGGAATTTTCTTGCCCGCGGCGTAATTGCTCAGGGTCTCGAAGGCTTTGGGTCCGAACTTGGGATTACACTCCACAACGTAGTTCACCTTGCCATCGACAATCAGCTTGACGATTTCCCTGCCACCGTCGATGGAGAGAATCATGACGTCTTTTCCGGGTTTCTTTCCGGCGGCTTCGAGAGCAGCGATGGCTCCAATCGCCATTTCGTCGTTGTGAGCATAGACAACGTTGACATCTGGATGTGACTGCAGCAGCGTCTCCATGACCTGACGACCCTTGTCACGCGCGAAATCCCCAGTCTGCGATGCCAGGATGCGAATCCCGGCTTTCCCCTTGATTGCATCTTCAAAGCCCTTACGCCGGTCATTGGCCGGTGAGGATCCTGTCGTGCCCAGCAGCTGGATGACCCGGGCTTCACCCTTCTTGTTCTTTGCCAGCCAGTTCCCGATGCGGCGCCCCTCTTCGATAAAGTCGCTGCCGATAAACGTGACGTAGTCGGTGCCCGCCCTTGCGAGCTTCTGGTCCACATTGCGGTCGAGCAGAATGACAGGGATACCTGCTGCGCGCGCCTTTTTCACCGCTGCGGCGAGAGGCTTCTCCTCACGTGGGGCGAGGAAGATGGCGTCGACGCGCTGTGCGATCATGCTGTCGACATCCGAGACCTGTTTCGCTGCCGAGCCAGCTGCGTCCGTATACACAAGCTGATGGCCCAGACGTTTGGCCTCGTCTTGCATGCTCTTTGTCTGCGCAATGCGCCAGGGATTGTTACTCTCTGTCTGCGCAAACCCCACTTTGTAAGTTGATTTTTTCGCCAGCTTGGGCAGAGTCTGTGCGACGGCGACAACCGTCACGCCGGTGAGGGTTAGAGCGAGGGTCAGGGTGAGCGCGGGACGGATTGCGTTCATTAGATCTCCTTTACGCTCCTGGGCGCGAGCGCAACGATCGAGCGAACAAAGGTGGCCGTATCGCATGACCAAGTGGGTAGCAGGCCGTGCCTACGGTGTCTACATCACTTCCAAGATTGACTGTGTGCTAAGCATTAAGCGCCTTTATGGTCGCCTTGTCAAGCGCATGAGTTTTCACAGCTTTCATTTCTTTCAGAAGAAAGCACTGGACCGCGCACAGCGGCCGCCAGTTCAACGCTTCCAGTGGTCGCTGGACTCAGGGTGAAACTCGGGAGGGCAGAGGTGGCCAGGCAGCGGGAAGAAAAGCACATTTTTGTAGGTAGACGACAGTCGTGTTGGTGCCATTCCTGGGAACAGACAATTCACTGGCGAATTTCTGCGAATTTACACATCCGATCAGCTCGCAACAGCGGCCCTGGCGCCTGACCAACACTGTCAGCTCCCCTGATGGCGACTTGGACGAATGATAGCGATCCTGAAAGATCGGCCCCGACCACCGCCCCATATCGAGGTGAAAGAGGCAGGAACGTACTGGAGTGATTGGGAAGGTGACAGGACCCGTTTACTTCGACAGGTCAGCGGTGAAAATGTGTGTCCCTTGTGTCCTGGACTCCAGGCGATACGAGAAGTGGGCAGGGGCTTGCTTTTTAGGGTGCTGAACAGGGATGGTGGGAGCACATGGCATCGGATCTTAAAGCAGCCGTTTCGTACGAAGAGACGCTGGCGCGTCTGGATATTCGCCTGGGCCGCGTGGTTGAGGCAGTTCTCGAGGAATCTGCACCCAAACAGGCCTACCGGTTGACGGTGGATTTCGGCAAATATGGGCGCCGGGTCAGTGTTGGCCGTTTTACCCAGCATCAGTCCGAGGAGTTGGTGGGACAACAGGTGGTGGGCGTGCTGAACTTCGAACCCCGGCTGGTAGGGAAGACCATGAGCGAGGTTCTGATCCTCGGGGTCCAGGTGCCGGGCGCCGCAAGCGGAGAGGCCACTTTCCTGACCCCCAAGCGGGAGGCAAAGCTCGGCAGTAAGGTGTTCTGAGTCGGAACACACGTGTCGGCGGTCAGCGTACAGGGCTGGACTAGCGGCAAGCCCTGGTCGGCCCGGACGGCTGCCGGGCTAAGGCTCCATTTCAACCCCTGTCATGCCTGGTTCCCCGAAGAAACAACGTGCAGCTGCGGGCCCAGGTATTCAGATTGCACAGCGGGCCTTGGACACTGTTGAGGGGTAGCCTCAAGGGAAACCGTACCGCCGCTCAACACTGATTTTTACGTGTTCGAAGGGCGCTGAATATATCGAACAGCGACTGTGTACACGTATTGCCCGGGACATGGTGGTGTCTGGATGTTGAAACAAGAAGGGTGGCTCCAAAGTATTGCCTCGTGATCAAGTTCCACATCTTCTTAACCTTTTGAGAATTATCGATTTTTTCACCGAAAACTCGCTTCGAGGTTTTGTTTGTCCCTCACAATCAGATGCATACGCTGGGGTGTGCCCGCTGTACTGGGGAACAGTCGCTAGCAAGTTGATGGAGGTGACTGATGAATACACAGCAAGCTTTAACCCCCCCCACCACACTTGAGCAGGAGTGGACTGAACTTCTATCCTACGCGAAGGAGCAGGGGCGCCAACTTGAGGCCATACGTAAACGTGCTGGCCACCTGCCCTCCAATCAGACGTCGGTTCACGTGCCGTGGAGCCTTTTTCTGCTGGCAGGCGGAGCATACGCCCTGTACCGCCGTAACCCTTCCGTACAGCAGCGGGTCCAGGGTATCGCGGACCGGATCCCCCCTGGTGCCAGGAACAACCTGACCCAGACTGCACGAGCGGCCAAGGATGCGATTCGGAAAGTGAATCCGAAAACAAGAGGAACGTATCCTGGTACCGGAACGGAATGGAGGCGTGACGGCGAGCTCCCACTCGATCACGCAACCAGCAGTTCGGATCCGCTCAAGGATAAGGTTATCGACAGACTTCAGCAGAACCCAGAGAGTTCCGGAAGCAGTTGACGCTGCAGAAAGTAAGGAGAACCCGCTCTGGACTAAGAGGGAAGCTGAGTGCGGCTGCTCTTAGTCTGACGGTTGCCCCCGGTGCCGTTCACGCAGGCGCGGGAAGAGTCCACTGAATAACAGTAATGACCGGTTGGTTTTCTAACCCCGTCACATTCACAGCCGGGCCAAGAAGGCGAGGACGCGCTCCATCAGGAGCGAGGTCGCACCGGAGTCATAAGCGGCCAGACTGCAGTCGGTAAAGAGGTGCTTGTCTCCGGGGTACATGAACAGATGCCCGTTTGAGGCCGAGTGCACGACGACCTGTGCAGCCTCTTTGTCCTCCGCAAACCAAGGGTCTGCATCCATGGCGTGAATCTGAACCGGCAGATCGGTGGGCCAACCCGCTCCATAGGCCTCGGGAGGCAGGCAGCCATGAAAGAACAAGGCCCCTAGGGCTCCTGTCCTGGTCTGAGCCAGCTTCTGCGCTGGCATGACCCCCAGCGAGAAGCCAGCGTAAACGAGATGGCGAGGGAGCTCGTCGGCGATCCGCACCGCACGCCCTTCCAGCGTTTTAAATCCCACCTGCTCGGCATAATGGATTCCTTCGTCCAGGGTAGCGAAGGTCTGCCCCTGGAAGAGATCGGGAGTATGAACTGTATGCCCTGCCTGACGCAGATGTTCGGCAAAAGTGTGAACTCCCTTCGTTAAACCCAGGACATGATGAAACAGAAGAATCTCGCTCATATGTGAAAGCTTAGGCCTGAAATACGTCGGTTAGTGACGTGTTTCAATAGAGTGGCTTCAACGCCATAGGAGTTTTGCAAGATTTACATACCTCCGGTGTTCCCCAAGCACCATCACACTTGGCTTTTGGGGGATCGAGTGAATCCTATGGTCACTGAACGTAGATTTCGATGGTTTCACCGTCCTCCGGAACCAGGACGCGTTCGGTGATTCCTGCCTCAGATGCAGCGGCCCTCAACTGGTCCCGGGTGACCGGGGCGTGATCGTAGGCTTCCAGGTGCACGGCAATTACTGTTGCTTGCGGAGCGGCGGCGGCCACAGCCAGGGTCTGCTCCGTGTCCATAATGATCAGTGTGTCCCGGATCAGTGCGCCGCCGGAATTCGTAATGATTACCTCCGGCCCAAAGGCTTGTATGGCAGCACGTACATCGTCGTTCCAGATGGTGTCGCCTGCGATGTACACCGTCGGTTCGCCCGGTGCCTGGAGCACGAAGCCGCTTACCTCTCCCAGCGCGGCGCCCACTGGACCCGTACCATGCGCGCCACCGGTGCGAGTTATACAGATGCCTTTCCAATGAAATTCATTGCTGATGCCAGTCACGTCAGTGAATCCGGCAGCGCGTAGAGCGTCTGCGTCAGTGGGCTGACTTAGCAGGGGCAGCTGCGTTGGAATGCGTGGAGGCGTAAGGTCAATATGGTCCGGATGCAGGTGCGACACCAGCACGAGTACAACGTTCTGCACGACGTGCTCAGCGGAAACTGGAAGAGCTGCCGTGGGGTTCTGGCTCTTCCCGGCAATGCTGGGGAGGCTGAACTGATCGGCCAGAAATGGGTCAACGAGAAGCGTGGTGCCAGCGTAGGCAAGGCGAAGGGTAGCGTTCCGGATGAGTTGCAGGCGCATAGATGCTCCATGAGGGGACCTCTCACGGCGGGCCGGGAGCCGTGTGAGGCAAGGAATGTAAGTGGGTCAGCGGTCGGGGTGGAGGTGGAGGTCCCTGGCCTGCTCTTCGATACGGCGCGCCTCGGTGGCGAGCTTGTCGCGTACGATTTTCAGGGCCGCGAGCTGCATATCGACGTTTGCAATCTTGCGCATGTAGAAGGCGTGCATCTCCTGCGGGGACGTATCCCGGTCAGAGCGGCCTTCCTGAAAGCAGGGGGCCCAGCGGTTAATCTCTTCAAGCTTGAAGCCGACACTAAGAAACAGCTGAATCAGCTTGACGCGGTCGATGTCCTCAGGCTGGAACACCCGGTACTGACTGTCGGTGCGTGTGGCAGCCAGAAGCCCGAGCTGTTCGTAATGCCGAATGGCACGAACACTCACGCCGCTGGCTTGTGCTACTTGACCGATACGCAACTTCTCCACGCCCTCAACTTAAACCCTGACACATGCGTCAGAGTCAAGAGCTGTGGTCCTACGAGTTTTCCCACGCACCTGCGTAGGGACTGATCATCGCGGGCCACATACTCTGCACCGAGCCCCCTCGGCTCACCCGGGCTGAGAGTCCTGTAGTTCGTGGACATGCTGGGTCTGAATGCAGGGGTGAGCTCTTGATCCTTGCCCGCTCCGGTCATCGCCAGCAGCAACATGCGCTTTTTCTCAGCTGTATCAGCTTGCCATAGGCACCAGGACACAGACGAGTTCGCCGTAAGGTCTGTGCTGTCCATGGCGCACATGCGCATCTGCCCACCCGTCCCAGGCTCCCCAGAGGCTATATGCGGCGGGAATCGGCGTGATTCCAAAGGCCACGAAGAAGGTCACGCAGCCAATGCAGGACTCCGGGCGATCGGCTGGGAGGTCAGTGGGGTCGTTTGGGGCAATCACTCACCGTTCAGCCGGCGTATTTCTCCAACTACCCGGTAAAAACCGCCGGCATCAAGCAGCCCGTCGACCACGTACCGGGCTCCCTCCTCTCGAAGGTCACGTGGAAACTGCACATTCCAGGGGCGATACTCCGGACCCGCCGCCCTGACACGCAACTTCCCGGCTTCCCGGGTACAGATCAACACAATGCCTTCACCCACGTCGTTGGTCAGGGTCAGGCTCGTCGGCGGGGTGTGCGCCTCAATTGCAGCTGGTTTCACTTCGCGCATCTGTGGTGTGACGCCCTGCTGGGCGACTTCGATGGCTGTGGCACTGGCATCCACGGCAGCCAGGAACCCGGTCGTGGTGACCAGGTACAGCCGCTCCTGGAAGTACTGCATGCTCAGCACACTGCCGCAGCCACTCCCCAGCTTCCACAACCGGGTCCCATCTTCCGCAAAGCAGTAGATGGCACTTGCGCTGTCCCCGGCGAAGACGTATTTGCCACTGCTGCTGGTCGCGCAGGACAGGACGCTGCTGTCGCACTGGTAGTCGGCTTCGTGCCTGCCGGTTTTGTTGAAGCGTTGCACCAGACTTGCGGAGGTGCCGGCATACACAGACTCACCTTCCTGCCAACCGAACAGCACGTTCCCCCGCGTCTTCTGCTCCCAAACGGGCAGACCGCTCATGCGGTCGAACATGCCGATACCTCTGCTGTGTCCGAAATACACGCCCGCCTCATCGACGCGGACCATCCAGGTCATGTTGGCGTCCTCCGAGACGTTCGCCCACTGCTGGTCACTTTCGGCGTCGAAGGCATACACGCCGCCCAGATGGTCGCCGACTCCCAGAACACCCTGGTTGACGTCCAGCCACAGCAGCGAGGCTTCGGTATGCACCTCGTAGGCCATGAAGGGAAGCTTCCCACTCAGGTCGTATACGTTGCCGTCGTCACAGCCGGCGAACGTCCAGCGCCCATCACGTACCAGGCATTTGACGCCGTCAGGAAGTTTGAATTTCAGATTGGGCTCACCGTCGAGGGTCAGCGCATAGACTTCACCGCGCTCATTGCCGACCCAGGCGTGCTGGGAATCAACGAAAATGCCGTAGGCGGGTGCGCCAGAATGAAAGCGCCACAGCACTGGGGCCACTTTCTTTACGGTGACGCGACTTTCAGTGACTGTACGCCGGACAACGGAGCGCTTCTGACGGATGCCCTGGACGGCGTCCTCATACCCTTTCCGGCGCTTTTCGGCGACTTTCTTGGCTGCTTCTGCCACAGCTTTTTCCGGAGAAGCGAGGGTTTTGACCTGTTTTTGACCTTCGGAACCAATACGGCCGTAACGGATCGTCAGTTCTGAACCCTCCACAAGCACCTCGTAAAACTTGTGTTCGGCTCCATTGGGATCGGAGTATTCCAGATATGCGCGCTCCATAGGTGGTTCATGGTAGGTGGGGACGGACCTGGATTTATCCACATGTGTGCCAGTCCAACGCTGTTTGAGCCAGATAAAGAAGACATGAATGGATACGGAGCCTGGGAACGCGGTCTGTTAAGCACGGGTCTGAACTCCAGCGGGTGGTTCTCGGTCCCGCTTGTTTGCTCCGTCAAGGAGGTCGTTATGAACATCCCCCCAAGTCAGCGCCGGGACACAGGTCCGGTCACACCGGGGCTTCCCGGGCTCAGATTGAACATACGACGCTCCCGAATGAGCGGCGCTCTGCTGGGAATAGCGTTCATGGCCGGCGTGGATGAGATCATCTTCCACCAGGTTCTTGGATGGCACCACTTTTATGACCGTTCGACGCCCGCCCTTGGATTGGTGAGCGACGGCCTGCTGCATGCAGCGGAATTGATGGCCATTGTCGCTGGCATCTTCTTCCTGGTTGATGTCCTGCGGGCCCAGTCCTTTGCGCCCGCCTACTTCCGCGCCGGACTGTTTCTTGGTCTCGGAGGGTTTCAGCTGTTTGACGGACTGGTCAATCACAAGGTGCTGCACGCGCACCAGATTCGGTACGGCGTGCCCTTGCTCCCCTACGACGTGACGTGGAATCTGGCAGGACTGCTGCTGCTGCTGCTTGGTGTGGTGCTTCACCGACAGGCCAGCCGAGCTGCGCTGGGCCGTTGATGCATTCGCGGCACAGCCTGACCACGGATCCTGAAGTCTTTTCACTGCTGGGTTGGGGACTGCTGCTGATCCTGGGGGCACTCTACCTGATGATGGCAGCGCGGCAGCGGCGCAAACGGCAGTCCTGGCCGGTGCACCGAACGGCTTCCTTCATCCTCGGTCTGGCCCTGCTGGCCTGGGCATTCTCACCCTTGCAGAACGCCCTGGCCCACACCTCCGTCCGGGCGCACATGCGGCAACATCTGGTCTCGGGGATGTTTGCGCCGCTGGCGCTGGCGCTGGGCTGGCCGCTTACGCTGTTGCTGCGCAGCCTTCCGGTGAGCAGCGCACGTCGGCTGATCAGGTGGCTGCATTGGCCTTCCATGGGTCTGCTCACGTCTCCCGGCAGCGTTCTCGTGCTGAATGTGGGGGGGCTGTATCTGCTGTACCTCACCCCGCTGTACTCCCACATGCTGGGCTCTGCTCTGCTCCATACAGTGGTGGCGTGCCACGTGGTGGCTGCCGGGTTCCTGTATGCCGTGGTCCTGTCAGGAATCGAGCCGGTCGCGGTGCGGACCTCGTTCCGTGCGCGGTTGGTCGTACTTCTGCTGGGTACCGCGGCGCACGCCATTCTGGCCAAGGTGCTCTACGCCGGGTTGTGGCCTAGGGGAACGACAGATTCCCCTGAGAATCTCCGGGCCGCGGCACAGCTTATGTACTCCTGGGGTGATCTCGCCGAGGTTCTGTTGATGGGCGTCGCCTTCTGGGGATGGTTTCAGACCCAACGGCGATCGCAACGGCGGGCCCGTCCAGAAGCGGAGTTGCCCGTGGAAGAGGGAAACACAGCCTGGATCCGGTAACACCTCCTGCCGGTTCCCTCTGCCTTGGAGGGTGGTGGGCACGGTCTGACCGGTGGGCATAGACGGGGCCTTTCAGGATCCACAGCCTTCAGCGCTCCCCTCTCCCGCAGACAGGTGGGTGTCATCTGCCTCGCGTTCAACGCGCTTGGGCGCCCCCTTGTTCAGTGCCGATGATCCTGGAGCGCCACCGAGGTCATTCGGTTTAACCATTGGGTGCGCTTTCCAGGGCTACTTTGCCGGACATTGTCCACCCGGCTGACCCGCACTTTAAAGCCACAGAAAGCGAGAGTGCTGTGTTTTACAGAATGAATTGCTGCATCTCGCATCATCCATTTGAGGTACCAGGTGGGTGAATCACTGGTGACGATCAGACGCGCGCTTCGGCCAGCGAGTAATTTGTCTGGAAGACCTGACGGCCGGTATTTAAAGGCAAAGCCCGGCAGGAGCACACGGTCAAAAAAACCCTTGAGTACAGCGGGAGTCGAGCCCCACCAGACGGGGTAGATCAGGCACAGGTGACTGCACCATTTCAGCAGCGCCTGGGCTTCTTGCAATTCTGATTCGAGGTCCTGCGCTCCTTGAAAGCCATTACGAAGGGAGGGGTCGAACCTGAGCGTGGAGAGGTCAAGCACTCTGATCTCCGCGCCCGAAGTGCGCCCGGCATCTATGTACTGCTGAGCCAGTGCATGGCAAAAGCTGTTTGGATTGGGGTGACCGATGATGACAAGGGTGCGCATAAGGAGTCCTCGAGACGAAACGAAGAGGTGGAGGTGCCCGATCGAGAGAACCGGGCACCTAAATCTTGACAACGTCAAGATCCAGCAGGGCCATGCTGCCCTATGATGTTGACAGTGTCAAGATCAAAATCGGAAAACGCCTTGGAACGAAGGGAACTGCGTTCCCAGCCTGCGGCGCAGCAACGTCCCTACCATCACGGACAGTTGCGAGAAGCGCTGTTATCCGCTGCATTCGACCTTCTTCAAGAACAGCAGGCTGCCCATATCAGTTTGCGTCAGGTCGCCAAGCATGCAGGCGTCAGCCACGCTGCGCCGTATCATTATTTCCCGGATCGCCGTCAGCTCCTGCTTGCTCTTGCGGAGCGGTGTATGGAAGCGTTCTATCAAAAGCAGGTGGAAGCTTTCGAACGGGCAGGACCCGACCCGCTCCATCAGCTGGTCGCCATCGGCGAAGCATACATTCAGTTTGCACTTCAGCACACGAACGCTTTCCATCTTATTTTTGATCCGAGCCTCTGCATCCCAGACCAGCCGAGCCCAGTGCACCAGGCCAATCAGCAACTGCTCCGATTTACCATTGAGCGTTGTATGGCGCAAGGCAGCGTTCCGCCGAATGACCCGGATCTCGTGGCCGCAGGAATGTGGGGTACCGTGCACGGCCTGGCCCAACTCATTTTGCTGGGGCACCTGCCTGCTGAAGCGGCCCGGCCTGCCTTACAGGCACTGAACGGATTGTCCTGAGTGGAACAAGCTGCACCGAATGTGCTTGTGCTGGAATCACGTCATTTTCGGGTAGACACCGGGCCTTCATTGCGGTGCTTGGGGACCTTTCGCACAGGCATGCGGCTCCAGACGCTCTATTCTCAGGGTACATGTCCGTTCCGTGCCGCTACCTGCTGGTAGACGACAACCCCACTGACCTTCTGCTCGCCCAGGAAGCGTTCGAGGAACTTCAGCCCGACTGCACCCTGACATGCGTCCAGAGCGGCGAGGAAGCCCTGAACTTCCTGCATTCCACGCCCACCCTGCCGGACGTGATTCTTCTGGATATCAACATGCCTGGAATGAGCGGCTTCCAGTTATTGGGGCTGCTCAAGCAGGAGCCAAAATTGCGCCGCATTCCGGTGGTGATGCTCTCCACCTCTGCTGCCGCAAAGGACATCAGCGAAGCGTACAGCCTGCATGCAAGTTCATACATGGTGAAATCGTCCGCGTTCGATACGTTCCTGCGCCAAATCGATGCATTTCTCAAGTACTGGCAGGCGAACCGGGTATGTAACGAGACACCCGGAGAAATCACGCCGGAAGGCCATCGGGAGCTATAAGGCTCCAATCCGCCGGGTCCAGATGCCCGGTCATCTTTCCAGGCTTTCTCGCGAGTGCATAAGCTGTCGACCGTACTGGTTTCATGACCGGGCTTTTGGCCCGCTCAGAAGGCGGCTTACCGGATCACGCAGGTTACCTGTCCAGGGCAGGCACCCCCGCTGAAATCAACAATACTTCTGCCTCCGTGTTGTGAACGATGACTGTGCTCATTTCCTGCGCCTCGCTCTTCCTTACCTGATAAAAGGAAGCATGACAGTTGACCAGGTGCGCCCCTTCTCATGACCGGGCGTTCACTTTTTGAACACGGGGGAGAGATGGGCGCCCTGATGCGCGAGGTTGACTGGTCCAGCACTTCCCTCGGACCGCCTGACCACTGGTCCCCGCGCCTGCGCACGTACATCGAGCTGATGCTCACCTCCAAGCAACCCATGTATGTCGGCTGGACCCATGACCTGATTGCCATTTACAACGATGCGTACCGACCCATTCTGGGCGCCGACAAGCACCCTGGCGCGCTTGGCCGGCGGACAGCGGACATTTTTGAGCATGACGGCTATCCAGGCCTTAAGCCTTACTTCGATGCGGTGCTCGAGCGGGGCGAGGGCGTCGCCTTTGTGGATATCCTGGTGCCTCTGTTCCGCGACGGATACCTGGAAGAATGCTATTTCGACGTCAGTTACACGCCCATCCACGGCGAGACTCACGTGGAAGGAATGCTGGCCAGCGTCAGCGAAACCACCGAGCGGGTGTTGAGTATCCGGCGCACCGAAACGTTGGCTGCTCTCGCGTCCGGCCTGCTTGGGTCAAGCGACCTGTCACAGATCGCCTCCGCCATTGTTCAGGGGGAGTTGAACAATCCGCATGACCTGCCGTTCACCCTGCTGTATCTCCCAGATGCCCAGGAACTGAGGCTGCAGGCGGCTGCAGGACTCGATGCGGCACTCCTTGATACATTTGCGGTCCTTCCTGAAGCATGGCGAGGCGGAGCCGAGGTCCGAGTAGAGTCCATTTCACCACTTACGGTGGGGCCGTGGCCTGAACCTGTGACCCAGGTGGCCATTCTGCCGCTGGCGCAGGAGAGTACTGCAGCTGCCAACCCTGGCGTCCTCGTAATCGGTCTCAATGCACGCAAACGTTTTGATCGTCCGTACCGCGATTACCTGAATCTGCTCAGAGGCCAGGTGATGGGCGCACTGCGAACAGCGGACCTCACTGCCGTTCTCCAGGAGCAGAATGCGGAACTCGATGCCCGGACCCGGATCCTTGAGGCCTTCGCGACACTTACCC
The DNA here is from genome assembly GCF_000020685.1 of Deinococcus deserti VCD115. Lineage (NCBI taxonomy): Bacteria > Thermotogati > Deinococcota > Deinococci > Deinococcales > Deinococcaceae > Deinococcus > Deinococcus deserti. The sequence continues at coordinate 349,141 of NC_012528.1, read as the reverse complement.
ATGACCTGGGCATACTGAGTGATCCGCTGCATCTGATTCACGAGACGCAACAGGTCATCCTGGGCCTGCTGGCCCCCGGGTTTTCACAGTACTACGAGCCGGAAGACGCTCGGTGGGTCGTCCGTTCCCAGGTGGGACAGCCCGGCAACCCGGAGGTGCAGACCGCTTTACACGCTGGTCTGCCGCTGCATGAGGCTCCAGCCCTGTCTGTTCCATGGAGTACTGGTGAACTGTACTTTCAGACCGCAGTTGGCCCTGCGGCCGGGGACCTGACGGGTGACGAAGCCCCCCACAGAGCAACCGCAAGCTTGCCCATTACGGTGGGTGGCCACCGGCGTGGAGTGCTCAGCTTCGCGCTGACCCCGGATCAAGGATGGTCCCGCTCTGACCGCGCCTTGCTGGCGACAGCGATGCGGAGCCTGAATCTGATGTTGGAGCGGGTCGACCAGACTCACGCCCTGGCGGCTCGCCAGGCTGAAGTGGAGAGCCGCAATCAGGCACTGGAAGCCTTCGCTCAACTGTCCATGGATCTGGTAGTGGAAACCGACCGGGTGGCCCTGATACGAAGGGCGCAGCAGATTGTGTTGTCTCTGCTGCCTGGCGGGTACGCGGCGTATTACGAGCTGGAAGAAGGACGATGGCGTGCGAAATCCCAGGTGGGGGAGATCGGTGACGAAGGGCTGCAGACCCTGATCGACGCTGGTTTTGCTCATGATGTGCCCAGTCTGGCTACTCCGCTGATCACCGATGAGCCCTTCTATCAGGACGCGTATGTCCACGGCAGCGACAGCCCCAAGGAAATGGTGCAGCACATTCAGGCCGTGGCGACCCTGCCGCTCCGGATGCAGGGCGTCACCGTCGGCATGTTCGTGATCGCTTTGTTTCATCAGCGCGCCTGGACGGCTGTCGACCGGGCGCTGCTCGAAACGACGATGCGCAGTTTGAGCCTTGCACTGGAACGCGCGGATTTCACGCAGCAGCTCACTGAGCATCGGGATGCCCTGAATGCTCGGACGCAGGCTCTGGGAGAGGCAAACAAGGAGCTTGAATCGTTCGCCTACAGCGTCAGTCACGATCTCAGAACCCCCGTGCGCCATATCGCTGGATTCACCAGCCTGCTCCGGAAGGCGCTGGACACGCCGCTGGACCCGAAGGTGGCCCGCTACCTGACGGTGATCGAGCAGTCGGCGCAGCGGATGAACAACCTCATTGACGCGATGCTCGATCTGTCCCGCAGCGCCCGCCAGCCCCTGCAGATCCAGCTGATCGACCTGGGGGCTCTGCTGACGGATGTCCGTGCAGAGTTGCTGCCGGACCTCCGGGGGCGGGACATTTCCTGGCTGGTGGACCCCCTGCCGAAGGTGTGGGCGGATCAGGCTCTGATGCGGCAGGTGTTACTGAACCTGATTTCGAACGCGCTGAAGTACACCCGCACACGAGAACACGCGGTGATTGAGGTCCGCGCGGAGGAGCGTCCGGAGTTCACTGTCTTGACGGTTCAGGACAATGGAGTGGGCTTCGATGCCCGGTACGCCGACAAATTGTTTGGTGTATTCCAGCGCCTTCATCTGCAGGAGGAGTTCGAGGGGACCGGCGTGGGCCTGGCAAATGTGCGGCGCATCATGGCGCGGCATGGAGGCCAGGCCTGGGCGAAAGGCGCTGTAGGCGAAGGTGCCGCCTTTTCGGTCAGCTTGCCCAGGACTGGTCCGCTCCAGCCCCCGCCCTGAGTGCAGTGTCGCCGTGTCACGGTGAGCACCAGCCATCAGGTCAGCTGGAGGCTGATCGACACGATCACCGACAGGCACGGTTGCTCAGGGTTTTTTGTGCGGCGCACCGGTTCTTAACTGTACTGCCTCCTGGGCGCCTTTGTGGGCGTGTTGCTCAGCCCACCGTGCCGCTGCCTCCACGTTGTAGGTGACCCTGCGGAACGTAACATTCCAGATACCGTTATGACCTTCCAGAAGTACCCACCGGGCCAGGGGACAGCCGTCCTTCTGGCGGCTGACGGCACCAGCATTCACCACTGTCACCTGGCCGATCTGCCGGACATGCTCCTGATGAGAGTGTCCAACGATCACCACGCGCGCCTTTCCGGTGTCTCCTAGCCGCTCCAGGATCAGGTCGTTAGTCGCCCAGGCCTTGCCGTCAAGCAGCAGGTACGTCCAGGCACTGTCGGGCGCGCCGTGTGCAGCGATCACCTGGCCGTCCGCCACAGTGACGCTGGTCGGCAGGCCCGCCACGTGCGCCGCGGCATCTTCTGGAAGAATGCTGTGCAGCCACTCAAGCATCGCCCGCTTCTCGGTTGTTTCGGTAAGGTCCTGCCCAAGTCGTTCATCTGTGTTCCCACGTACTTCCAGCGCGCCGTACTTAGCCCGGAGCTCCTGCTGGACCTGCCACGCCCCCACCGGGTCTGCCCCACCGAAGAGCTGGTCGCCCAGGTTCAGCCACATGTCCGGCTGGTGCTGTTCGATGTCCTGAACCACAGCTTCGAGCGCGAAACGGTTGCCATGAACATCTCCGAACACCGCTATTTTCATATCTGCTCCTGCGCGCAACGCATGTTCGCGGTTCCGACGATGTCCTGTACCTGTCGGAAAGCGACCGGCCACAGTCCCTGGTTCAGGCTGTGTTTGTTGTGCGGCTGACGCTCTGCCCGGTGCCTCTCACTCGTTTCAGGTCCACCGGCACTTATATCCCAGCATTCGCATTCATGCTCCCCGGGCAGAGCGTCAGACGGTAAAGAGCGGGCATCCATGGCCCAACAAAGAAGTGCTTTACCGGTCGGGGACGTCATGTCGGTTTTTCGGTAGGCACGAACTCCTGCGCCTGATGTGGCGCCGTCTCGACCGGTTCGGTGGGGTTAAGAAAATGGTTGGCAGCAACGGCCAGCCCGGCGCCCATCAGTGGTGCGGCCCAGTACAGCCAGTGCGCGGTCCAGATGCCGCTGGCCAGGGATGGACCGAAAGACCGCGCCGGATTCATGCTCGCCCCGGTCATGGGGCCGCCCATGGCGGCCTCCAGAGCCACCACCCCTCCGACCACCCAGGGCAGGCCGGAGCGCAGGGCAACAAGCAACAGGAAAAACGTGAGCGTCAGTTCCAGAACAAATGCCTGCGCAACGCTGCCGGATGGGACCGTCACCCCCAGGTCGCCCTTCATTCCGAAGAGGGCCAGCAGCACAAACCCGGCGAGCGCCGCGGCAAGCAGCTGCGCCGCGACATAAGGCAGGACGCGTTCCCGTGGAAACCTACCGGCGAGGGTGAGGGCGAAGGTGGCGGCCGGGTTGATGTGCGCCCCGCTGATCGGTGCAAGTGCTGCGATGACCGCCGTGACCGTCAGGCCGAACACAACCGCGACACCCAGATGCCCGAGCGCTCCCGTCTGTGCCTGGACCACCGCCGCACCTGGGCCGAAGAACACCAGGGCGAAGGTTCCGATGCCTTCCGCAGCCAGGGCGCGGGAAAGAGGGACCGGCGTAGGCAGAGTCATCTCAGGCGACCGTCACGGCCGGACTGTCAGTATAAGAATCCGGAACCCGATGGCCATTTTTGAGCGCCGCCACAAAAGCCTCGAACTGCGTCTGAAGCTGGTCCCGCACGGCGCGCCAGCGGTCGAGACTGCCGCCACTCGGATCGACAAACGGATAATGCCTGCGGGTGGTCTTGCCCGGGTAGACCGGGCAGGCTTCGGCGGCGCTGTCACATACGGTCACGACGTAATCGAAATTCTGAGGTTCAGGCACGTCAAAGAGTGTCTTGCTGGTGTGGGTGTCCAGGCTCAGTCCAAGTTCGGCAATGACGGTTCTGGCGTCGTCCTTGACGCAGGTGGCTTCAGTCCCGGCAGAATAGACTTCAAGGTCAACGCCAGCCTTCCGGGCCGCCTCACGGGTCAGTGCCTCGGCCATCTGGGAACGGGCACTGTTGTGGGTGCAGAGAATCAGGACTCGGGTCATCGTGCCTTCAGCATATTGATTTCTTTTGTTCCGTCAAGGAGACACGGTCTGTAAATATCTCGGTTAACAGACCTCCGCCCAGTAGAAACAGCTGTTCTTGCTTCAGGGTGTAATAGGTGTTTTTTCCTCGCTGCTCAGACCGGACAAGTTCCGCATCTTTCAAAATACCAAGGTGATATGACACCTTCGACTGGGGTAGCTCCAGCAGCTCTTCCAGGTCACAGACGCATCGCTCACCCTGGGCCAGGTGGCGGATCAGGTCGTAGCGGATTTCATGCGACAGGGCCTTGACCTGATCCAGAATGCTTGGCGATTCGAGTGCGGTCATAGATCTATTCTATTTGATAGGTTCCGGACGAGACCAAACCCACTCAATGAATCAGTGCGTATCTTGACGGTCCATCCTGATGGTAGAGAGACGCCCAGGTCATTGACGGGTTTTTGCTGGCCATGATCGGTCCAGGCAAACGAGTTTTGTTGTGTTTATGGCTAAATCGAAGAGGGCAGGAGATGTCACATGAACGTCAAGGCAGGGAACAGCTGCTTAATCTGTAACAGATACCATTTAAGCCTCTCTTGACTTCCAGCCAGTGTTACAGACCGGACATGGCTGCTGCCGCGACAATCCAATTGAGTGGTAGCAAGACGATTCTGCCGACCATTCGTGCATATCTGTGCACGTTTGCCAAGCCTTCCGCTTTCTGAAGCCGCTGAGAACACCATCGAAGTCGCGCCAGCTCCCCGTGTAGAGCAGCGCAGATGCTTCCTGCGCTGCTTGAAAACGGAGCATAGCCCTCCCAGATCATTCTGACCGGGACCAAACTTCCAGACCCCGTTTAGCGGTGCATGAGGTTGTGGGCGAGTACGGCCAGGACGACGCGGAGCCGCAATGAGGTCAGGGTTTTAGACTGAACGGAACGAACCTGGGCTTCCACCAACTGAGAGAACACGGTTTCGATGCGTTTACGTAATTTCGGATGGTGGTCTTCCCGCCACCTGGTGTCGTAGCGCGTATTTTTCTTGGGTGGATAGATGAACCCCAACGCGCAGTACCCCTTATCCCCGATCACTCGGGGTCCGCCGAAGTCCGCCCAGCGTCGGTTGAGCTCGTAGGCGACGGTCGTGTCGTGCAGGTTGGCTGGTCGGATGAGGTACTGCATCACTTGGCCAGCGGGTGAGACCCAGGCGTGGAGTTTGAAGCCGAAGAAATCGCCCTGGGTCCCGTAGCCCCACCGCGCACCAGGAAACGCGCAGCGTTTCCCTCGTTTTGGACGACACACCGGGAGTGGCATGGAGTCCACCACGACATCTGTACAGGGCAAAGGTGGACTGACGAGAGCCTCAAGATGCTCCAGGAGACGCTGGCCGCGGGTGAACGCCTGGGTGTAACTGGGAAGACCGGGCCGGTCTTCCCTCAGGATGTTCCACCAGATGGACGGGTACGGATGTTTGAAGACATACCGCGACAGGAGAAGCGCGACGAGGAATGCATCTGTCACCTTCTGATGCCGGCAGCTCCTATGGTCGCTGAAATGCTTTCTGCCCCAACGCCAGAGGGTGCGGATGACGCGACGACGGCCTAAACTGTGGTGGAGTCGGTATCTAGCCATACCGACTCCATTTTTATTGACCTACAGGTGAACCAGCTGCCCTGATTCAGGCCCTAAACGGGGTTTCCAGAGAGTCTGGTTCCAGAAGAACGTTAAAAACAGATTCGTTCTCTGAATATTATTTCAACTTACTTTCTACGGCGAAAAACAATACTTATTGTTCTGATGGCGGCATCCAGGAACAGGGCACGAGTGGGCCCAGATAGAAACGAAGAAGGGAAGCAGTACCGAGCTGCCCCCCTCCAAGCCAGAACTTACAAACCTGGGATAGGCACAGCGACAGGCCGGATGGTTTGTCCCTGCTGCTGAGCAGCGTTGAGCAGCTGCGTGGCGCTGCGGTTCAGTTGCTGAATTCCCTGCTCATTGAAGCGCCCCTGTTTAAGATCGTTTCCAACAGCAGTGAGTGATTTCCTGAAGTTGGGCAAAAGGCCACCGATGCTCTTCAGGAAGGGATCCTGGGTATTTCTGGTCATTTTGATGGCTGAATTTACCTGATAGCCGGCGAACAGAAGGGCGGCGCCGGCTTTGACAATATTCGTTTTCTGGTTTGGTGCTCCTACCTGGAACTTGTACTGACGGTATGGCTTCCAGACCCAGGTGTTGAATGCGTAATACGCTGCGCCAAGGTGAAAGACAAATTTTGCTTTCTCAAGGGCTGTGGCGTGGGCGCTCTGGAGAGGTGCAGCAATGACGAGGGCTGAAGTCAATACAAGAGCCGGGCGCATGCGAAACATTTGCCTATTCTCTGACCGGACGCGACAGAAGATATGAAAGCTAAGTCGACGCGGTTTATCGTCTCTGAGGTTCGACTTGAGCCAGCGCTCACGCTCGGACTGCCTTGTGAAGACGTCCTTTTGAAGTCACTTATGAAAGCTCTGTAGTTTACACGTCCTTAGATTCAACCCGGTCGATGAGCTGCAACCGTTGAATCGCTCCGCGCAGCACCGTCACGTCGTTTTGGCCGCTCATCAGTCCCCGTAAGCGATGCGCAGAGGCCTGCTGCATTCCCTCGCAACTAGGAACGATCTGCTCCATCGGCGTAAACGCTGGGAAGAGATTCTTCGGATATCCGCCAGCAAGCCCCTTTTCAGAGAGGGGCGCCGTGGACGGTAACCTCAAGCTGACATAGCCCATTGACCCGTCATCCGGCAAAGTGACGCCGGCTGGACGGCATGTCCGTGAGCGCACACCAGGCGGTTGCTTCAGCCTTACCTTTCGCCTGCACACGTATGAGGCTTTTGAACTGTGCCGGACAATTCACCACCAAACAGTTATGGTCGACGCGACCTGAGCTGGTCACCCGGTGATATTTTCGCATAGCTGTAGGCTGCTGCCCGCGAAACCCCAAGGTGAGACGCCACGATTTCCATCGCTCGCCGCACCTGCAGGTGGCCGCCAGCTTTGAGTTCTTTCACGAGTGTTCGCCTGTCTTCAACCTTGAGAGCCTGGGGTACGGTGCCGCGTCTGGCGGCAAACTGGTCCATGTGCGCCCGGAGAAGCTCTGCCCCCGCGGGCTCGAGGGATTCCTGAACGCTGACTGTATTGTCCAGCTGCACGAAAGATTCAATGACGCTTTGCAGGCTGCGGAAAACCGTCAGGTCAATGTTCAGGCAAAGCGCGGCCACATAACTGCCCCGGGAGTCTTTGATGCCGATAGACGTGCTTTTGGCTGGGCGGCCATCGGCGAAGCGGTTGGCGTAATTGGTGATGATCTGCGGGTACTGGGAGTCCTGAATACGGGCCAGCCCCAGCTCTGTGGCGGGCTGATGGTGTTCACGTCCCGAGAGGTTGTTGTGGATCGCGATCACCGCATGGTCTGGGCAGGTCAGATCGTGCACCACCACCTCACAGAATGGTGCGAACGTCTCGGCAAGTCCCTGGGCGATCTGCTGGAGCTGCGCCAGGAGATGGATATGGTCGGCTTCTGTCTCTGACACAAAGATATTTTATCCAGAGTCTGGACATTCAGGACATATGCGGCGGGCAAGGCTTTATTCTTCGTGGGTCGCCGCCAAGCAGGTCTGCTTACCCCATCATTTCCGAGGTTTGTTCATGTCGCATCCAACTGCTGTTTCCTCCCTCATCGCTTTGAATGAATTGTTGAGCGCACACCAGCGCATCCGTGGCCACGTCGTACGCACTCCTCTGGTCCCGTTTCCGCTCGAAGGATTCTGGGTCAAACCGGAGAACCTGCAACCTACTGGGGCATTTAAGCTGCGCGGAGCCTTCAACGCCCTCCTTGCGCTGTCCGAAGACGAACGGCAGCGAGGCGTGGTTGCTCATTCCAGCGGCAACCATGCGCAGGCTGTCGCCTATGCCGCCCAACAGCTGGGGATCCCTGCCGTGATCGTCATGCCAGACAATGCCCCCCAGCTGAAGCTGGACATGACCCGGGCGTTCGGTGCGGACGTGATCGTGGTGGGGCCCGCGAGTGAGGAGCGCGCCGCCCGGGCCAAGGAGCTGACGTCAGAGCGGGGGCTGAGCCCCATTCCCCCATATGACGATGCCCGCATTATCGCGGGGGCGGGCACTGTCGGGCTCGAGATTCTGGAGGACCTGCCCGACGTACACACCGTCCTGGTTCCGGTGAGTGGCGGGGGCCTGTTGTCGGGTGTGGCCGCCGCGCTGAAACTGCAGCGTCCAGACGTGCGCGTCATTGGTGTGGAGCCCGAGGTGGCCGCCGACGCCCATGACAGCTTCAAGTCCGGGCAGCGCGTCACCTACACGGCCGAACAGGTGGGCCGCACCCTGGCTGATGGTCTGCGCGTGCAGCACCTGGGCGATTTGAACTGGCTTCATGTTCAGGCATTCGTGGATGACATCATTACCGTCAGTGAAGCCGAACTTCGGCGCGCGGTGCGCGAGACCACCCTGCGAACCCGCCTTGTGACGGAACCCAGTGGAGCCGTGACGCTGGCTGCGGCGCTCTCACACCGCCAGGAACTGCAAGCCGCCGGCCCACTCGTCGCTGTCCTCAGTGGCGGCAATCTCGATCGTGATCTGCTCGTGCACCTGTTGAAAGAGGAACAGGAATGAATCACGGTGCGATGCCTCTGACGGTCCTCAGCGATACCGTGATTCGCTCACTCCTCGATGAGCGGGAAGTTATAGACATCGTCCGGGACGCGTTTGCGGCAGATGGTCGCGGTCAGGCTGCAGTGCTGCCTGTGGTCGGCCATTCCCTGAACGGCGGACGCTACAGCATTAAAACCAGTCATCTGCAGCTGTCCGGGCATCACGAGGTCTTTGGTCTGAAGATGGGATCGTACTATCCCGACAATGTTCGCCGTGGCCTACCAACGCACAGCGCAGTCATGCTGATGGGCGATCCTGTCACCGGGCAACCGCACGCGCTTCTGGCCGCCAACGTCATCACAGAGGCTCGCACGGCCGCTGCCGGGGCCGTGGCGGCCCAGATGCTCTCCCGCCCGGACGCTCAGGTGGTGGCGCTGTTCGGGACAGGAGGGCAGGCGCTGGCGCAACTTCGAGCTCTTCAGGAAGTGCGGTCGTTGAAGGAAGTGCGGGTCTGGTCACGCACCCCCGAGCGTGCCGAGGCATTCGTGGAAGCGGCCGACCTGCCGGGCCTCGCTGTGCGGGCGGTGCCGGACGGACAGGCCGCCTGCGAAGACGCGGACATCGTCGTCACTGTGACTCCGGCGGAGGAACCGATCATCTCGCGGCAGTGGATCAGACCTGGAACGCATATCAACGCCATGGGTTCTGATGCTCCCGGGAAGCAGGAACTTGATCCATATCTGGTCGCCGTGGCCAAAGTCGTGGTAGACCGGCGTGCCCAGAGCCTGACCATAGGGGAAATGCAGCGCCCGGTCGCCCTGCAGCTCGTACAACCGGAGGACATCTACGCAGAGCTGGGTGAGCTGTGTGCAGGCTTGAAGCCGGGCCGGGAACACTCAGAAGAAATTACAGTGTTCGACTCGACGGGAGTGTCTTTCCAGGACACTGCACTGGCTGGGCATCTCCTGAGATTGGCCGAGCAGCGATGCGTTGGCGAGGTTGTGTCGCTGTAAGAGCGTCTGTGGGTGATGTCTTTGACACGGCAGAAGTCCTTGAGCCCGGTGCGGCTTTCGCTTTTGGCAGGATTCATCGGCAGACGGCTCCATGAGACGCAGGACCGGACCCGCTGAGGTCGTCAAGCAAGACAGAGGCAGCTGACGTCCTCAACTCCCAGCACAAGGTGGCAGGCATGAGCGTGACACCAGCCTGAGACAGCACCCTCGATCAAACGAAAGTCCTCTGGTGTGACTGCCTCATGTGGCCGGTGACAGTTCAGGCGCCTGCAATCCAGTGGGTGCTGACCGGCGCCGGAAAAGAGTCTCGACCTCAAGGCCGGAGCCAGGACGATGCCAGTCAGGAGCTTGTTCCGGCACGACTGGCGGGAGCATCATGCGCCGGGCGCAGGGCCGCCAGAACATGGTTGCCCATAGCCAGGCCAAGTTCGTGTTCCGCGTACAGGACATCACTTGCCCCCAGATCACGCAGGGCCCGCTGGGTGTGTTCGTCATGACTCCGGGCCGTGACATACACATCCGGATTGACCCGGCGCACATGCTCCACGATCAACTGAGCCTGAATGGCATCAGGAGTGGCGATAATGACCACACGGGCGTCACGGAGCGCTGCCTGGTGCAAGACGGATGTCCGGGCTGCATCACCGTAGATAGCAGGAATGTTTGATTCCCTGAGTTCATCAATGCGGCGTTCGTCCTGCTCGACCACGACAAACGGCACGTGCTGGGCCTGGAGAGTCTGGGCAATCATGCGACCAACCCGGCCGTAGCCGATCAGCACAGCGTGCCGTGTCAGGCCGACCGGCGGGTGACTCTGTGGCGTGCCCTGAGGCTCACCTCTCTGCTGCCACCTCTGGACCAGAGGAATCAGGCGAAACAGGAAGGGGTTGAGGATGATTGAGACGATCGCGCCTGCCAGAATCAGGTTCTGTCCCTGAACGCTCAGCAGGTTCAGGTCGCGGCCCAGCGTCGCCAGGATAAACGAGAACTCCCCAATCTGTGCCAGAGAGATGGCCACCGTGAGGGAGGTGGTAAAGGAGGCGCGCAGCAGACGCATGGTCAGGAACGCGATCAGCGTTTTCGCCACGACGATGATCAGTGAGGTGGCCAGCACGAGCAGCGGTGCCTGAAGCAGGATGGCAGGATTGAACAACATGCCGACCGACACGAAAAAGAGAACGGCAAACGCATCCTGGAACGGCAGGGCGTCCTCCGCCACCTGATGACTGAATTTGCTTTCGCTGGCCACCACACCAGCCAGGAAGGCTCCCAACGCAAACGACACGCCAAACAATGCTCCGGCCACGTACGCAATGCCGAGAGCGGTGCCCAGGACGGCAAGCGTAAACAGTTCGCGGGAGCCGATCCTGGCCACGCGGGCAAGCATCCATGGAATGAAGCGCCGGCCAGCGAGCATCATGACCACCACGAACAGAAGCATTTTTCCCAGCGTGAGGGCCAGGGACATGCCCAGCGCTCCCAGATTCACCGTTCCCTCGCCACCCGACAGCAAGGGGGCCAGCGCAGGCAACAGAACCAGCGCCAGGACCATGACAAGATCCTCAACCACAAGCCACCCCACCGCGATCTTCCCGTTGGTGGTGTCGAGCGTTCCCCGTTCTTCAAGCGCACGCAGCAGCACCACAGTGCTGGCCACGGAGAGGGCCAGACCAAACACCAGGCCTTCTCCCATGGACCAGCCCCACAGTTGCGAGACGCCAGCACCCAGCAGGGTGATGGTCAGGATGCGCAGGAGCGCGCCGGGAACGGCTATGCGGCGCACCGCGAGCAGGTCGCTGATGGAGAAATGGAGGCCAACGCCGAACATCAGAAGCATCACGCCAATCTCAGACAGCTGCGCGGCAATGCTGGCGTCGGCGACGAAGCCCGGGGTGAACGGCCCGACAGCGAGGCCGGCGAGGAGGTAGCCGATCAAGGGAGGCAGGTGAAGACGGGTCGCGAGCAGGCCGCCGAAGAAAGCCAGCGTCAGGCCGACAGCGAGGGCAGAAATCAGTTCTGTGTGGTGCGGCATGCGGCCTCCAGTCAGGTGTCAGAGGGCGGGGACGTCTCGTGTGGGAATTCCTGCTTCAGGAACGCCTGGAAACTCGTCTGGAACTGTTCGCCTTCGGTAGGCAGGCCGGCGGTGTGAGCGGCGTCCCGGATAGCGGCTGATAGCAATTGGGAGGCGGCGCGGGTGCGGCTGGCGTCCATCAGTACCGCAAGCTGAGACAGCCAGTAGAGGTCGATGGCCTGCAGACGCAAGGTGACTTTCCCTTCAGGTAAATCTCCCTGATGCCCGCGCGCAGCCTGTTCGTCTAGAGCGTGGCGGATAAGGGTCTGAACACGTGAATTTGTTTTGGTTGCCATTTTTTCTCCGAAAGATTCCCACTAAAGATGGCAATTTGCCATCTTTAGTGTAACTGTTGTTCACGTTAGGAACCAGTCCCAAACACAACCACTGAGCGCTCCATGGGTGCCGGCGCGTCAGAACTTCAGGAAAGTTGTCGGTTGAAGCGCGGACATAGCCAGACATCGGTCACCTGGGCGTGGGGTCCCATGCCTCAGAGACCATGTTGCTGCCGGGCCGCGTGGAGGGGTCCGAACCGTGAGCACCTCAAGGTGCAGGCTGCTGTTCCGCTCGGCAGTCCGGGCATACCCTGTGCCTTGCTCGCTGACCACAGGTGGGCACCACGTCATGAACCGCCAGACTGACATAAGAAAAGATTACGAACGGCCTGACCTCCCTCAGCAGCCGGAGAGACAGGTGCGCCGTCCACTCTGGTGCACGCCGCCGCGCCGCCGGAAAACCTTCAGGTCATTACGGGAGGCGAGCTCCTGGTTTTGGTGGACACGGCAGGAAGGGTAAACGAGACCGTCGTACCCTCGCCGACCTGACCGTCAATCCAGATGTTCCCGCCATGACGCTCCACGACCTTCTTGCACACGGCCAGTCCAATTCCGTTCCCAGTGAGCTGATCGGTCCTGCTCTGGAGGCGCTGAAACATGACGAAGACCTGCTCTGCGTGCTCCTGGGCGATGCCAATCCCGTTGTCACGGATCGCCAGATGCACCCATTCCCCCCGCTGTTCCCCGGTAAAGCGGATACGGAGGGGTCGGTCCGCGCGGAACTTAATGGCATTCCCGAACACATTTGTAAGGAGCTGCTGAACCTGGGCAACATTTGCGTGGACGTGTGGAAGGTCGGCACACTCTACCTGGGCATCTGCTGGCCAGGGGAGCGTCGGGCTGATGTCCTCCCACACCCTGTTCAGATCCACATCCGTCAGGGGGGGTTGAGCGGTCACATTCGAGAGCGTGAGAACATCCCGGACCAGCTGCCGGGCACGGAAGACCTGTTCGCCAATGTGCCGCAGATACCCTTGGGCACGCTCGTCGAGCTGTCCCTGATACCGGTGGAGGAGAATGTCGCTGTAGGTGCCGAGAATACGCAGGGGTTCTTGCAGATCATGCGACGCCACATACGCAAACTGCGCCAACTCCTCGTTTCGACGCTGGAGTTCTGCGTTGCTCCGCCCAAGGGCATCATGTGCGCGTTGAAGTTGCTGATGATGCTCTTGCAGCGCGGTCAGGCGCACGCTTGTCGTCTCCACCAATGCATCCCGCATGCTTTCGGCTTCGGCGACCTCGCCTGGATGCCATGGCAGGGCCGTGTGCCGCACCTGCTGGACATACGCCTCGAAAGAAGCCCGAGGTGTCAGGTCAACCGTACCGTCTTCACCGGATTGCACCGGTTTAGCCGGATTGCCGCCCCAGGTTACCGTCTGGGGAATCTCTGGCCGGAACCACAACAGGTATTCCTCCCAGTGGCCAGACACGCTCATACCCAGCACTCCACTTGCTTTATCCGAGTAAGCAGTGGCTGCCGGAAGGAAGGCACTCAGGGTATTCGTGTGAAAACTGGAGGGGTGGTGCTCGCGCAGCCAGCCCAGCAGGTGTTGAAGTTCAGGCTCCGCAGGCGTTTCACCCAGCGTCACCACTTGACCGGCCAGACGAACGGCAAATCCGCTTGCCCGCATAAAGCCCACCACATCAAGGTCGGGACGCCTGATCGCTTCAACCGGCAGGCGGCTGGACATCATGGCGTTCAGAATCTGTTGATGACGATGCTTCAGCTTTTCCCGGAAGCGGTAGGTCTCGGCGTCCCGCTTGGCCGCGAGTTGCATGGCCAGAACGCGGCCAAGGAACTCACAAGAAGCGCGAACCTGATGAGGAATGACTCTGGCAGTGGTGTGGTGGCAGGCGATCAGGCCCCAGAGGCGCCCGTCCTGAACGATCGAAACAGACAGACTCGAGGTGACGCCCATATTTTTCAGGTACTGCACGTGCATGGGCGAGGTGCTCCGCAATACCATCAGGCTCATGTCAAGAGGAGCGCCCGTCACCGGATTGAGCAGCGGGACAAGGGGTATGACACCAGCATTGACGTCAGCAGTCAGGCGCAGCAGGTTTTTGAGGTAGAGCGCACGTGCTTGCCGAGGAATGTCCGACTCTGGAAAACGATGTCCGAGGTAGCTTGCGATGTCGCTGTGCCGCGCCTCAGCGACGACCTCGCCGCTGCCGTCTTCAGCAAAGCGGTAGATCATGACCCGGTCAAACCCCGTGAGTTCCCTGACCTGCGAGGCTGCTGTCGCACAGAGCCCCAGGACGTCTCGGGAAGAGTCGAGTTCGGTCAGGGCCTGTTGCGTCGCGCGGTAAATGTCAGCAGCGACCTCGGGGGAATTCGGACGCTCAAGTTCAAGGACCAGCACGCCCTGGGCCAGGTGCGCTGTGGCGTCGTATGTCAGGCCTTTCAAAAGGGTGACCGGAAAAGTGTGAGTCCTGCCTTCCAGCGTCAGCATCTTTTTGAGGGGACTCAGTGACGTTGGGGTCACCAGGAGTTCCAGAGGTTGTCCGAGGAGGCTCTCAGCAGGACGTTCAAAAAACTCTGGGATGTTGGCACTGACCTGCACGATGCACATCTCATGAACCGAAAGAACCAGCAGCGCTCCATGGGGCTGTATGGAGCCTGGAATATGAATCGGCTCGCGGGCGCAATTCGATGCGTCGATGGCTGGACCGCCCAGGTGTGCAGGGGCAAGGAGGTGTTCGTCAGACACGGGTCTTGTCCCTGTGCTCAGAAACGGTCTTGACAAGATGAGGACGGGAGCGAGGCCTCCGCAAGCTGGGGCCAGCGGACTGTTTTTGAGGGGAGCAGACTCCAGGGGCCGGCGCCAGCCTGAGCTGTCTGTTCTCAGCACTTGGCCCGGTCCTGCGGTCAAGAGAGTGCATGCCCAGGCTCCGGTCCCTACGCTTGACTGGATATGGACTCAGCGGTGTAGCCGAGCATGGCAGAGAGGAGTCCATCCCGCTCACGTTAACACTGCGTGAATGTACCCGTGAAAAGGAAATAAGGGTCTATGAACGAACCTGAAGCCTTTTCTAACAATTTTAGCGCCTAGGGCGTAAAGTGTATGGTGAAGCTCATGAATCGCAAGTCCTTCACGCTGCTGTTGGTAGAAGATGAACTGGCAGACGTTGCGCTGTTTCAGGATCTTCTCGCAGACGCTGTGGCTGAGGTCGACGTCATTCATGTAGAGAACGGGCGGCAGGCCCTCCAATACCTCAACCGTGAAGACCAGTTCCTGAATGCCACCTACCCGGATCTCGTGGTCCTTGACCTGAACATGCCAGTCATGAACGGACATGATTTCCTGGCGCACGTCAAACAGCAGCCGGAATTACGGAGTATCCCCGTCATGATCCTGTCGACCTCGGATCACCCGGACGATATTCAGCGGGCCTACCACGGGTATGCAAGCGGCTATGTCGTGAAACCCAGCACCTATGAGGAATTTGTCCGTGTTGTCAAAACCATTGAAGCGTACTGGCGTGGCCTGGTGCGACTTCCTAGTATTGCGGAGGTCGCGACACGAGCAGCCCGCTAACCTGAGAACAGGCCAGATGCTCCTGAGGCCCTATTCGTCCTGAATGATCCGGAAGTTTTGTGCACTGGTCAGCCGGAAGATCTGGAGAGGAAAGTCGGTGAGCACAGCCAGGTGTAGAGCTTAAAAGGTCTACACCTGGCTGTGCTCAGCTCGGGAACAGTGGGTCAACGCTGTCAATGCAGCGTGAACCATCTGGAACCCAGTTCGGAGGCTGTGCTGACCCCCCGCTGGATTCAGGTTATTTGCCGGTCCCGTACAGGGTTTGCATTGGCTGTGCCGCAGCGCTGCCGGAGGCCTGCGGGCCGCTCTCAAGGTGGTGAATTGCCGTAGGTCTGAACCCCTTTGTGATCAGCCATCCGGCCAGAATCATCTCGTAGGCGGCAACTGGAAGGGCCAGAGCGACACCCCATGGGGACAGCTGACGGACCACTCCGAAGAGTTCCAGTACCGCCGCCGTGAGAATAAGCGCGCCGCCGACAAGGCCGAGGGTTGCGATGCCGCGCGGAACAAGCCTTGACTGATGAAGCAAGAAGGCGCACATCAGGGTGTTGATGCCCAGCATGAAGTTGGGGCCCAGGAGAAACGTCCACTCATGCAGCGCCAGGAGCAGGCCACCCACTGTCTGGAAAGAAGGAAGGTGCGGTGCAGGCGCCGCCATGAATTGATTTCGGAGCGTCAGATAACTGAGCATGCTCAGAACACCGACGATGATCAGGGTGGCCTCAAGCACTCTGAAACTGACGTAGCCTAGGGCAAGGCTTTCGTTCTGGCGCTTGACATAAGGAAAGAGGGTGATCGCTGTTCCCACTGCCGCGCTTGCCAGAATCAATTCGAACAGCGCACCAAGTATCACCCGGTGAGTGTGGGACTGCCCTGAACGAAGAAAATCCGGGTCATTGAGCAGCGGGGCATAGAGAAGAACCCCAAGCACAGCAGAGACTGTGGCGAGGATAAACAGAACCCCAGTGATACGGGCGTCCATCTTGCTGGATGTCATAAAGCGCTCCTTGTGGTGGCGTGTACACCGGTGGACTCGTGTGATCAGCGGCGCTTGAGCAACACTTATCGTATACAGAGTGAGCGGTATGCCTGGTTTACTCCAGACACAACCGGGGGAAAATGTCGTGTAAACGACAGGAGGCTTTTTATGTTGCCTGTGCCTGCCAGAGTGGATCCGCGTGTCAGGCGGACACGTCAAGCCATCCTTGAAGCCCTGGAGGCCCTCCTGCGCGAGCGGCCCTATTCCTCCATCACAGTTCACGACATTGCAGAACGTGCGGGGATCAACCGGGCCACCTTCTATGCGCATTACCGGGAGAAGCACGAACTCTTCGTGCAACTCGTCGAAAAGCATTTCGCCAGCGTGCTTACGGCACACGCCCTGCCACCGGGAAAGGTGTTCATACAAGATGTTCGCCGGCTGTTCCAGGGCGTGTGCGTCTTTCTCGCGCAGGTACATCTTGACCGCCGCGCCCACCCTTGTGAGATGGATGCCCAAGTTGACCTGCAAGTTCAGCGGCAGCTCAATACGTTGGTCAGTGACGCTCTACGAGGTTCTGAGCAACGCTGTAATTCACGCCGCATCAGCCGGGATATGACAGCAACGTTAATGGCCAGCGGGATCTATAGCTCTGCGACCGCCTGGGCCATTCAAAGCCCACCGCCTCCCCTGGAGGCATACATCGAGGAAGCCATGGTATTTCTGTCGGCTGGCCTTCTTGCGACCGGGTATGTCCAAGACCCGGTGGCTTGATCCTCAATTGATCTGTTCACCGGCGTCATGGGGCACCGATACTTCGATTCAATGACTTCTGGTCGACAGAGAATCAGTCTGTGCCTCAGACCGACTGTTCGTTCGCCAGGCGCTGAAGTGAGAGAGTCCGGTCATGACCTGCCGCGTACGATGGTCCTATGTACGAGCCGCTGTCGGACAACGAACTCAGGCGCATAGAGGTGCTCGCGCGATACGCCGTGGTGGACACCCTGCCTGAACCGGCGTTTGACCGACTGACGACCCTTGCGGCTCGTCTGTTCAGCGTTCCCTACGCCATGATCAACCTGATTGACGAACAGCAGATCTGGGCTAAAGCGTGTTTTGGTACGAAGACAGGTTCGCTGACCCGCGAGCATGCTCCCTGCGTCCGAACCATCGAGTCTACTCAGGTTATGGTGGTGCCAGACGCCAGGCAGAATCACCGGTTTGCTTCGCATGGGGTGATGGCCGAACATGGATTGCGCTTTTACGCTGGGGCCCCTCTGGTGACACACGATGGATACAGCATCGGAACGCTATGCCTGCTCGACGAGCAGCCCCGGACTGGCCTGAGTGACGAGGAGAGTTCAACCTTGCAGGACCTCGCAGCGCTGGTCATGGACGAACTGGAACTGCGCCTGGCGCAACTGACCCTTGCCCGGGACGCGAAGGCGAAATCGCAGATGCTGACCCGAATGACCGGCGCGGCCGATCACGCGCAACACCTTGCGGCAGTGACACAGCTCCTCGCCTATGATCTGACCGTTGACGCCTACCTTCAGGCCACTGGCCCGCTGGTGGCGCAGGCAACCAATATTTGCAGCGTAACCCTACACGCCCGCGGTGAGTCTATGCGCGCCGAAGCCCCCTCATGGACAGTCCCGGTTCAGGCTTTTGCCGGGGAACACCCTCCGGCTTGGACGCGCCTCCCGAATGTCACCCTTGATATGGACTTCCCGGTGTTCCTCGAAAATCTGCGCACTGCACCTGGATTCTCTGACTGGATTCGTGATGGCGTGGGCAGCGCTGCCTTTCTCCCCCTGACCACAGTAGAAGGTGCCCGCCATGTCGTGTCATATGCCCGTGGCGGAGAGGCAGTTGTGTGGAGCCCCGAGGACCGACAGCTCCTCACTGCCGTTGCGCAAGGCCTGAATATTCTGCTGTCCCGCTGGGAGCACATTGCTCGGCGTGACATGGCCCGCAATGACAAACCCGATGTCCACCTTGGAACCCAGGCCACGCTTTACTCAGCCGTTCACCATGCGCACCTCAACTCCCTGGAGCTGACCTTAGTGCGCTTGAGTGTGCGCGGTGCCCCCCTGGACAGCGAGTGGGCTCGCTGGTTGACGCTGATGCTGCAGACCGGACCAGGAGAACACCGGACCGCGTGCAGACTTGGAGACAGAGAGTACGCTGTGATTTCCACAGACGGCATGCATGACCTTCAGGCCGTACTGCAGCAGGGTCTTTCCGGTGGTCTGAAGGGAGCGCAGGTGCAGGTGGGTATCGCCCGCATGCCGGAAGACGCTACGGACGCAGACGCCCTGATGGCGCTGGCGGAGGCGCGTCTGGCACGGTTAGAGTCGGCTGGGCTGGGCAATACCAGCAAGGAGGAGCCCAGGGCGCCGGAGGTGCTCTCCCATGGGTCACTCACCCTGGATTGCCGCGAGCGGGTCGTGCGTGGAGGCCATGAATTCGTAAAGTTAAGCAAACAGGAGTGTGCACTTCTTGCTGTGCTGATGCAGCACCCCCACCAGGTCTTTTCCCGCGAGCGCCTTGCTGCCGCAGCGTGGGGAGAAGTTCGCCTGGAGAGTGATCCACTGGTCAATGTCCACATCAGTAACCTCCGCCGCAAGTTGTTGCGCTTGCATCCAGACCCGCTGGTTCATACAGTCCGGGGGCAGGGGTATAGCCTGCAAGGGGCAGCCGAGGCCTGAATATCGTTCCCAAAGGGCCTCCCCTGGTTCATGAAATACGCCCCTCATAGGCAAGTTTTCTGCGTCTGTCACGGGCTGGCACGGTTGTGAGCATCTGGGCCAGGCTGGTCAGGGACATCTCACGGTTTGGGCAGGGTAAACCCGAAGGTCGCTCCTTGCCCCGGAAGTCCCACCGCACTGACTTCGCCTCCATGCCGGTGAATAATGCGGCGCACGTTTGCGAGCCCGACTCCAACACCTTCGAACTCGTCCTGTCGGTGCAGTCTCTGAAAGACTCCGAACAGCTTGTCTCCGTAGCGGGGGTCGAAGCCTGCGCCATTGTCGCGGATGAACACCGCCCAGTCCCACTCTCGTTCCTCTGCCCAGACCTCGATTGTTGCGACGTTCTGGTTCCGGCTGTATTTCAAGGCGTTGGATAACAGATTCTCCATCACCTGAAGCAGCATGTCCGGATCTCCCATCACCAGCGGTAACGGACTGACTTTCCAGCACACCTCGCGGCCCACCAGATCCGGCCGCAGGTCCAGCTTCACCCGGTCGATCAGGATCTCAAGGTCCACCGGAGTGACGCGCAGTGGCAGTCGGGACGTCCGTGACAGGTCCAGCATGGCGTCGATCAGGGTATTCATGCGTCCGGCGCCCTCGTCGATCACCGTAAGATATCGGTTTGCCTTGTCGTCCAGCCCGGTGCCGAGATGCTTGCGGAGCAGAGTCGCAAAACCGACAATGTGCCGCACCGGGGTCCGGAGGTCATGCGAGACCGAGTAGGCGAATGCCTCGAGTTCTTCGTTTGCAGCCTCGAGCTTTCGGCGCTCTTCAGCCAGGTGAACCACGCTCTGCGCACTTTCCAGCGCGAGACCCAGACTGTGCACCGTGGTGGTCAGAACCGCCCGGTCCGCCGCGCTCCAGGGGCGGGGCTCAAACAGTGCCACACTGAATATGCCGTGAACGTGCCCTCCCACCACGACCGGCAGTGAGGCGACGGTGCGGACGTGCTGCACCAGGGAGGCTTCCACGTCCCTGGTGCAGTCGTACTCGTCCTGAAACAACGCTTCCTTTGTCTGACACGGGATATCCAGGCTGGGGGTCTGTCCCACCGGGAACCCGCCTTCGATGGCCGCCTGAAGTGGCGCTGATCGGACATGGCCGACCTGAGCTGTGGCGCACCATTTTTCCCCATGCGGCTGGTAGTACAGCGCGTAGCCTTCGGGGATCAACGACAAGACCAGTTCCATCGACCGGCGGAAGAGTGCATCCCGCTCTGGTTGCAAGGTCAGGTCCCTGGTCAGGGTGGCAAAGCCTTCAAGTGCCCGGGTACGCGCCTCAAGTTCAGCGCGCTGGTCGTCAATCCGCTGCGCCACGTCCGCGCGTTCCAGTGCAAGGGTGAGGCTGCGGCCGACAGAGCGGAACACCGCCCGCTCCCGCTCGGTGAGGTCTCCGGACTTCTGGATGCCCATCGCCAGCAGCCCCTGAGCACGGCCGTCCACCACACAGGGATAAAAGGCTGCCGCATTGTACTGCTCTGTCCTGGACACGCCCTGAGTTTCGGCGTTCCAGCCGGCCACAAACACCGGCTGCAGAGTCTGTGTCGCTTGGGCGTAACTGGGCGCCGTCACGGGAATGCCGGCGGTCAGCACATCCACGATTTCCGGAGCCAGGTTGTCCGACCATACCCGGCACTTCCAAAGGTCACCTTCAAGCGTGTAATACGCGACAGTGACGTCTCCCAGCGTCGCCTGAAGGACTTCCCTGGCGTGCTGTGCAAGGAGCAGAACGTCCGTGCTGGCGCCCGAGATCTCACTGAAGGCCACAAAGGCATCCAGGGCAGCCACGGCTTCCTGAGTTGCTTTGGTTGAGGTGATGTCTCGGGACACGGCACTGAGCTGATGAACACGGCCTTCGGTGTCATACAGCGGAGAGATGCTGATGTGCCACCATTTCGGTGTGCCTTTGAATGTTGTCCGGCTGGCTTCGAACGATACGTGCTCGCCGCGGCGCGCGCGTTCGAGAGCGTCCTCGACCATAGTGCGGGTATTGCCTTCCCAGAAGTCCAGCCACAGCAGATTACGGCAGACATCGAAGTCGTCGATCTCCATGGTGGTCATGCCGCCCTCATTCATTGAGAGCAGATGGGAATCCAGGTCCAGGATCTTGATGCAGCTGGAGCTCGCGTCCATCATGCTCTGTAGCTGGGCGCTTCGCTGCCGCTCCTGCTGAAGGTCGTCGATGTTCACGCCCGTGAATACCCACGCAGGGCCCCCATCCAGGGTTGAAGGCTGACCATGCACCCGGAACCAGTGCAGTTGGCCGCCTTTGTCGCTCAGCCTGAGCTCCAGTTCGAAAGGAACCCGTTGCGCGAGTTGAACAGCCATGAGATGCTGATCCTCAGGCTGAAGCAGGTCGACAAACGACACCGTTCCCTGGGTTGCCTCCGCGCCGGTGTAGGTGAGCCACGCGTGATTGCTCCAGAGCAGGTGTCCGTGCCTACCGGTTGTCCAGGCCAGATGAGGGAAGGCGGCAGACGAAAGAATCGCGTCCCCTGCGGATGGGTCGGGCATGCTGCAGGATAGGGCGTCAGTGACAGCGGCATTGGTGGCTTTGCCCAGATTGCGCGTCTGATCAGTGAAGAGCGGGGTCTCACCGAACTTGAGTGCCTGCACTTGCGCCTGGAACGTTATTTCGTACCATAAAGCTGTACACGCGGGAGGAGCGCATGCAGCAGACCATCCTCGTGATCGAAGACGACCCGGACATCGCACAGATACTCACGACCGAAATTGAAGACGCCGGATACCGTGTGCTCACAGCACCAAACAGAATGTCCGGACTCACCTGCGCGCGTTCTGAAGCGCCTGACCTGGTGATCCTGGACCTTGGCCTACCAGATATGCACGGTACAGAAGTTGCCCGGCGCCTGCGCCGGACCAGCCGGACACCGATCGTGGTGCTGACCGGCATGGATACTGTGGCGAGCAAGGTAGGCCTGCTGGAAGCCGGAGCGTCGGATTACCTCACCAAGCCGTTTCATCCGGAGGAACTCGTGGCCCGCGTGCGGGTCCAGCTAAGAAAGCACCAGCAGGCTGGAGAAGTGAGCGTGGGGGCGTTGAAGCTCTACCTGCAACAGCAGGTGTGCCTCTATCAGGGACGTGAAGTGCGGCTGTCTCCGAAGGAGTTTGAACTGCTGGGACTGCTTGCAGAGGTGCCGGGCCGGGTCTACAGCCGGGACGTGATTGTGGCCGAACTCTGGCCAGGCGTGGTGGATGTAGGCCGCAGCGTGGTGGAGGTGCATATGGCGAACCTGCGCTCAAAATTACGGGAGGTTGGTGGAGCGGGCGTACTCAGGACGGTTCGCGGGGTCGGATATGCCCTGCGCGATGCTGGTGATGCTCAGAACTGAGCCGCAGTGAGGTGGAATGGCGGGTGCCGAGGCAAGCGGTCGTTTACGAGGTTCGGGAAAGGACCCATCGTGGCTTGGGTTTGCCGTGCTGTTGAAGTTATATGACAGGAAAAGCGGACTGTCCGGGACCGCTATGCTCACCGTATGAACACCGTCTGGGGCAAGGTCATGCTGGGCGTGATCGTCGCCGGCATGCACGAGGCCGCAGGCATCAACATTCCTGGTACCAGAGTGGACTATTTCGCGGCACAGGATTCGGTGACCACAGATAACCGCGGAGTGGTCCGCATCTTTGAAATAAATGACACCACAGGGCTGACCTATGTGCGTTTTGCCTGCGAGGCAAGGGTGTTGCAGGCGTACTTTCACGGCAAGAATCCGCTCGTGTCACCGGCGGCCCGGGCCATGGAGTTGTATCCGCTGGTGGTGTATCAGGTCGACGATCAACAACTCAAAACTTTCAAAGTATCGGGGATGCTCTCCAAAACAGGACAAGGGCTGTTGGAATCCGTGGCTTTCGAAAATGACCAGCTGGTGGTCGACGCATTCCGGCACGCGGTCAGGCGTGTGACCTTGCGTATCCCCCGGCTCGGGATGTCAGAGCTTACGTACGTCTTCGCTGTCAAGGGGTTTCGCCAGGCTTTGAGCCGCATCAAGCCCTGCTGAGCAACAAATTGTGTAGGACTGCGCTGCCTGCACAGGGACGGGGCACGCGTTCATCCGTCTGCATGAGGCCAGCCGAGCCGGGCCACGGTGCTTCGCCTGAGTCAGAACTGCGCATCCGCGCGGCCTTTTTGGAATTTATGGTGACCCTTGTGACTTGCAGCCATGTCGATCAAAAACCGTTCTAACGGTGGCGAAAGATTGCAACGCGCCTGGTATGCCTAAACGGAGCCGACGTTTCCACACAGGTTGACGCTCCGTAGTCGCAGAGTGCAAAGAGTCATGTGATCGAATCGATCGTGACAGTGCAGGCTGAACCCGCCGTTGGTCACGTGAAAATGTTCATTCATCTGCTTCTTCAGACAGATGCATAGGCTCGACCAGCATGCCTCTGGCAC
The DNA here is from genome assembly GCF_000020685.1 of Deinococcus deserti VCD115. Taxonomy (NCBI): domain Bacteria; kingdom Thermotogati; phylum Deinococcota; class Deinococci; order Deinococcales; family Deinococcaceae; genus Deinococcus; species Deinococcus deserti. The sequence continues at coordinate 325,458 of NC_012528.1, read as the reverse complement.
GCGTCTAAGCCACCTTCTCAGGGTGGGGTCAATCATTTACGCTGAAGTATGGACGGGCGGGAGCGTCACCACGTCTGGGGAGCAGGAGGGCGCCAACCGCGTCTGGTTGGCCGCCAGTCCGAACTTCGTATTGCGCAGGCACTGCTCCTCCGGCCAGATGTACGGCTTCTGAACCTGCGTGGCCCAGGCGGCATCGGCAAGACGCGCCTTGCTCTCGAACTCGCTCGCCTTCTGGCGCCTCACTTCGAGCAGGTGTACTTCGTCGAACTGGCGCCCATTCGGGACACCGCGCTGCTTCTTCCGACCATTGCCACAGCCGTGCGCGCTCCACAGAACATTCCTCCACTCCAGGGGATTATCGAAACGCTTGGCACAATGCGGGCTTTGCTTATCCTGGACAACCTTGAGCACTTGCTGCCTGGCCTGCAGGCCCTCGTGACGCTCCTTGTGAACACCGAGAATCTTACGGTGCTTTCGACAAGCCGGGCGGTGCTGCACCTGCGCGATGAGCACGAACTTGCCCTCGGGCCGCTCACGCTGCCCCACGGGATTGCAGGGGAGAGCGAGGCCGTGACTTTCTTCGTGCAGCAGGCACGTACCGTTGACCCGAACTTTGAAGTGACCTCCGATAACCGAACGCAGGTGGAACACGTGTGCACGCTTCTTGACGGAATTCCACTGGCGATCGAGCTTGCTGCAGCCCGCTTACGCGCATTGCCGCTCGCGGCCCTGGTGGAATGGCTGGCTGAGCCGCTGGAGGTGCTCGGGGACGGGCCTCGTGATGTGCCGGAGCGGGCACGGTCCCTGCGCGACGCCGTGCGTTGGAGTGCAGACCTGCTGTCGGAAGCTGAACGGGACGTGTTCATCGCCTGCGGGGTATTCGTGGGGGGCTTCACACGGGCAGCGTTCGAGACGGTCACCGGCCAGCAGGACGGACGATCGGTCTTGCTTCACCTTGTGGAGCACAGCCTGCTTCGTCCGGTGGCCCACCTCGAGGCGCGCTGGTCCATGCTGGAACCTGTCCGCGAGTTCGCGGAAGAACAACTCCACAGCCACCCGGATGCTGAGCGGGTGCGCGAGCGTCACGCGCACTTCTACCTGAGCCTGGTCGGGCAGGCGAGGCAGTCCATTCAAACGCTTGAATCAGAGTGGATGGCGCGGTTCAAGGACGAGCACGGCAACCTGCATGCTGCCCTGCGTTGGTTCATTCACCGCGACCGATTCGAGGACGCCGTCAGCCTTTGCCAGGGGCTCTTCAACTACTGGCGCGGAAGAGGCCTGAACAACTTTGCTCTGGAGTGGATCACGCAGGTGCTCGCTATGCCCGGAGCAAAAGCCGCGCCAGCCATGCAGGCTCTGATCCTCCGCCAGGCTGGGATGCATGCGGTTCGTGTCACCACGCGGCTGGATGATGCCGAGCGATACTTCCAGGAAAGCTTCAACCTGTATGCGGCGCTGGGCGACGAAGAAGGGGAGGCATTCGCCCTGGACGGCATGGCGGCCGTTCTGGGAACGCGAGGAGACACTGAAGGGGCGCGGCGACTGCATCTCGATCTGGCGGTCCGCTTTGAGGCCTATGGTCGCCTGGACTGGCTGCACGCAACCTGGTTCAATCTGGGGTCTGGCTACATCAATGAGGGAGATGCAGCACATGGTTCCGAATTTCTCGATAAGGCCCGCGACCTCGCTGAACGGCGTGGCGACGTGTTCGCACTTGCGTGGGACAGTGCGTGGCGTGCCGTGCTTTACCAGCGCCAGGATCGCCCCCAGGCTGCTTTGGACGAATGCCGCCGGGCCTGGCAACTGGGAGCAGGAATGGAAGACGCAATGTTCGACTGGGCTTGTCTGTGGCTCCTTTCGACGCTTGCGCGGGTGTTTGGGCAGCCCCTCTTTGCTGCTCGCCTGACGGGCGCGCGGGACGCTGTGCTGGCAACAACGCAGTTTCCCCCATCGCCGGAGAACAAAGCGAGGTTCGTTGCAGAGGAGCAACTTCTGCGCGCCGCACTCGGCGAAGGAGTCTTCGAGCGGGAGTGGCAGGCCGGGTCTCAGCTCCCCTTGCCCGAGCTTCGTACGGAGATTGACCGCTGGTTAAACCTCCCGCTGGAGAGGAATTCGCCAGCAACTCCCCCGGCGCAGGGAGGCCTGACGTCCAGAGAGAGGGATGTCGTGGCGCTTGTGGCGGCTGGAATGTCAGACAAGCGAGTGGCGCAGGTGCTGGGCATCAGTATGGGGACTGTCAGCAAGCATGTTGGACACGTGTTGGAAAAGCTTGAGCTGCGTAACCGCGTCGAACTTGCCCGCTGGGCGATCGAGCATGGAATCAGTCCCCCAACGAGCTGACCCGCGACGCCGTTCGGACCCCGAAGTGAGCCGTCGCCGTGCGCAACAGGCATCATAGACCCATGGCCGTCCTTGTCGAAGCAATTACAGTCATCACGCGACTCAGCTCAATTGAAAGCCATTTTCAAGGAGGCCTTGACGCCTTTCATGCCCTTCTGCCCAACGCGTCGTCCTGCGCGGATGCTCACCTCATTCGAGTTGGATTCATGACCCCCCAGGACACGCAGCAGTTCGTCGATCAACTCGTCGCCGGGGGCCTGCGTCTTTTTGATGGACAGCACTTTGTGGATGTGGCAGTGGTCGACCAGATTAACGGGCCTACCGCCCCTACGCCCTGGCTGAACATCTACCAGATCACTGAGGACCGAATCCAGTTTGCCGCCCTGGCGGGGACAGATCCTGGCGAGCTGGTCGTGCCCACTGCCTGGACAGTAGAGGAGTCCCTCTACAGAACGGGGTCGTTCGCTCAGGAGAGGCAGGACTAAAGAGGAAAGTGACCGCCATGCGCGAATGGAGGATTGCGAGCAAACGAACCAGATCGTGGTTTTCTCCTGCGCATAATTTCGGGGGCTCCCACTGTAATCTTCTTGATAGAGGGGGTGTACCTCGAGGCCATCGTCCGCCTTTAGGAGTTGCGGTAGAAGTGGTGCCGTTGCCAGTGTGTCGTCCAGGATGGGGAAGTGCTGCGCGTTGCATTTCTGGCATAGAAGCCCCTTATGCACCGGCGAAGTTTTGGGTTTCCGATTGATTTCTCACAGACCCGTATGCCGCGTGATTACCTTTTCCAGCCGCTTCAAGGACGTAAATGCTGGAAGGTTCGCCGAGTAGTATGTGAGTTCTCCCGTCGCAGGCCCCTCCCCAATCACCCAGACCTCCTTGCCAGGAACGTGCAAGCTCCGGCAGTACGCTGCGCCGACAGCCACATGTGCCGGTGCGGCCACAAATCTGGCGTGGAGGGGGCTCGTCGTGGCGACGCGTCACGCGTCACCATCGCTGTTCCGTAAGGTTTTGCTTGCCTGGCCGTGACATTTCAGTGGTTTTCAGGTCAATGCGCTGTCGGTCAACTGGCTGCTGCGGCCAGGGAGTCAGTTCGACATCCAGACCGGACACCTTGAGATGCTGTGGAATGCCTTTCGCCCAGCGGAGGTGAAATAAATTCCCGCTTTCTCTATCCCCGATCGCTGGGTATGGGTGAAGAGCTTCGTCCTGGCACCAGCTTTGGGCTGCACCGTCACTGCTCAGCTCTGACCAGAGCGGCGTGCTGGGAACGCTGTCAAGCCGCCTCTCAGGCGAGGCAGCACCTGCTGACCGAACACCTCGATAAAGCGTTCCTGATGGGGGCCAGTTTCATGTAGATACAGGTGGTCAAAGCCCAGGTCCAGGTCCTGCCGGAGCCAGGTCAGGTGCTGCTCAACGTCCGACGAAATCCGAACGACGCCGTGCATGTCATCCGGACGAACACGGCTGCCCAGCGTTTCGTACTGCTCCGGGGTTTTGACCTCCGACTGGATCGGGCTGCCAAACACGTTTGCGCGCCACTGTTGATGCGCAGCCGCCAGGGCCTCTTCAGAGGTGGGTGCATAGGCAAGATGGACCTGCAGGTACATCGGCTTGCCGTCTCCACCCCCCGCACGGAAGGCCTCCACCATCTGGCGCAGTTCGTCATGGGGGGCGGATACCGTAATCATGGCGTCCGCCCACGACCCGACCCAACGCGCCGTCTCCGGTGTCAGGGCGGCACCAACGATCAGCGGTGGGCGAGCGGGAAGGGTGTATAACTTCGCCTCCTCAACAACCACGTGGCCCCGGTGCGTCACGGTCTCACCGCGCCAGAGTGCCCGCATAATCTGTACGCATTCCAGCAGCCGTTCATTACGCTCGGTCTTGGTCGGCCAGCGCTGCCCCGTAATGTGCTCGTTGAGGTGCTGTCCGGACCCCAGGGCGCACCACAACCGGTCAGGAAACATCTGCGCCAGAGTTGCGGCAGCCTGAGCCAGGATAGCCGGGTGGTAGCGCTGGCCCGGTGCACTGACGGCTCCAAAACTCCACGATGTCGCCTGCAGAGCGGCGCCCATCCAGGCCCAGGCAAATCCAGACTGTCCTTGCGCCGGGGTCCAAGGGTGAAAGTGGTCGGAACACATCCCTGCCCCAAAACCGGCCTGCTCAGCGAAGCGGACCAGCCGCAGCAGTTCGGCTGGCGTGAACTGCTCGTGCGAGGCGTGAAAGCCGATCGTGGGATCTGTCATGCGCTCTCCTTCTGGCGTAGCGGGCACCGGCCCGGGGGCGTGCAGTGTGATCAGGTCGCCGATGATTTCAGGTCGAGTACGGTCCGGATGGCGGCTGAAACCTCGGAAGAGTACAGCAGAGTTCTTTGATCCTACTCGCCCAGGTTGTGCAGGATGGAGGCCGATAGCTCGACCAGGGTTGATCAATGCACTGGAGCGCCTGACCTCACGTAAACCGGAAATATTGGGTTCCCGTGATCCCCTGCGCCTACCGTAGGCATCAGCGTTGCATGGAAGGTAGATAGCACTTCAACCGAACTTTAGATAAACCATAAATCAGGTGGGACAGGAGTAGAGAAGGAATAAAAGCCTGGGTGCTGTATTTCCGCTATACCTGGCGCAGATCAGGAGCTTTCAGGCTTGACTGATCGCTCCTGTGTCGTGCGCCAAGCTGTCACACTGTCCAATCACCCTGTCCTTTTCCGGCAATAGAGGCGACTATGATCAGCCCCACTCGTGCTCTGGATATTTCCTGGCCTCCAGAATTTGGACCGAACAGGCGGACAGCTTCAGTGGCGCAGGGAGTCCTGGCAAGAATGCCTGCCCTGCTGAGAATCTTTTTGCCGAAAGACGGTGATCATGTCCTGGATGTCTTACGTCAGGACGATTGGCGGTTTGAGCCATGGCCGTGCAACCTCACCTTCAGGTTTATTCGGCCTTCATTGCCAGGGCATGAGCGCCCTGCGGGCAGACCAGCCCGGGTAAAGTACCGCTTTATCTGTTCCGGTCACGAAAGGTCGCGTCATGAATGACCGCGCTCACGGTCAGCCTGACAGCGAGCACTCCCGCGTGCCGGAAGCGCCCCAGGGCCGCGAACGCCTGAAATGGCTTGGCCCGAGCTTTTTGTGGATGATGTCTGCAGCTGGATCCGGAGAACTGTTGTTTACCCCACGCATCGCAGCCCAGTACGGGTACACCCTGTTGTGGGCGCTGCTGATTGCCGTCGCCTTCAAGTGGTTTATCAACCGCGAGGTGGGGCGATATGCCGTGTGCACAGGTGGCAATGTTCTACGGGGCTTCGCGAACCTGCCGGGCCCCAGACATTGGGCGCTGTGGTTCATCCTGGTGCCGCAGATCGTCGTGGCCGTTGCGACTGTCGCAGGGCTCGCGGGAACCGCAGGCACGGCGGGCGCGCTGTTTACGTCTGGTGGTGCGGCGGCCTGGTCCATCGGGATCGTTCTTCTGGCAGGAACCGTCATTGTGTTGGGGCAGTACAAGCTCGTAGAGCGGGTGATCACCTGGCTCGCCGTGCTCATCACTCTGGCGGTGCTCGTCACGGCCATCAGTGTGACACCGGACCTTGGAGCACTCGCTGGTGGCCTGGCGCCGCAGCTTCCTGCAGGGGTGGACTTTGCAGAAGTCGTGCCGTGGCTCGGCTTCATGCTGGCGGGAGCCGCAGGGCTGGTGTGGTTCTCTTACTGGGTGCAGGCGCGGGGCTACGGCGCAGCGTACGCCGCAGAGGAAGTAGACCCGCACAGCCTGTCTGACACGGAGCGCAGTCGGCTGCGGGGCTGGCTTGCATTCCTGACACTGTCCAATACGCTCGCAGTTGTGGGCGCCCTGATTATCGCCGTGGCATTCCTGATACTGGGAACGGAATTGTTGCGTCCCGAAGGCCTGGTTCCCGACGAGAGCGAAGTGGCACGCACCCTGGGACGGCTGCTTGGAGACGTCTGGGGGCCGGCGGGCTTCTGGTTTATGGTAACGGCAGTAGTGGTGACGTTCAGTAGCACCATCCTGTCGGCCCAGGACGGATTTGCGCGGATGTTCAGCGGTGGCGTACGGACGCTGCTGACCGGTTTCGGCGTACGTGCCAGCGAGGTCAACCGTACATGGATGCGGCGCGGTGTGGTCGTGGGGCTGCTGGTGGCCCTGCCTATCGGTGCCTACCTGTTGTTCGGAGAGCCGGTCGCCCTGCTCCAGCTCGCAGGAGCCATCGAGGCCGCGCACATTCCTGTCGTGGCGCTCCTTACGCTGCTCCTGAACCGCCGCGCCCTCCCGCAGGAGCTTCAGCCATCAGGATTGGCGTTGGCTGCGACTGCATTGGCGGCCGTATTTTTCGCAGCTTTTGCGGCGTACTACATGTACCAGGTCGCCACTGCCGGTTAGGTCCCTGTGCAACCGTTCTCCAGGGCACGCGACACCGTGCCGGTCGTCAATGTCGCAGGAGTGGTCCCAAGGTTCGGACATTCCTGAATGCCGTGGGAAGTCAGATCGAATGAATCATCCTGGGATAACTCCTGTGGCCACAGACCAGTTGCAGCAGATCGGTGAATACCTGGCGGTGCCTGCATCTCTGTTGACCCCTTCTGAACAGTCCACCCGCGGAAGGCACTTCCGACAGATTGACGGCTCACACCTTGAAAGCAGGCTCAGGGTCCTGCGGGCTGGTGCGGATTGCTCAAGGCTTTCAGAATGGGTTTTTGGGAGTCCTATGGTGAACTGCGATCAATGCGAGGCACTCTTTCTGTCTACCAGGGGCGGCATCAGTCATGCTGATGGGTTCGGTCTCGACGGTTGCAATCGTCACTATTGCCGTCCTGCTGACCTTGGGTGGTCTTCATGTTACCCAGGACGCTACGCTGCCTCTGGTGTTCGGTGCTGTGATCGCGCTGTTCTTCCGGCCTCTTCAGCGCCGACTTGAGCAACGTCTGCCCCGGTGGCTCAGCGTGGCCCTCATTATCCTGCTGTTTCTGGCGTTTCTTGCTCTGATTCTGGGTAGCGTGGTCTACGCTGTAAATGTAGTCGCTCAGGACCTGCCCAGATACGCCGAGCGTTTGAAAGGATATGGCATCCGGCTCCCGGACAGCCTGTCGTCTGGCAGTCCGTCCGGATCGAACGTGATGGGAGTAGTGTTTGGCGGCCTTCGAGCCGTCCTGTCACCACTCGGCTTGACTGGACTGCTGCTGGTGTTTCTCGTCCTCCTGCTGGCAGAAGCGGACGCCTGGCGTCGGCGGTTGGTCCAGGCGTTTGGCGCTGAGCGCGGTCGACGGCTCACAGACGCCTTTGGGCGCATGGGGCGGCAGTTCGAACAGTTTATGTGGGTCCAGACGGTCACGGGCCTCATCACTGCCGTCCTGACCTGGGGAATATGCGCCCTGGTGGGGTTGCCTTTTCCTTTCGTCTGGGCAGTACTGACGTTCGTTCTGGAATTCTTTCCCACCATCGGCTCGCTGTTGTCTGTGGTGCCTCCTGTATTGTTTGCCTTTGCGTTCGGTGGCGCAGCGCAGGGCGCACTGGTCCTTCTGGGGTTGACGGTCGTTCAGCTGGGCGTCGGAAGCCTCCTGAATCCGAAGTGGCAGGGCGACAGGTTGAAGCTTTCACCTACAGTCGTGGCGTTTTCGGTGGTGTTCTGGGGCTGGCTGTGGGGCGTCGGTGGGGCGATTATTGCCGTCCCTCTTACGGCTGGCATCGCACTTCTGCTGTCCGAGTTTTCTTCGACCCGGCCCCTTGCTGTCCTGCTGGGACACAGCGAGGGGCCAGAAGGGTCGTGACAGGGAGAAGCCATGTCCCATTTGCATCCGGATTGCCCTCCCTTCACATTTCTCAACTGGTCCGGTAGCCTCCGTTTTACTGCGGATGAACTGGCGCGGCCCCGCTCGGAGGAGGAACTGGCATCCCTGGTACGCAGCAGCGCAGCGGCTGGCGCAACCGTCAGGGTGTGCGGACACGGTCACTCGTCCGTCCCTTTAATGCAGACGAAACAGCAACTTATCTCTCTGGAGTATCTGCGTGGCCTCATCGACCACAACGGCGACGAGCAAACAGCTACCGTCTGGGCTGGAACGCCTTTGCGTGAGGTCGGGGAAGCGCTTTACCAGGCGGGATTGGCCCTGCACAACTATGGAGACGTAGCCACCCAGTACATTGCTGGAGCGTTCGGGACCGGCACCAAGGGAACGGGACGGCGCCTGCGCGACCTGTCGAGTGCTCTGATCCAGGTGCGTTTCGTTACCGCGTCCGGGGAAGTGCAGGAATGGAATGAAAACGAACATCCCGACCAACTGCGTGCGGCCCGCGTCTCCCTGGGCACGCTCGGGATCTTCACTCAGCTCAAGCTTCGCGTTCTTCCCACCTATGACCTGCATCGGCAGGAGTTCTGCACAACCACTGCCCTGTGCCTGGAACATCTGGATGAACTGATCGAACATAACCGCAACTTCGATTTCTACTGGTATCCCCGCAGTGACGCCGTCAAACTGCGGCTGCTCAACGAGCCTGGAAAGGAACAAGGAGCGCTGCCGTATGCTCGCCTGGTGAAAGAGGAAACCTCGCCAAGCTGGCAGGCGCTTCCCCGCAACCGGACCCTGAAGTTTGACGAGATGGAGTACGCCGTGCCTCTGGAAGCTGGCCCTGCTTGTTTCCTGGAGGTCCGGGACCGAATTCTGGAGCGTCATCGGCAGCATGTTGGCTGGCGGGTGCTGTACCGCACCGTCGAGCAAGACGATTCCTGGCTCGGGAACGCCTCAGGACGTGCCTCCGTGACCATCTCCCTGCATCAGAATGCTGGACTCGCCTACTGGCCTTTTTTCAAGGACATCGAGTCGATCTTCCGCGCTTACGGAGGGCGCCCGCACTGGGGGAAGAAGCATACGCTGGGCGGCACCCAACTGCGAGACCTCTATCCCCACTGGGATGACTTTCAGCTCCTGCGGGGCAGGATGGACCCGCAGGGCATGTTTCTGAATGACTACCTGCGTGCCTTGTTGGGAGAGCAGGAGAGCAGTGAAGGCGCCGTCCGTGTCCACGAGGTGCCTCTGCACGAGATAAGCCCAAAGGCAGCTCCTGAGGAGCGGGCATGAAGTCCTATGGTCACAGGATCTGGTGCGTGCCGGCCGGACACATACCCTTGAGGAGCACAGGCGAGGAGCCGCGATACACCAGTTATGACCAGTTGTGCATCCTGAATACTGGTGACCAGGACGCGCAACTCAAGCTGAGTATCTTCTATGCCGACCGCGATCCGGAAGGACCTTATCTGCTGTGCGTGGCCAGCCGACGTGTCCGGCATGTACGTGTGAATGACCTGATCGACCCCCGCGCCATCCCCCTGGATGTGGAATACGCCTGCCTGGTTGAATCGGAAGTACCTGTCGTGGTGCAGTTTGTCCGGCAGGACACCAGTGCCGGCGCGCAGGCTCTCATGACGAGCATGGCTTACCCCCTCCATGACCCAGGTGACCATCAGGAGTAGCTGCACCAGACCTTCTGCCGCTCAGCTGCCCCGGCAGGTGCTGGCCCGGAGCTGACTTGTGATGACCTGGATAAAGTTCAAGCAGACAGTTGCGTATCAGGAACGCAGGTGACTCAGGGGTCACGGCCACCCATGCTGCAACTTGTACCAGAGCCGCCCGTAGCTGTGGGCCGCGTTCAGATCGCAGGGAGGCACGAACGTTCAGGTGCTCTATTGAACCGTCACATAGCCCTCCTGCTTACCAGCGGGAGGGCTATGTGACGGTTCATGGCTTGGTTGCGGATCCAGAAGAGCAGTTGAAACAGCCCAGCACTGCCCACTTCATCCGGGAATGATCGTGCCGCCAACGAGCAGATCGCTGACGGTCACGATGTCGCCTGGTTGACGACGCAGATCATGCAGATCGTTCTGATGGTAAATGGTACGAGGCTGAGGTTAAGAACTTGGGAGCGCAGCCCTTCCCGGAGGTGAGCGTCTTCTACGTTGCCGGTAACAGTCCTTTGGTCAGTCGCGCCTTACTTTTTTCCGCTGATGGTGATGTCTTCAAACGGCGTGATGACCGACGGGCTGGGGACCCAGCCTTTGACGTACGTGCGCGCTGCAGCGAGCGGACGGGAGTGGACGATCGGAATGCGGACGTTGGCATCATAGGAGATTTCGTGAATCTGAGAGTACGCTTTGGCCTGTGCAGAGCGGCTGCTGGTGGCGACAGCGGTCCTCAACAGTTGGAAAAGTTTGGGGTTACCGTAGTTGCTGTCTGCCGAAGCTTCCTCGCCGTAATAGACGTTGTAGAAGTTGTACGGGCTGGCATAGGGTCCCGTCCAGCCGATCATGTACATGTCGAAGCCAGGTTTCTTGTTGCGGTCTTCCAGGTACTTGGCCCAGTCCTCGGTCTTCAGAGTCGCCTTGATGCCGATGGCTCCCAGGTCTGCGGCCATCGCTTCGGCAATCGGTTTCGGTGTCGGGAAGTACGGGCGGCTGACGGGCATGTACCACAGGTCGATCGAGAAGCCGTTCGGGTAACCGGCTTCGGCCAGCAGCTTCTTGGCAGCGGCCGGATCGAATTTGTAGTCGGCCGGTACCTTCTTGCTGTTGGCCCAACCAAGCGCAGGCGGCAGAAAGCTGGCGTCCGAAACTCCCAGGTCACCCCAGAAGGCTTCCACGATGGCTTTCTTGTTGATCGCCATGCTGATGGCCTGCCGTACCTTGTCATTTTTCAGGTGCTGGTTCCCGAGGTTCAGGCTGAGGAAACCCACGTTGAAGCCGGGAATGATGACCGGGTTGAGGTTCTTGTCGGCCTTCACGACGTTGAGCTGATCAGGGTTGAGATCGGTGGTGAAGTCGATGGTTCCGGCTTTGAGCTCGTTCAGTCGGACGCTTGGGTCCTTCAGGAAGCGCAGGAGAAGCTGGTCGTAGCTGGCTTTCTTGCCCCAGTGTCCCTTGTTGGGCACCAGTGTGATGCGGTCGCCTGTCTTCCACGACTGCATGATGAACGGCCCGGTGCCCACGGGCAGGGCGGCAGGAGTGCCATACCGGGCCCCAGCCTTCTTGACGGCGTCCGGGCTGGCGATTCCGAAGAAGGGGGTGGCGAGGGCTTCGGGGAAGGGTGCAAAGGAGCGGTTCAACGTAAAGACGACTTTGTTCGGCCCGTCAGCACGCACACTCTTCAACAGGCTGTTCTGCTCGCCCTTGAAGCCCCCAAAGATAAACGTCCATGAGGTGAAGGTCTTGCTGTGTTCCTTCGCGCCAGCGTCTGCCGCCTGATCCCACCAGCGGTTCACGTTGAACACCACGGCATTCGCATTAAAGGGCGTGCCGTCGGAGAACTTCACGTTTGGGCGCAAGGTGAAGGTCCACTCGCTGGCGTCCTTGTTGGCCTTCCAGCTGGTCGCCAGTCCCGGCGTGATGGTTGTTGTCCCTTTCTTGAACCGGACCAGCATGTCGTACACAAGGGCCTGCGCCAGTGAAGAGTTACCGTCGGTGATGGTCCCGGAATCGAGAGAGACAGGCTCGCCGCCAGCGCCAAAGACCAGGGTGCTGGCGCTGGCGGTGCCGGAGATCAGGGCGAGGGTCAATCCAGTGCATAACAGCTTCTTGATCATAGTGGTCTCCAGATGGAAGAGGGATTAGGGTGCAACGTAGTCAGGACGGACACGAACACAGGATTGGATAAAAGTGCATGAGAGGAAGCCGAATCTGGAGGCGGACACCGACGTGAGATTCCTCTTCGTGCGATTGTGACGAGGGTTTACCACCCAGGCACTGGTGTGGCGTAATCCAGGTCTGAATCCGACTGCATAATTAAGCGGCCCACTCAGAATAGCGCAAGTGCGCCGCACCAACAGTTACCGAAGTGGAGGCAGCCACAGCTTGAGCGTGACTCACTGCGACTCCCGGCAGGGATGACCATCCTGAGTTGGTGCACAAGATGGTCATCCCTGTCAGGCACCGGCAGACAGACGCCGGGCTGCTCCGACAAGCACCTTCACTCCGATGGCAAGGGCGTCTTCGTCAATCGCGAAATTAGGATGGTGATGCGGAGCGGTAATGCCTGCTTCTTCATTCCGGGCACCGATAAAGATGAATGCGCCGGGCGCACGGCTGAGGTAAGCGCTGAAGTCTTCTCCTCCCATCGTCGGTTGTGCTTCAACCAGGGCTTGTGCTCCTACCGTTTCCTGAACCACTTCCCGGAGAACCTCGGTCACTGCGGGGTCGTTGATGGTTGCGCGGTACCCCTGCTCATACCTGAATTCGTATGTAGCGCCAAACGCTTCCGTGATTCCTCGCACAAGTCGCTCCATCAGCTGTGGGATCTGCTCTCTCAGGGCCGGGTCGAACGTTCTGACCGTTCCTGTAAGGACAGCTGTGTTCGGAATGACGTTGTGGGCAGTCCCTGCATGAATGGTCGTCACGCTGACGACAGCGGGTTCCAGCGGATCACGCTGGCGTGAAACAATGGATTGCATGGCCGTCACAACGTGACATGCGATCACGATGGGATCAATGGTTTCTTGCGGCATGGCACCATGGCCACCTTTTCCAACGACGGTCACTTCGAAGGTGTCTGGAGCAGCCATCAGCGGTCCTGACTTTAAGGCCACGAGCCCGACAGGAATCGGGGAGAACAGGTGGGTGCCTACCGCGACATCGACCCCATCCATGACGCCTGCGTCTACCACCTGCTGCCCGCCACCGGGGAACAGTTCTTCTGCGTGCTGAAAGATGAAGCGGATTTCCCCGCGCAGCTGCTCTTGCTGTTCTGAAAGCACCTGCGCGGCGCCCAGGAGCATCGCGGTGTGGCCGTCGTGCCCGCAGGCGTGCATCACGCCATCGTTCCGCGAAGCAAAGTCAAAGTCAGTGTTTTCCTGAATAGGAAGCGCGTCCATATCGGCCCGGAGCAGCACGGTGCGGCCTGTTCCACCCTGGCCGCGCAGCACGGCCAACACACTCGTTGGGGTTGGACGGGTGATACTCAATCCCTTCATCTTCCGTAATTGTGCTTCCACATAGTTGGCTGTCTCGTGTTCCTGAAAAGACAGTTCGGGATGTTGGTGCAGGTGACGGCGCCAGGCAATAACCTGGGCATCTAGCGCGGACTGGGCTTCTTTTACGGTGGTCATGTTTAGTCCTTATCGGTCTGAGCTGACACGGCGGGCGCAATGGCTCATGGCTCTGCAGGTAGCCTTTCACTGCACCGCTATAGAGAGTGCAGTGTTCTATGCAGACAACCACTATTGCCGACTTTGAATTGAGTTATTCAGAAGTCTAACACATGACTATTCTTATTCAAGAGGTGCGGAGGACAAAGGAATCGACTAGTCTGCTTCTTCCCCAGGTGGGCGGGGCTGTAGGGAAAAACAGGTTCATTTTGCTGTCGACCATGACGTCCACCGACACAGTGAATTTGTCCCCAGGCCAGCAAGACTGGTATGTCAGACAACCGACAATGGAGCAGCCGGGCTGACTGGTGGACAGCCCGGCAGCATGCAGCAGAGTAGATGCTCGGTTCGTTTCAGACGGTTGTGCTGCTCTACCTCATGAACCGTGTCCTGGATAACGTGGGCTGCGAAGTCCCAGCTGCTGAGTCCACCCAGAACTTGAAACGTCAGGCATGTCCGGACACGGCGATCTGTGCATTCAGGCCATGAGCAAGATCAGTTTTCTCTGTGGGACCGGGGGTCAAGAAGATCACGCAGGCCGTCACCAAGCAGATTAAAGCCCAGCACCGCCACGGTGATGGCCAGGCCAGGGAAGATCGCCAGCCAGTCCGCCATATTGAAGAAATCCCTTCCCTCGTTCAGCATCAGGCCCCAGGACGGCGCCGGGGGCTGAGCACCCAGACCGAGAAAGGACAGCGCCGCTTCCGCCAGGATGGCGAATGCCAGCGAAAGCGTGGTCTGAATGATGAGTGGTCCCTGGATGTTGGGCAGGATGTGCCGGAAAATCAGCCGCGACCGGCTGGCCCCCAAGCTGTGGCTGGCTTCGATATACAGCTGCTCCATGACGTTCAGGGCTGCTGCGCGCGTGACCCGGGCGAACGAGGGCGTATACACGATGCCGATGGCGATCATGGCGTTGGTCAGGCTGGTTCCGAACGCCGCCATGATGGCGATGACCAGCAGCAGAAACGGGAAGGCAAACAGGACGTCCATCACGCGCATGATGACGTTGTCGACCCAGCCCCGCGCGGTGACGGCAATCAGTCCCAGCAACGTTCCGAGAACCAGCGCAATGCCCACCGAGACGCTGCTCACCACGAACGACAGGCGCGTGCCATAGATGATCCGGCTCAGTTGATCGCGGCCGAACATATCGGTACCCAGCGGAAACTGGGGCGATGGCCCCTGCAGCGCGTAGTCGGTGTACTGTTCGGCCGGATCATATGGGGCGAGCCAGGGGGCCAGCAGCGCGCACAGAGCCATAATCAGCAAAATCACGGTGCCTACCATCAGTGACCGGTTCTGCAGATACTTGCGGAGGAAACGCCGCCGGTCGGAAAGACGGGGGGGTGCAGCAGGGGTGGCATTGATGGGGGTCATGAATAGCGAATCCTTGCGTCGATCACGCCGTAAAGCAGGTCCACAACAAGATTGACGACCGTGAAGGTCAGCGCGAACAGCATGACGCAGGCCTGGACCACCGGATAGTCGCGCTGGTTGATCGCCGTCACTGCGAGACTGCCGACGCCCGGCCAGCCAAAGATCGTCTCTACGAGAATGGTCCCGCTGAGCAGGAAGCCGATGTTCAGGCCAATCACGGTAATCACAGGAATCAGGGCGTTGCGCAGGGCGTGGCGGTAGAGTACGGCCCGTTCGGCAACCCCTTTGGCGCGCGCCGTGCGGACGAAATCCTGGTTGAGTACTTCCAGCATGGCGCCGCGGGTGAAGCGAGTCAGGATACCCATGACCTGAAACGCAAGCGTGATGGTTGGAAGAATCAGCAATTTGAGAAACAGCGCCGGATCTTCCGACGGTGAGGCGTACCCGGCTGGTGGCAGCCAGCCAAGTTTGAGTGCGAAAAACAAAATCAGCAGCGTACCCAACCAGAAGTCAGGCACGGAGATGCCGAGCAGGGCGGTGATGCTGATGACCTGGTCCGCAGCCCGGTTGCGCCGGACGGCAGCCAGGATGCCAAGCGGAATACTCAGTGCAGTGGCCAGAACAATGGCAGCCAGGGTGAGCTGCGCGGTGCGGCCGAACCGGGTCATCAGGTCCTGACCGATGGGCAGGCCGGAACGGATAGATTCCCCCAGGTCCCCGCGCAACAGGGCAGCCAGCCAGTCGAAGTACCCGACGATGATTGGCTGGTCCAGACGCAGGTTCCGCCTCAACTGAGCCGCGACCTCAGGGTCGGCGTTGGTGCCCAGCATCACTGCAACGACATCACCAGGAATGGTGCGGGTCAGGAAGTAAGCGATGACCGTGATTCCCAGCAAGATGGGAATCACGGACACCAGACGTTTGAAGGCAAAGACGAGCACGCGGGAAGCCAGGTTACTTCTTGAGGAAGGTGTCTTTCAGGGATTCGAGCGAGCCGGTCGAGTAGTGCACGTAGCCCTGGACATTCGGCCGGAACGCTTCGTACTGGTCGTTGATGTGCAGGAAGACGTAGCCAACCTGCTCTGCAATGCGCTGCTGCGCCTTACGGTAGATTTCCCGCCGCTTGGCCTTATCAACGGTGCGCCGGCCCTGGTCAAGCAGCTGGTCGACGGTCTTGTCTGAGAAGCCCTGAGCGTTAAACTTCTCGCCGGAGCGGAACTGGTAGTACAGGTAATCGTCGGGGTCCACCGAGCCGATCCAGCCGAGCACCACCGCGTCGAAATTTT
The DNA here is from genome assembly GCF_000020685.1 of Deinococcus deserti VCD115. Classification (NCBI taxonomy): domain Bacteria; kingdom Thermotogati; phylum Deinococcota; class Deinococci; order Deinococcales; family Deinococcaceae; genus Deinococcus; species Deinococcus deserti. Next base: position 309,314 of record NC_012528.1, on the reverse strand, counting down.
TCTTATTGAAATCGTTCAGGAACGAGCCCCACTCCATCGGCATGACCTTGACGTTGATCTTGAGAGGTTTGAGTTGCGCCTGAATGGATTGAGCGATATTGACCTGCGACTTGTAGTCGGCCCCCACCTTGATGGTCATATCAAAACCATTCGCAAAGCCTGCCTCGCTGAGCAACTGCTTTGCCCGCGCCTGGTTGGCCACCTGGACCTTGCAGTCGGCATACGCCCAGTGCGACGGCGGAATCGGTCCGCAGTTTATTGGCGTGCCCTTGCCGAACAGAGCGGTCCGGACAATAACGTCACGGTTCAAGGCCAGCGAGATGGCCTGGCGCACCTTGAGGGTGCCAAACGGTTTCTTGGTGAGATTCAGGCCCAGATAGTCGTACCAGGTGCCGGCACCTCCGACGAGCTTGATGCTCGAGGACTTCTTGAGGGTATCGACCTGGTTCTGCGGCACGCTGAGCGCGAGGTCCACAGTGCCGGTCTGCACGTTGGTGATCCGGGTAACGTCATCCTTGAGAGCTTTGAAGATGACCTTGTCCAGATACGGTTTGCCAGCCTCCCAATAGTGGGGGTTGCGCTCCAGGGTGACGCTGTCTCCCGGCACCCAGGCGGCGTACTTGAACGGTCCTGAGCCCATCGGCTTTTTGTTGACGTCATTGGCCTCGGCATAGCCGCTGGGCATGATGCCCATCAGCGAGCCACCGACCTTCGTCAGGAACGGAGCAAAGGGCTCTTTGAGCTTGATGACAACCGTCGTGGCGTTCGGTGCAGTAATGGAGGCAATTTTTCCAAGATCGTTCTGGCGTGGAGAGGCAGTCTTGGGGTCAGTGATGCGCTTCAGCGAGTACACCACGTCCTTGGAGGTCAGCGCCTTACCATCGGAAAATTTCACGTTAGGGCGCAGGTTGAAGGTATAGGTCCGCCCGTCGGACGACACAGTCCACTTCTGCGCGATGGACGGGGCGGGCTCGCCGGTGGGCGTCACGGTAAGCAACGAGTCATAGATCTGCTCGGCCACCCAGGCGGAAGAGGCTGCAGACACCGTGTGAGGGTCCAGGCCGACAATATCTGCCTGCCCACCGACGCGGAGGGTTCCGCCCCGGGTCTGCGCGTCGCTGACACTGAGACCGCTGAGCAGGATGGTGAGAGCAAATCCGATCATACGGTTATGGCGCATAACACTCCTTGTCACTCTGTAGGAATCGCTGGGTGGATGAAGGAAAAGCTTGAACGGACTGCGCCAGGAATGATGTCGGGTGAAGCTGAAAACCGGACCAGGCCGGCACAATCACCCGGCTTTCAGGTGGTGTTGGTAGGGCTCAGTGGTGGAGCCGTTGATGCCTGTACCAGATTGCGCCTGCGCGCTTCGTCCAGGTCGAGCCGCCCGGCTGGATAAGCGCGGCTGGGAAGCAGGTCCATCAAAGGCAGCAGCTGACGCTCCACGACCCGGTAGATCCGGTCCAGTTCAGACACAGGGTCAGGGTGGTCATCTACACGCAGGTCCACAAGTGGATACTGTTCGGTACTGAACACTCTCAGCGCTGCCGACTGCTTCCCACGCTTATCTCCGCCGGCCCGTTGGCCCGCAGCCAGCGCGTGAACCAGGCGTTCAGCAAGCGGCAACGCCATGTCCTGGCAAAACGAGGCCTGCATGGCTTCAAGCGTCTCTGGGCCAGTGAGCATGTTGCCGGCGACGGCATAGTTTCGTCCGGTCAGGTGCCCATACCAGCCGTCACACTGATTCCCGGAAAAGGCTGCTGACTCGCCGTTGGCATCGACAATGGCGATCTGGCGCAGATCAAAGCCGTCGTCACGGTCACTGAGCTTTTTCAGCGTGGCCTCCGCGGAGTGACCTTGCGCCAGGTTCTCCAGCCCCCAGATGCCGAGGTACGGATTTACGAAAGATTGCGTAGCGATGGCACCAACGCCGGATTGCACGAACGGGCAGAGCATTCCTACACAGGGGATGGCCGTCGAGACCGCCACGCCAAGCTGTCCGGTGTGCTCACATCGTGCGGTGATCGAAAAGGTATTGAGCTTGATCACGGCTAACCCCTCACCCGTTCAGGCGAACGGAACTCTGCTTCACCGCAGGAAGGTCCCGGGGTGGACCGGACCATCGGTGGTGACGCATGAAGGAAGTAGAGCGGGCCGGGCGTGAGCGTGATGCACTGTTCCCCTGCTTCCATAACGAGTCTCAGAAATCTCAAGCATGCGGCTATCCACGGTAGAACTGGAGCAAGGTATCCCCCTTCTCTCGGTGCGGCGATGGATGAAACGATTCAAGTTGGCTGAACATGAATAGAATGCGTCAGGAGTCAATCGATGTCAACGTCAAGACCAGGCTTCATAAATCTGAACGGTTTTCGCCAATTTCTTCAGTCCGAGCTGCCAGAATTTTCTGGCGCCCAGAGGCGGCTCGCTCTTTACATCCTTCAACACGCCGCTGAGCTCCCTATGCTGACGACGACTGCCCTGGCGCAGGCGGCAGGCACCAGTCAGTCCACTGTGACGCGGTTTGCGTCGCGGCTGGGTTTCTCCTCTTATGCCGCCTTCACCGATGCACTCGGCAGAATGGTGCTTGACGAGTTGCACATGAACATCCCGCTGGAGCGGTTCCGGCACAGCGAAGGGAACGGCGGTCTTGCCAGCCTTATCAACCAGGAGATTCTCCACCTGCGCAGCCTGCAATCGTTGGTTGAAACCAAGGCATTTCACAGGAGTGTTGAACTGCTGACCCAATCCAGAAGTGTTCTGGTGGCTGGATGCGCAGCCAGTACTTCCCTGGCAGTCCATACGCATCTGTACCTCTCGCGCCTGCGTCCCCAGGTCCAGTGCGCGACAGAATTTAACGCTTCACTGTTCACGCAGGCTGTTCACTACAGTGCTGGCGATTGTGCGCTGCTGTTCAGCGTCCCGCGAATGACAGGGGACCTGGCCCGGATGCTCGGTCTTCTGCAGCAGCGCGACGTACAGGTCATCCTCGTCACCGATCCCTCGGGACTGATCTTTACGGAGGGCGTCACCGAGACCCTGGTGGTCCCCGTCAGCAACACCCCGACCACAGCGGTCCCAGCTTCCATGATGATGCTTGCCAGTCTGTTGATTGACGCCACAGCACTCCGGTTGCCCGAAGACAGCCTAAGGAACCTGCAGCGCTTTGAGGGGTTGGCCAAAGCCGGCAACCTTTTCGTGGCGAATGATCCCGCTGTCCGGCCTGGTTGGACAGACCCGACTCGCCATCCTGAGGAAGTGCTCAGCCACTAGGGAAACCGTCATCTGTGATGACCGCTTCGCTGCAGTGCACTGCGCCTGCCAGCAGCTGATCCACCCTCTGTAGCGCGCAGAATAGATAGGAGGTTTAAGAATCGGTAGGTATGCAATAACGACTCCTTATCTAATGGATGGTGTCTTCATTCCGGACATAAAGTCTGGAATAGTGCCTGCATGTTGATCCCTTCCTCGAATCGCTCTGGATTCGAGCCGCTGCAGGGCACACTCCTCGATGCTCTCCCGTCCCCTACCTGGATCCTAGATGGCCAGGGAACAATCATTTTTGCCAATAAGGCCTATCAAGTGCAACTTCGTCTACCAGAGATGCCCGTACTCCGCCAGCACTTCACGGAGTTCCTTGGGGCACACCAGCAGGACGCAGGTGCACACGCATGGCGTCACGCGCAGGACACACGGGCCCCCTTCGCACTTGAGCTTCAGCTGCCCCTTGAACAGGGGAACGACTGCGTCCTCGCGCAGGCTCAGTTTTCCTACCTCACCGGTTTCGATGACCAATGGCTTGTCACCCTCACGCCGCTCCAGACGGATGACGTTGAGCACCATGAGCTGCTGACGGCACTCGATCAGATAAACGAGGCCATTTCTGCGCAGCTCGACGAGGAAGGGCTTGCTCAGACCGTGACGGACGCAGCTGTCAGGCTGACCTGCGCTCAGTGCGGCGTATTCATCTACACCCTCAAGGATCAGCGGGGCGAACAGCTTCCCCAGTACTCCCTGTCGGGCGTTCCGAAAGATACTTTTGTCAACTCTCCTTTGCACCACATGGCCTCGGCGTTCGCACCAAAGGTCGACGACCGGGGCATTTTGCGCGCCGACGACATCACCCAGGACGCACGGTTCGGTCGTGCCCCCGCGTGTGAGGCGATGCCTCAGGGGTCCCTGGCAGTGCGCAGTTTTCTTGCCATTCCCGCCATTTCCCGCTCCGGTGAAGTCATTGGCCGGTTCTTTTTCAGTCATGAACGACCAGGCATCTTCAACGGACGATCAGAGCGGCTCGCTACCATCATTGCGGCACAGGCCGCCAGCGCCCTCGACAATACACAGCTGAAACAGGATGCCCGGATGAATGAGCGGCGCTTCCAGTCGCTCGTTCAAGCCAGCGCCCAGATCGTCTGGAGCTGTACTCCACACGGCGAGTTCCCAGGCGAGCAGCCATCCTGGAGCCGCTTTACCGGGCAAAACGCGGAGCAGCAGCTCGGTCGGGGCTGGCTGGATGCCATTCACCCAGACGACCGTAAGGACGTCCTGCAAGCGTGGATGCGGGCGGTAGAGACCCAGTGCCTGTACGAGGTGCAGCACCGCCTGCGCCGTCACGATGGCCAGTACCGTTTCATGCAGGCGCGCGCCACCCCTGTGCTCAGCGATAACGGTCAACTGGTCGAATGGATCGGCACGCACGAGGACGTCACTGAACGACATGAAGCGGAGATGCAGCTTCGTGAGCGTGAGGAACGTTACCGTGCCCTGGTCGAATACACCATTGCCGGCGTAACCCGGATTTCTCTGGACGGAACGTTCATCGATGTGAATCCAGCTGCGGCGGCCTTCCTGGGGTACTCCCAGGAGCAGCTTGCTGGCATGAGCGTAAAGGACGTGACGCATCCGGATGATCTGAACGACACGTTTGCTGCGTTAGGACGGGTCCTTTCCGGAGAGGTCGCAGCCACTACTCTCGAAAAACGATACGTGCGTGGTGACGGCACGATAGTCTGGTCCAATTCAGGGGTCACCGTCGTGCGCTCTGAGACCGGCGAGCCACAGTACATCATTGCGGTCATTTCAAACATCACGGAACGCAAGCTGGCGGAGGCGGAGCTTCACCGTCTGAACCTGGAGCTCGAAACGCGGGTGCGGGACCGTACCCGAGACCTGGAACAGGAGCGCCGCTTCCTGCGTGCGCTGCTTGAAAGTCTGGCCGAAGGCATCGTCGCCTGTGACGCTCACGGCCAGGTGAATCTGTTCAACGACGCCTCTACGCGGTTTTTTGGCTTGCCCGCCGCGCCGCTTCGCCCCATCGAATGGCCCGCGCACTTCGGCCTGTACCAGCTCGACGGTCTCACGCCGCTGTCCGTGGAAGAGGTGCCGTTATACCGCGCCCTTTCGGGCGAACAGGTGCGTGACCAGCCTATAGTCATCGCTCCTGAGAGAGCGCCCCGAAGGTATGTGACCGCCAGCGGCAGTGCCATTTTTGGACCTGGTGGAGAGAAGCTGGGTGCAGTCGTCGCGCTTCATGACGTGACCGCGCAGCGGGAAGCGGAGCAGGCTGTAGAACGGGTCACGCAGGATCTGAAGCGAAGCAATGCTGAACTCACGCGCTTTGCGGCCGTGGCATCCCACGACCTCAAGGCGCCCCTGCGAACCATCGGCTCCCAACTGCAACTTCTCCAGCGGCGGTACGGCGGGCAGTTGGACGAGAAAGCCGATCGGATGATTTCCTTCACCGTTGAAGCGGCCAACCGCATGGACGCATTGATTGATGACCTGCTGGCATACGCCCAGTTGGGGCAGCAGCGGAGGGTGACGGACGTCAATGCTCACCTGGTGATGCAGGATGTCCTGGCAAACCTGGACGCGACCATTCAGGCGCGCAACGCGCACGTGAGCGTCGGGCACCTTCCCTGGGTGAAAGCCGACGAGACGCTGTTTCGGCAGATCCTACAGAATCTCGTTGGGAACGCGCTGAAGTTCCAGCCGACAGGTCGTGCCCCCCGGGTCCGTGTCTCGGCCATTCAAGAAAGGGCCTTCGTTCACTTCACGGTGAAAGACAATGGAATTGGTATTGCCCCCGCCTACTTCGACCAGATTTTTGAGGTTTTCCATCGACTTCATGCTGCCAGCGTGTATCCGGGAAGTGGCCTGGGCCTGGCGATTGTCAGGAAAAGTATTGAAGAGCAGGACGGGCGAATCTGGGTCGAGTCGACGGAAGGTGAAGGAGCAGCGTTCCATTTCACCCTGCCCGCAGCGAAGGTCACCGCGCAGTTCCGGTGACGCCACTGACAGTTTCAGGACAGTGCTGATATTTTTCCGCAAACACCTGTTGGCGTTCGGCGGCTAAACACATCAGAAGAAGTGCGGAGTGTGGCAGAAGCTTATTTCTTCTGTATGGAGACTTTGTGCTTCCTTAGCTGGCCTGCAATGAGCACATCCCTCACTCAAATTCTGGGCAGATTCACCATCTTGATCTGAATGATCTGGGCCTTCTTTCTATCCAGTGTCATGATCTTGTGGTCAACAGAAGGGTTACTGTCTGTTTCTCCAGAAAAATACGATGACGTCAGCAATTTTGCTGCCCGGCTTGTGAATAATATTCACTGTTTAGAGGCCAAGGCTGATTTTGTCTTTGAAATTCTGATAGCTCTACGAACGCACTTCCCTGAGAATGGTTTGCGCGCAGCTTCTCTAAGTGGGTCTAATTTGATAGCTCACCTCTGTTCCTGGGTGCATCAATATTCGAACATTTCCCGGTTCTCGATTCAAATGCCAGACCCTGGCCGTACATCTACTTGCTCCAGCTGTGATTCTCAGCTGGAGCCAAGTCCGAGTGGCTTCAAAGAGGCCGTGCGGCGGGGGACAGACACAGTTTGGCCGCTGCTAGATCCCAAAAAGCGTGTCCGACGCTCTTAAACAGTCTCGGGCCGTGAGCGGGCGCCCCGCTCTGTACCAGCTCACGAAGCGTCAAAACGGTGTTCCAATCGACCCTGGCCTGGAGCAGATCCCCAGCTTCATGCCGCGCACCAGCAAGGTCATCTACCACGATTGTTGACCGCTCGACCAGGCTTGGTGGGATCTCCTGCATATCCGGGCGGAACGCACCGACAGCCAAGACCAGTACGTCATCACGCACCACGTCGGGAATCACCGGTGACTTGCTCGTCGTTGCTGTCACGATAACCGCAGCGTCCCGTACGACCTGCCCCAGATCCGCAGCCAGCCGGATCCGGAGTCCCCGTTCGTCACCCCACGCAACCAGAGCATTCATGCTTTCGGGGCGGACTGAACTGCACCAGATGTCGCGCGGCGGCAAGCCCTCGGTCAGGGCTTCAAGGTGAGCCTGCGCCTGTTGACCGGCCCCAATCATCAGGAGAGGCCCCTCTGGGATGCCCCACGTCCGGGCGGCAAGCAGGCTGACGGCCGCGGTGCGCAGAGCTGTGATGGCTGGCCCATCCAGCAGGGCCAGAGACGTTCCAGACCGGGCATGGAGCACAAGAACCTGTCCCTGAATCGCCGGGCGACCGGAGCGCGCATTTTCCAGGTGAACCGTGACCGTCTTGACCACAGCACACTGCTCATCCGCGACAGGCATCACCAGCATGGCGCCGCCTGAGGGCAAGGGAATCACCTGCCGGGGGGGCGCCACGGGGGGACTGTCGGAACGCAGAAGGTCCGCAATGGCCTCGGCCACCCGACCATAGGTGGTTCGTTGCCTGATCTGCCTGGCGTCAAGAATCAGCATGATGCCAGGCCGCCCATGCTGTGGATGATGGACAGGTCTGTGCCAGTAGACGGACCCTGGCCCAGGGCAGGAGCCGAAACGAAGGCTGGCAGGATCAAGGAACGCATACGTACAGCGTAAGGGCGAAACGTTCTTCAGGACGCAGGCGACTGTCTGTGTTTACCTGTGCGGTGCCTCGCAGATAGGGTTCTGCCGGTACGGGTAATGATCTGCCATCCGTCGCAGCAGGTGGTCAGTCTGGAACAGCAGTCCCAGTCCGCACCTGAACCGCGTCTCGCCCCAGCCGAGATCCGGATTCGTGCGGTATGGCTGTGCGATGACACACGAATGCCGCACGGAATCCAAGGACTCAGGCAGGAGCTGCGCAACGGGAGCCCATAGGTTGTCAAGCCCGCTATCGGGAACCGTTCTGGCGACCTGGCCGCGCACTCACCCCTTCCCGCCGTCCGCAGACCTGAACTGGCGGGTTCTGGAGAATGGGGCCCCCAGGACCGATAGAAGGACCTGCCTGAAGCGCTCTGAGGGCAGCACTGCCCCATACTTTGAACGCTATGACTTCACCCGCCAATGCGAAACCAGGCAGCTGGCTCCTGTACATCATTCTGATCGTGCTGGCGTTCGGTCTAGGAGCATTTCTGCGTTCCGTACCAGGCCAGGAAGACAGCGCCCCGCAGGCTTCTGCAGCTTCAAGCGTCATCACGGTCGACGAGTCGGGCTGGACAGCCTGCCCTACGCGCCTCGGATTTGAGACGTTCTCTCGCTTGGCGTCTTCAGGGGACGAAACCGCCTCGGCCCGCGCCTATGAAACGTACGGGTGCACCACCATCCGCAAGGGGCAGCCCGTATACCGTGAAGCGGGCAGTGCGTTTGGGACGGTGGTCGGAATCCGTTATGTGGGCGAGACCAGGATGCGCTGGACGGCCGCCGACGCTCTCCGATGATACTCCTTGCCCTCAACCGGGCGAACATCAAGTCCGTCTCACAACAAAACGCAGGGAAGGGTTTAAGCTGAGGACATATGAAACTTTGCGAGCGACTCCGTGAACTCCGCCAGGAACGAGGATTACGCCTCAAAGACATTGCCGGTGCCGCCCAGATCAGTGTCCCGTATCTCAGTGACCTTGAGCGCGGCCGCACCAACCCCAGCCTGGAGACGCTCCAGTCCTTAGCAAGCACGTATGGCATTACTGTCCACGATCTGCTTGAAGGGGTCGAGTTCTATGGCGATCAGACCGCCGGAGCCCTTCCGCAAGGTCTGGCGGACCTCATCGCTGATCCGGCTCTGGGCGCGCAGCTCACGCCCGACTGGATACGCACCCTGGCCCGCATCGAACTGCGTGGCAAGCGCCCGCGCGACAAGCAGGACTGGTTCGAGATCTACCTGCACCTGAAACGCATCCTCGATTGAGGCAAGCGGGTCATGTTCCCGGTGGGTGCGTCCGGATGCCCCGGGCCACTCAGAGGAGTTCGCTTCATCCAATAGGCCAGATGCTGAGCACACTCTTGAACCCGCCGTCCTGCGGGATCAATGCACACCCCACCGCCCACTGGTCCACCAGGGTGA
>NC_012527.1:0-12500 GCF_000020685.1 Deinococcus deserti VCD115 | reverse complement strand
GATTACGGCTTACGTCCGTGCTGCCGCCTCACCTGCGCCCTCGCAAGATGCGCCAAAGCCGGCGACTCAACCCGTTGGGCCACAACCCAGCAGCCCGCTGAATGCCAGCACAGTCAAGAGTATGGGCGCAGCCCTGAACGAAGCTGAGCGCCTCTGGAAAGCTACACGTCCATCGACTGGCATGTTCAGTACCAACTGGCATGTCGAACAGATTCTGTATAACCTGCGCAACCAGAATCCAGAGGGAGCAAAGATACAGATTGACGCTGCACGATCAGCTTTGAAGCAGACTGCCCAGAGCGAAACTGACAGGGCCTTTCTCGACCTTCTGGATGCCTTTGCTGCCGCACAACGGGGGCAGCGGACCCTCGTTGGTCAAGCCCTGTCTGCTCTCGCCACAAGTCCCCACAGCACTGGCCTTAAACCGCTGACCGAATTTCTTCGCACCTATCAGCCACCGAAAGCAGCGCCGGCGCCGGTGAAGACCCCGGATGCCAAGCCCGGAGGACCATTGATGGGCGGGAGCTATTCCTGCTGGTTAGAACGCCCTGGAATAAACGGAACCCGAAACGACGTGCCCAGGGGAACCTTGACCCTGAAGACCAACGGTACATATACCTATATGGGCAAAGGCGGAACCTATCGCTACAACGCGCAGACAGGGCTTCTGGTCTTTACGAGCGGCTTTTTTACTAACCCGGTTCCAGAGCGCACCACTTTTATCAAGCACCCGCGAACAGCACAAATCGATATTCATTGGGCTTACGCCAACGACTGGTCCTGTGGCATGAATTACTGATCGCCTGAGAACAACAAGCCTGCAGAATTCCGAATCGCCATTCTCCGACGGCTGTCCTCACGCCTGCCGGACGTTCCGACGATCCGACTGCGCCAGAGGATGGAAAAGCTTTCCTTTAAGGCCGCGCGACCAGCAAAAGCACGACAGACATTCGATATAGAATTCCTTTGAACGAGCCTTCTGGACACGCCTGATCACATCCCGGCTCAACCAGATGCACAGCGCAGCTTGGTAGCCGTTCGCCTGAATGCCTTTGTTGAGTCTGATCTACAGGCCGGAATCTACGCGCACGGGAGCAGCGCATTCCACTTCTCGTTGTGGGGCTTCGGAAAGGATCATGGCTGCCAGGCCACTGGACCAACTTGCCGTTCTTGACTGGCAGACCTTTCGGCGGAAAACGCTGGCATGTTACTGTTGATGGAAAGTATGCCGTGAACGCGGCAGGTGACAGCGGCCACACGCTGACCTGGTGGAGTCCGCACAATGGACTTCACCTTTTCTATTTTCTGGAGGCTGTATGGCGTTTCCCCCTCTCCCCCAATCTCCTTTCGTACGTTTTGTCCGCAGTGAGTCCTTCGCGGGCCTGCTCCTGGTCCTGACCGCGATCATGGCCTTTATCTGGGCCAACTCGCCGTGGCGCGACGTGTACTTCACGCTGCAGCATACGCACCTTGCACTGTCCGCCGGGACCGCAGCGCTGGATTTGTCATTGGAACACTGGGTCAACGACGGTCTGATGGCGGTGTTCTTTCTGCTTGTCGGACTGGAAATTAAACGAGAACTCCTGATTGGTGAACTGGCGTCGCGGCGCCGGGCCACGCTTGCAGTTGCTGCTGCTGCAGGAGGCATGCTGCTGCCTGGGGCGCTGTATTACCTTCTCAATGCCGGTGGTCTCGGTGCCTCCGGCTGGGGTGTGCCGATGGCAACAGATATTGCCTTTGCACTTGGTGTCCTTGCCTTGCTTGGCTCCAGGGTTCCACTCGGTCTTAAAGTCTTTCTGACGGCCCTGGCCATCGTAGACGATCTGGGCGCAGTCCTTGTCATAGCCCTCTTCTATACCGAAAGCGTGAATCTCACCTTCCTGGCGCTTGCAGCACTGACCTGGGGTGTGGCTCTCCTGGCCGGTCTAAAGGGCGCGCCAAGCATGAAAGTCTACGCTGTGCTGGGCATTCTGCTCTGGTTTTTCGTTCTGAAGTCGGGCCTGCACGCCACCATCGCGGGGGTCATGCTGGCCTTTACGGTGCCGATTCGCAAGCCGGATCCAAGCCAGTACCTGGCTTCCCTGACTGACGCCGCACGGCCTGGACGAAGTGAAGTCGTGGGTGCACGCCTCAGGGATCTGGAGGACCTGCTTGAGCGATCACAGAGTCCACTGCACAGAATGGAACATGCTCTGCATCCGTTCGTGACGTTCGCGGTCCTGCCGATCTTTGCACTCGTCAATGCCGGCGTCTCTGTAAGCGGCGCCGGCTTCGGTGCCATCTCGTACGGAGTGATGTTGGGCCTGTTGCTTGGCAAGCCCCTTGGTGTGGTCGGAGGTGCCTGGCTGGCAGTCCGGAGTGGCGTGGCCTCTCTCCCCCGACGCGTCACGTGGTTTCACATGGTGGGGGCCGGCATTCTGGCGGGGATTGGTTTTACCATGAGCCTGTTCGTGTCGAACCTGGCATTCGAAGATGTAGCCCTCCTGACCCAGGCGAAACTCGGCGTCCTTATGGCTTCCGTGCTTGCCGCAGCATTAGGAGCAGGCTGGCTCGTGGTGACATCAAAGAAAATGCCCGGTACAGCCCAAGACTTCTGAAGAAACTGCAGAAGAGTGGGGAGGGCGAAGCTGCCCTGCCCACTTTCGTTTTCGTATAACCGAGCTTTGCTGACCAGCATGACAAGGTGACTGGCTGAAGACTGCACCACCAGAAGAACTGGGATGCCCAAGGCAATGTGTTTAACGTGCCGGTCGTGCATTCCCCCAGCTGATCCTTCAGATTCATGGACACCTTGCAGGTCTGCCCCTGGCACCTTCAGCAGGGCTTGATCCGGCTGAGCCCCTCACGAAAACCTTTCACAGCAAACGTAAAAGTGAGTTCTGACATCCCCAGACGCGGAATGCGCAGGATGACCCGTTCGCCCGCGTTACGGAACGCCTCCACCACCAACTCGTCGTTTTCGAATGCCAGTGAATCAAGCGCCGGGGTCCCACCTTCATCCAGCGTCCCCGATGCCTTTAAGGTTTTGAGCTGCTGGCTATCCACCTGGTACACCACCAGGGGATACAGCTCTATTTCCCGGGCCCTGGGAGTCAGGAGCGGATTCTTCCCATGGAAATATGCCTGCATTACCCGTCCCTCGCAGGCAAATCGCACGAATGTTTCGCCAGTGGTGTCGTTGACCTCAAAAATCCGGACCATCCCACGGTTGTCGGTGGTGACCGAATCCTGGGCAGCAAAGTAGTCGACTTTGGTTCCCGGAATCTGGATCGCCACTGTTCTCATGCCACCGGCGATCATCAGACTCAACCCTACGATCACCCAGCGTGTGTTCATACCCTGAGGATACCGATCGCGTTCTGCGTCGATCCTGCGAAAAAGCTTAACCAGTGGGTGGATTTGGAAGAATGGTGATGGGTTATCCGGAAACTTATTTGAAGCGGTCCAGAGTTTTGACAGGTCCTGAGGTCAGGAATGGAACGAGCCCCTGCGTATGGCTTTTCTCCTCCCAGCTGGCTGCAGGCGGTGATCCGTTAAGTTGCATTCTGCTGCAGAACTCGTCCAAAGATCAAACTCACGCTTTTACCTGCTGACCATGCAGTGACTACAACCAACCGGCCTCAAAAAAAATAACGGGGCTGCCAAGAAGTTAAAAGCGGGCAGCATAGGTGGTGCTTACAGCGTGACGTGGTTAAGGATGCTGCTGACGAGCGGAAGGCCCTCTTCCTTGGGTCTGTGGAGTGCTTCAATCAACGCCTGCATGCCAGCGTCGGACAGCTGGTCGATCTCATGCTGGGCAAAGAGGGAGCAATCGCGGCCCAGGCGCAGGCGCAGAAGGGTTCGTGCTGTCTCCCGTGGGGTCGTCAGCGGTTCTGCCTCCTGTGGACTGTGCAGCGCAGGTTGTGGCACTGAAGCGGCTTTCGGCCCGTGCCTTGAAGGCGGAGGCGTATACCCCCACTTTTCCGGGTTTCGAATCGCGTCCACCAGGGCAGCACTGACCGATCGTGGCCGCCACCCACCTTTAAGGCGTTCTTCGATCACGCTAATCGCCGGCGTAACGCGCTCGGGATAATCTGCGGCAAGAGTTTCCGCGACCGGTCGTGTGACGCGGTGGGCCATCAGCTGCTCTACCTGGGAAGGCTCTGGTACACCCTGAAAAGCGTAGTGCAGCGTGGCATTCCGTCCCCGGCCGGTAAGCTCCACATCCTGTAGGAAATCCTCGTCCAGGAGACGTCTGTGCGCGGCGTCCAGGATGCGGCGGGCATTATCGAGGCGGTCTGTTTCAAGACCACATGCGCTCATCCAGTCGGCGAGTCGCAGGTCCAGACTCGGCGCAAGGGAACCGTCAGGCTGGATGCGGTGCCCCTGGATGACGCGGTAAAGGCTTCGGGCGTTGGTGTGCCCAAGCCGCTGCATCAGGTGAACATCCAGCATCTGGAAGAAGCCTAGCCGGATGGACTGCGCGAACGTATCGGCGAACTTCACGATGATGTGACTGCTGTCGTCAAGGTCACGGTGGCTGAAGTCATGATCACTGGCGCTGTGGTCCTCCATTTCCAGTGTGAACATGAAATTCGTTGTGGTAATGCCTTTGGTGCGCCGAGTCTTGGGGTCTGTGGCGTTCTGATACAGCGTCCAGTTGGTTCCAGCCAGACGCATGAGTGAGGCGCGCAAATTCTGGTAGTCCTTGCTGGTGTTACGCCCATAGCTTTGAAGCAGCAGTTGATTGGCCGTAAGTGACACACGGTTATGTTCCGGGCAGCCATTACGGAGAAACAGGCTTTGCAGAGCGACCATGACGTCGTTATCAGTGCCGTGAGGTCGGCCGTACCGGGCTGTAGCTTCGACGCGGTAGTGGTTGCCACTGATGGAATAGTCAGAAACCCAGGAGGTAAGCTCGGTCGGCATGTCCCGCTGAACGCTGATAATGCCTGACCGCGTCAGGTCCATCTCGAAGATCCTCAGGTCCGACGGCTTATCCATGTTTGAGGTGATCATATCAATCTCTATTAAAAGAAATGATGATCAACAAACGAGGGCAACACGAGCAGGCTACTGTCGTGCCAGACGGACTATTTGATCCAAAATCCCTCAGTGAGCACGACCGGATCCCTCAGTTGGCACGATGATTTCCCTCAGTCGGCACGAACAGAAGCCTCAGTCGGCATGAGATCTCGCCTCACTTGGCACGACTGAATCCCTCAGTCGGCACGAACGGTGTCTTTCCTGGGAACTACTCCTTGGTCATCTCGAGAATGGCCATTCAATATGTTGTATACGCCTTAAATGCAGAGTAGATCAGCTTTTTCAGAAAGGCCCCCTGCTCCCTCCTCTATCGTGCTTACTGAGGTGATTTAGGGGCAAACGCTCGTGCCAAGTGAGGGAAATGCTCGGGTTCATTGAGGGATTGCTTCGTGCCAACTGAGGGATTCAGTCGTGCCAAGTGAGGCAATCGATCGTGCCCACTGAGGGATTCTGGGTACGCGGCTCGAGTCAATTAAGGGCAACTGGAACACGTCAGCATGGTTGAAATTGAGATTTTAAGTTGGGAAATTCTGCGTACGCTGAACCGTGACTCACGCGAACTGTTCTACAGCGGCGTCAGGCTGAGCCATGAGCGGTACAGCTCATAGCTTGGTTCATGAGTACCGGCCTCCTGCTTGATACGTCGGCACAGTTCCTTTGACAGGTCTTTGTGATGCGGGCCTAGACTTTGATGAGCCGCATTTTGAAGCTGCGGCCCTTAAAGGCGCCCACATTACGGCCTGGCGCCCCGCCTCTGGTCAGGCGCTGGAAAGCCTGGTCGGCTACGATCCGGTCAATCGCCACATAAGTCATGAATTCACTTACGGTGATCTTGCCCACCTGCTCCCTAAGTAAACCTGCGTCGCCGGTAAGGGCACCCAACACATCACCTGGGCGCAGCTTGTCCTTTTTGCCGCCCATGATCCATAGCGTGACCATTGGAGCAGGCGAGGTTTCAGCAGTCTCTGAGTCAAGGTCGTCGAGATTCGCCCACTGGACAGTGGTCTTCTGATAGTCCTCGATCAGGCTGACCCACTTTTTCTCGTTCGGCGAGCATAGTGTCAGGGCCAGGCCTGCTTCTCCGGCACGACCTGTTCGACCGACACGGTGGACATGCACTTCTGTATCCCTGGACACGTCGGCATTCATCACTGCGTCCAGCCGCGAAATATCGAGACCA
This sequence comes from Deinococcus deserti VCD115, assembly GCF_000020685.1. Taxonomy (NCBI): domain Bacteria; kingdom Thermotogati; phylum Deinococcota; class Deinococci; order Deinococcales; family Deinococcaceae; genus Deinococcus; species Deinococcus deserti. Next base: position 6,295 of record NC_012527.1, on the reverse strand, counting down.
CGCGCGGCGACGTCCGTGGCAACCAGTACGGAACAGCTGCGGTTAGAAAACAGCACCAGGATTTCGTCACGTTCGCGTTGCTCAAGGTCACCGTGCAGGCCCAGGGCCGAAAAGCCCTGGGCCTGCAATTCTTCGGCAAGCTCCCGGCAATGCACCCTGGTATTGCAGAAGACCAGCGTTGAGAGCGGCTTAAAATGATTGAGCAGGCGCCCGATGGCCGCATCACGTTCGTCGAAACCGATTTCATAGAATAGCTGCTTGATCTGAGTGGCTGTGTGCTGTGCGTCCACGACCACTTCCACAGGATCGTTCAGGAACTCTGCGGTGGTCTGCTTGATGTTGTCCGGATAGGTGGCTGAAAACAGCAGGGTCTGACGCGTTCTGGGGCAGGCACAGACAATACTGGCCATCTCATCATAAAAGCCCATGTCGGTCATACGGTCCGCTTCGTCCAGCACCAGGGTGTGCACATCCTCCAGGTTGATGCTGCCCCGGGCGAGATGATCACGGATGCGTCCAGGGGTACCCACTACGATATGCACCCCATGTTCAAGGGAAGTCACCTGATGGCGCAGAGGTACGCCGCCGGTAAGAGTCAGCACTTTGATGTTGCCTTCGCCGCGCGCCAGACGCCTCAATTCGTTGGCCACCTGGTCAGCCAGTTCGCGTGTGGGACACAGCACCAGACCCTGTACCTTGAGCCGCGCTGGATCAAGCCTGTGCAGAATGCCGATGCCAAAGGCAACTGTTTTTCCACTGCCAGTCTCGGCCTGGGCAAGCAGGTCACGTCCTTTTAAGACATGCGGAAGGCTCCTCTGCTGAATGGTCGTCATCTCGCGGTAGCCCAGTGTATCGAGATTGGCCAGGAAAGCAGCTTTCAACGGTAAGACGTTAAACGGTGACATATGCATGTGATGAGTGCCTCACAGAACGAGCGAGTGGTGACCCCAGAACGCTGAACCTGTCTGGCATTGACTGTATTCCTTGGGGAAGGCAGTAGAAGTACATCAACATAGCTCCCAACCTTCATGCGTTCTGACAGAAGCGGTAGCAACGGCTATGAAAGGAAAACTCATTCCATGGCAAACCATTTGATGAGCTATTTGCGATTTGTGAAGAGTTGAGTAAATGCCTATAAAAGAAAGAACCTGAGGATCCGGCACGACGGTTGCCATTCCTGATCGGCCCCAGGGACAAGTCTGGGGCCGCAGGCAGGACCTGAGGCCGGGTCCGAAAAGGAATACGCTGGAACGATGCACATGCAGAATATTCCCTTTGGTACGACCGACTGGGCAGCGGTTGAGGAAACGACCCATCCCGGCGAACAGGGCGTGGCCTACTGGCGGACCCGGCTCTTTGGCGACATACGGGTTCGCAGGGTGCAGTACGTGGCCGGATACGTGGCCGATCACTGGTGCACCAAAGGGCATATCCTCCTGGTGCTGGATGGGCAGTTGGAGACGACACTGGAAGATGGCCGTAGCTTTACGTTGACTGCCGGAATGAGTTACCAGGTTGCGGACGGTGCGGAAGCCCACCGCTCGTCTGCACCTCAGGGTGCCACCCTCTTCATCGTGGACTGAAGCGGCGGTGTGGTGCCTAACGGTAGGCTTGACCTGTGCTGGATGGATGTCAATTTGCCGTCACACCTGAATATCCATCATCCCACGGTGGCCTTGAGCAAACCGGTCGTACCGCAGCGGGTCAATGTCAATGAAGGGGGTCTCCCCTACCGCCTCCTGTGCCACCACCCTTGCGATGGCAGCGGCGTGCATCACGCCATGCCCAGAGAAGCCGCACGCATTGAGCCAGCCGTCCACACCCGGCATTTTTCCCACGATAGCCTGGTGATCTGGCGTGACCTCGTAATAGCCCCACCAGCTTGCCTTGCGGTCAAGCGTGGCGGTTTCGAGCCAGGGAAACCGTTGAATAGCCGCCTCCAGGGTAGGTTCCAGCCAGCTCCAGTCCATGCCTTCCTGCCAGCCCACATCTGAGGGGTCTGCACGCCCCATGATCAGCCGTTCGCCTTCAGAGCGCAGCCATACGCCACTGTCCAGATCAAACACCATGGGCAGTGGTTTGGGCAGTTTCACAGGACCGGTGGTAAACACCATGCGCCGGGCAGGTTGAACAGGGATATTCAGTCCAGCCTTTGTACCCACCTCACCTGCCCAGGCGCCTGCCGCATTCAGGACTAGGCGGGCTTGCACAGTTCCTGCCGGCGTAGAGAGCAGCCACAATTCCCCCTGCTGCCGGATATGGGTCACAGGCGTGTCCAACAGGAAGCGTGCGCCTGCCCCGCGCGCCTGAGAGACATAGGTCATGGTGAGCCCGTGCGCGTCGACAGACCCGTCGGTGCTGCAAAAGGTGCAACCGCCCAGGCCAGCTTGGTCGAACACCGTATGGAGTTGCGCTTGCGCAGGCGTCAGCACCTGTGTAGGCACTCCCAGTTGCTGTTGCAGGGCGACACTTTTCTGGTGTGCGGCCCACTGCGTGTCTGGTATCAGCAAAAGATAACCTCCTGCGTGGTAGCCCGACTGTGGCAACTCGGCGTATTCCTGAATGCTGTAGTGCGAAAGCAGGATATTTGTTGGAGTGGCAAACTGTGCACGGACGCCAGCAGCGCTTTTCCCTGTCGATCCTCCGGCTGGGCTACCCTGTTCAAGCACCAGGACCTTCAGGCCGCGCTGTGCGAGTCGCCAGGCGCTTGCGGCACCAATGATTCCCGCGCCGATGATGGCAACGTCGGCGTGCATCGCCTGGTGTGTCACAACAGGTCGGCCTCGACCACCGGGAAGCCTTCCACAGGGAAGGTATCCACGTTTGCGGACCGCTGCTGCACCAGCACCCCACCGTCTACCGAAATAAACTGACCAGTTATATACACGGCGTCATCAGATGCAAGGAACAGGGCTGCTCCCGTCATATCCTCAGCCACACCGTAGCGGCCCAGCGGAACGGTCTTCTCCCGGACTCGCAACTGTTCGTCTGTGAGGCCATAGGTGTTGATGAAACCCGGCACCACGCCGTTCACCCGCACACCATAGGGCGCCAGATCCAGGGCCATGGCGCGCGTCATGGCTTCAATTCCCCCTTTCGTTGCGTCATAGGCGACATTTCCGCGGTGCGCGCGCGTTGCGCCGCCTGACGAGGTGCTGATAATCACGCCCCTCCGACGCCGGACCATGGTGCGGGCGGCCCGATGTGAGCATAGAAAGACACTTTTCAGGTTGACCTGGATGATACGGTCCCACCACGCCTCGTCTGCCTCCAGAAAGTGCCGCGCGGTATCAATCAGGCCAGCGTTGTTGTACAGCACATCGACATATCCAAAGGTCGACTCGATCTGCGTGAACATGTGGTCGACCTGCGAGGCGTCCGCGACATCAGCAGGTACAGCCAGCGCCGAACCACCTGACGCCGTGATAGACCCCACGACTTCTCGAACGGCGTTGACCTGTATGTCATTGACGGCAACACGTGCGCCCTCGCTGGCGAAGCGCTCGGCAACGGCGCGACCGATGCCTCCAGCGGCACCAGTCACCAGTACGACGCGGTTGTCAAATCGGCGGGAAGCTGTGTTGGTCATAGTGTTCTCCTTGTATGAACCGTCGTGAATCACCCGAGTGGTGCCTGATGGTCGTGTTTCATGACATGAGACGTGACGCTTATTCTGAGAACTGGGGAATCGAGTTGGTGCACCGGACTAAGCATCGGAGAAGGTTGACAGGCGTGTTTCGTGCTCGGTGAAGGCAAGTGTTTTCTACCCCCGTTGCTGACTGCTCTGTCCCTCCATGCGCGTACGCCTGATCAGCGGCCACGCCCACCACAGGGCCCCAATGACAAGTGCCACAAACGTTGTAATGACATTGGATAAGCGGCTGTTGAGCACCTCGCCCAGCACCAGATGTGTGGCCAGGATCCAGGAGGCTGATAACGGTATCAGGCCGACGACCACGAGCTTGGTTCCCAACTGTTTGAAGCGCCTCCTATTCGGAACGGGCCACACCAGACGGTGATACGCGGCGGGCGTTGCGAACAAAACAAGGCTGAGGAGTGCTGCCAGAAACGTCGCTGCGTAAACGTTGCGTTCTGTGGCATCCAGACGCGCAAAGCCGCTACTGAACGGCAGAGTTACCAGAAAAGCGGTCAGAACCTGTGAGCCGGAAAGCAGGACACGAATTTCCTGCAGAAGATCGTCGAACGGTTCAATGGTGGACGACTCATCGGTTCCGGACATTGACTTACCATACCAGCACGCCGCAGACAGCTCCGGCGCGCGACGGTCATCAGTGTCGAGCACCCGGATTTGTGCTACCTGACTTTCGCCTTCTGTGGCCGAAAAGCGCGGGGGACCGTACCGGCTCGGTCACCCGCATCAGGTAGCAGTCGGGCTCGAACTGCAGTGAAGCCCATTTTTCACCTGTTCTTTCCGGAAAGAACAGACCGTCAGTCATCCAGAAGAGTACGTAGTTCTGCCGGCATTTTGGCAATCCAGCGGTCCAATGCCTTGCGGGCGTCGGGCGTCAGGCTTGCCAGGAAGCGGCGGCTGGACAGTTTCCGCGCCAGCACACTGGCTGGATCACTTCGGCTGACCTCTGGCCCAGGCAACCGGCTGATCTCAGCTTGCAGCTGTTCACGTGTCGCTCCAGCGAGGCCCAGCTTCAGTAACGCGGGGTGATGCGCTTCGGGCGCAGAGACAATCAGAGACGCCAGGGTGCGTGGCAGACCTTTGCGCAGTGCCTCGACCACTGGTGCCGGCCAGTTCAGCACCCGCAGCTTGTTTTTGGCGAATGCAGTCCAGCTCTCGCCGAGTGGCCGAAACAACTCCTCCAGCAGCGTGTGATCTGGCCCAGCCTCCTCGCGGAGCAACTGCATCACCCGGGTACGGGCCGCGTCCCGCTCCAGGCCAAGGGTAAGGGCGACGAGGGTCAGCTTCGCGTCGACCTCGTCCATCACGTTGAGGTCCTGACGCTGCAGGTTTTCCATCAGTCCTGCTGCCAGAGCCTGACGGTCATCGAGTTCGCGAATAAAGACCGGGACTTCCCTGAGCCCGGCGAGCTGCGCAGCGCGCCAGCGCCGTTCACCGGCAACAATCTCGTGGCCGCCTGCAACCGGGCGGACCAGCAGAGGTTGAAGCACCCCTTCTGCGCGTATGCTGTCTGCCAAAGCCTCCAGTGCTGGTTGATCGAATGTTCGCCGTGGTTGCTGGCGGCCGGGGGTCAACGCGTCTACGGGCAGAGCTCTTGTGGCCAGAGTATTCTGCATGGCCTGTGCCGTTGCGCCCAGCATCGCGTCGAGACCGGCAGGCATGGTGGGGCGCTTACGGGTCATGCGTTCACCTTGAGCCCAAGCGACCGGGCCACTTCATCTGTGAGGCGCAGGACATCCTGATGGGCAGGTGACCCCGCTTTATAGACGCCCACAGGCTCCCCAGCCATGGTGCTGTCGAGCCACACCGCTGCCCGCTCAGGCACCGGCTCAGCCAACGGGCTCAGGTGTTGACGCAGAAGCGCGAGCACTTCGCGGTCGTGGGTACGACGCGCGTCGTACATGGTCGGCACATACAGTCCCATCGCCAGTTCCGGCCGCAGGCGGCGGTACAGGTTGGTGGCCTTCTGCAGGCCGGGCAGCGCATTCAGTCCCTTGGTTCGGGTCGGGACCGGCACAATCAGCCGGTCAGCTGCCGCAGCCCCAAGAATCGCCAGCTGCCCCACACTCGGTGGGCTGTCGACCAGGACCAGATCGTACCGGTCCTGTACTGTACGCAGCGCCTGTTGCAAAAACAGCTGGGAGCCGGGCACACCCAGCATTCCAGTCTCAGCCAGGGCCAGATCCACCTGCGAAGGGATCAGGTGAAGTCCGTGAACGGCGACAGGCTCTGGAAGCTCAGCACCTTCTGTGGCGACTTGATACACCGTCTGCTCCATCTGCACGTCAACCACACCCAGCCATGCGGTGAGGTTGGCCTGTGGATCGAGGTCCACTACCAGAACGCGCTGGCCCTGGCGGGCCAATTCATAACCGACGTCGCGGACGATGCTGGTCTTGCCTGCACCACCCGCGTGGTTGAACACGGTCGCTGTGATCATCGTCTGCACCATACCGCTTTCCCGGAAGAACGTTCCTGTTCTTTCCGGAAAGAACAGCGCGCGCAGAGACCCTGAGGCACCTGTACCAAGCCATTGAAAAGCTTCAAACCATGATTGGGGCGGTTGGTTTTTGGGAGCAGACGCAGTATCCATGCCACACCGCGGGCGAAGTCCAGTCCTGTCGTGGGAGATGCTGAGCTCTC
>NC_012526.1:340000-527500 GCF_000020685.1 Deinococcus deserti VCD115 | reverse complement strand
ACGGCTCACTGACCGTCTGTCCATCCGCAATGCTGAGGCTGAAGTCTTCCGTGCAGTCCGCAGTCGCGGCACCAGCCGTAGCTGCGCTGGTCGTGAGCCGCACGCTGGCGATTTCGTTCCCGTCCTGGCTCCGAAGGCTGTAGGTGTGGGGCCCGGCAGACGGACTCGGCACATCAAAACTCCAGCGGCCGTCCTCCCCTACCGTGACCCGCCCCAGGCTCGTGTCATCCTCGAACAGTTCAGCCTCCTGGCCCTGGGCGCCCGTGCCACGCAGGGTAAAACCTCCCGCCGGAAGCGTGGTTCCGGTGGCTGGACCAATAACAGTCATGTCGCCCGTGCCAGCCGGCTGCACAGAATCTGACGTTTCCTCACCCGCAGGATCTGTCGTCTCGAACTCCTGCGACTCAGCAGGGGTGATGGGCGCCGCTGTTCCTGCAGTGGTATCGGCAGAGGATTGAGTTTCCGTATCTCCGTCCTGACTCTGACCGGCAGAGTCTGACTGAGCCGAGTCGTCAGCCGCCGTGTCCGTCTCATCGGTTTCCGTGCCGGTATCGGTATTTGACCTTGTGCTGATGGAAGCGGCGTCAACCACGTTGACCCGCACCTCACTGGAAGCATCTCCCGCCTGGACAGAGTAGGTGTGCTCTCCGGGAGCAGGCATAAGCATGTCCGTATTCCAGCGGCCCTCTGGGTCAGCCGTGGCCTGGGCAACCTCTTCTTCTCCCTCACGGATGGATACTGTTGTGCTGGCCGGAGCAGTTCCACGCATCGTAAAGGGAGCAGCGGGTATCGTCGAGCCGGCCACCGGACTCTCGACCACGACGTCTGTTGTGATGGCACCGGTCGTCGTTGCTGTATCGGTGGTGCTGCGGGTCGTGGTGCCCTGACGAGTCTGCAAGAGCCAGTATCCGCCAAGCAGCACGAGAAGCAGCAAGGGAATAAGCCACCAGGGAAAGCCACGCCGACGGGACACAGCAACCGTGTCAGTGCTGGTCGTAGAGGTTGAGCTTCCGTGTGAAGCAGGTGTAGATGCCGCCACCGGAGCTGTGTGGATAGGCGCAGCGCTGCTTGCAGGCGCGGCAGCAACCGCGGCCGCGGAGGCGTTGCCCAACAGGGAGGACAGACCCGTAAGTCCAGCTGGAAGCAGACCAGCCAGGCTACTCCCGCTCAGCCCTCCCAGTACGGCGCTGAGCCTTTCAGCATTCAGACCTGCCGCCTGAGCCCGTCTGCCCAGCAGCGACAGAGCAAGTGGCGTGACCAATGACAGCAGCCGCCCCGCACTGGTTCCACTTCCGCCCAGGGCAGTTCCCAGGCGGCCAGTTATCTCATTGACGTTACCGAAGAGGCCCGTCAGCAGGCCGCGTCCCTGAACTTCAAGGCGTCCTGTTTCAGCCGGGTCATCGAGCGATGAGAGGTCGAGATTCCCGTCGGCGTCTGTCAGATGCAAGTAACTGCGGGCCTGGGATATCAGATCCGCCGCCCCGGCTTCGGTCCGGCCTTTGTTGACCAGGGCATTGAGGACCACCGGCAGGGTCGTCAGCGTGGCCCGCTGTGCGCCGCCTCCAAACCCGGCCGCCGCACCGATTCGCTCTGCGTTCTGACCGCTGAACTGCGCCTTCATGTGGTCCAGCAGGACGCTGGCGCTCAAAACTCCTGCCACTGGAGCAGGGGCCGCCTGTGGCACTGATCTGGCAGTCATGACAGGGGCAGCGTCAGTGGCCGCCCCAGGTACACCGCCGCGCAGGTCGCGCAGCAGGCCCATGTTCGTCCGTCCCAGCCCCCGCTGGGCCAGAAAGCTCAGAAGAAGCGGCAGGGTCATCTGCAGCAGGCGCCGAACTCCGTCGGGCGATGCTGCCGGACCTGCCGAGGCGGTGGCCGCCGCGGCAATCCGCTCGTCCTGGCCCCCCAGAAGCACCGGGCTCAGAAACTCTCCGGCCTGTTGCAGATTGGCAGCCCCGTCGGCCTCGGCAAGAGCCTCCTGCACACTGCCAAAGCGCGGCAGATTGTCGATAGCTTCAGCGACATGCGTCTGACCTGCTGGAGAGGCGGCGTGATCAGCCAGAGCATCCAGGGTCAGCGGCACTCCCACACCCAGGGCACGTTGCGCAGAAAGCAGGTCAAGACCTGCGGCGCGGCCCAGCTGTTCGGTCTCCGCGTCCCCGAAATACGTCTGCATCAGGTCTGTTACGTTCATGAACCCTCCTGGACCCCTCGGACCGGTGGTGCCAGTCTCACTTCGGCGCCCTGTGGTCCGGTCCCAGTGTCACACTGGTCCCACTCCTGCCTACTGACTGCTTCCCCTCTGTGGCGCGGGGTGCAGGTCTTCCGCATGGACCATCCAGGCACAACCTAGCCTGCCTCCCGCGGACTTCTCATCGGACCGGATAAGGCTCTTCTTTAGAGACCCCCGTTGGGAAAGGCAGTGCCCGGCATGAACAAGCGGACGCCCAGACTGGACGTCCGCCACCACGACAGACTGGTCAGGCCTCAGCGGAGCTGGCTTCCCCAAGTGGCGTCAGGGGCTCCGGCTGCGGATCGAACGCATCACGCGCCCGCTCTACCAGCGTGAGGATGTCGTAGGTCGCCACCAGAGCGTCGTTCTGGTTGGTGATCTGGGCATGCCACTCGACCACACCTGTCGCGCGGGTCTCGCCTGGGCGCAGATCCTTGCGGATCCTGCGTTTGCAGGTCAGGCGGGTGCGGATGGTATCGCCGATCCCGACGGGCTCCACGAACCGGAGGTTCTCCAAGCCGTAATTCGCCAGTACCGGGCCGGGCGCCGCACTGACGAACTGTCCGGCTGCTGCGCTGAGCAGGAAGTACCCGTGCGCTACCCGACGGCCGAAAATTCCTTCCCTGGCGCCAATCTCGTCCACATGGGCATAGAAGTGGTCGCCCGACACATTCGCGAAGTTCACGATGTCCGCCTCGGTAACCGTGCGGCGGTGCGTGAGCAGGCTGTCACCAACCTGGATTTCATCAAAGGACTTGCGGAAGGGATGCACGCCGTCCTCGCGCACCTCGCCCCCCGGCACGTACTCGCGCGTAATGGTGGCCAGCATGGTCGGGTCAGCCTGAACGGCCACCTTGTTCATGTGGTGCTTGATGCCCGCTATGCCGGCCATCTCCTCACCGCTCCCGGCACGACCTGGGCCGCCGTGCTTAAGCTGCGGCAGGGGGCTGCCGTGCCCGGTGCTTTCTTTGGCATTGACCCTGTTCAGGATCAAGAGGCGGCCGTGCGCACTTGCCATGCCCATGACCAGTTCGGTGGCTTCCGTGCGGTCATGCGTGACGATGCTGGCCACCAGTGAACCCCGGCCCATACGGGCCAGGAGGGCCGCTTCCTCCAGGGTGTCGTACGGCATCAGCGTGGCCACAGGACCGAACGCTTCCAGCTCATGCGGCCCTGTGGCAGTCAGCGGCGAATCGCACAGCAGCAGGGTCGGGTCCAGGAATGCTCCCTTCTCGCGGTCTCCGCCCAGCAACTCACGCTCCTGACCACCGATGACGATGCGCGCTTCTTTCTGCAGGGCCTGCAGGGTCTCCCGCACGCGCTCGCGCTGATCCATGCTGACCAGGGCGCCCATCCGTACGTCGTCCCGGGCAGGGTCGCCCAGTGTGACCTTGCTGAGTTCCTGACGCAGCGCGGCAACCACAGCTTCGACCATGTGGCGCGGCACCAGGGGCCGGCGGATGGCGGTGCACTTCTGCCCGGCCTTGCCGGTCATCTCACGGGCGACTTCCTTGACGAACAGGGCGAACTCCGGATCTTCCGGACGCACGGTCAGGCCCAGCACGCTGGCGTTCAGGCTGTCGGCCTCGGTATTGAACGGCACGTTGCGCCCCACGATGTTCGGATGCACCCGCAGCTTCTGCGCCGTGGCGGCTGACCCGGTAAAGCCCACGATGTCCTGCTCCTGCACGTGATCCAGCAGGCTGCCGGGATCACCGGTCACCAGTTGCAGGCTGCCTTCAGGCAACAGCCCCGAGGCGATGATGTCGCGCACGACCCGCTCCGTCAGGTACGCAGTCTGCGGTGCGGGTTTGACCAGGCTGGGCATGCCGCCCAGGAACGCAGGAGCGAGCTTTTCCAGCATGCCCCACACCGGAAAGTTGTACGCGTTGATCTGCACCGACACACCCTCGCGCGGAACCAGGATGTGCCGCGCGACAAACGTGCCGCCCTTGCCCAGCTGCTCGACCTTGCCTTCTGGAACAAAGCGCTCGTCGGGCAGTTCACGGCGCGCCATGCTGGCGTAGCTGAACAGCGTTCCGATGCCCCCCTCGATATCCACCCAGCCGTCACGGCGGGTCGCTCCGGTCAGGAGATTCAGGGTGTAGTAGCTCTCCTTGCGCTCCATCAGGTAGGTGGCCAGCGCCCGGAGGGCCCGGGCGCGGGCGTGCATGGTCATCCTGCGGATTGCGGGGCCGCCCACCTCACGCCCGTACTGCAACGCCTGAGCGAAGTCCACACCCTCGCTGGAAATCACGGCTACGGGGCGACCATACACGGGGTCAAGGAGGGTCTGACCGTCCGCGTTGGCATGCCAGGTGCCATACACGTAGGAAGCGGGGCGCAGGATCTCAGTGGACAGGGTCGTCATGCAAACTCCTTAAAAAAAGGGCCCTTCAAGCTCGGCCCACCGTGTTGAAAAAGGTCCGGTGCCTCAGACGCTCTTGAAGCCTTCGAAAGGCTCCTTGCAGCTGTCACAGACGAACAGCCGTTTGCACAGCGTGGGCCCGAAGCTGGCGGTCATGCGGACGTTCAGGCTGCCGCAGCGTGGACAGCGGGTGGGGTCTGCCTCCAGGGTGATCAGCGGGCTGTCACCGGCCGGTGCGGGAGGCGCAATGCCGTACTGCCGCAACCGTTCACGCGCGTCCTCCTGAATCCAGTCAGTGGTCCAGGGGGGCGTAAGGGTACTGCGGACCTCCACTTCGGGCACACCCAACGCACGGACGGCCTCGCCTATGCTCTCGCGGATCACGTGCAGCGCCGGGCAGCCCGAAAAGGTGGGGGTGAAGGTGACCGTGACGTGACCGCCGTCTACCGACACGTCACGCACCATGCCCATATCGGTCACCGAGACCACCGGGATTTCCGGGTCAGGCACTGTGGCAAGCGCGGCCCAGACCTGTTCGGGCGTGACGTGCGGGGCCGTCATGGCGTTACCAGACCTCGGCGTTCGGGTGTGCGCGCGCCACAGCCTGCATTTCCGAAAGCAGGACGGACAGATGCTCGGTATGAACGTCCCGGCCGGGCGGGGTGCCTTCCGGTATGACCGGCAACTCCAGACCGCATTTGCCCCTCAGGTGGGAGGTCACAAAGTTCTCCCAGCGAACGCGCACCTGATCCAAGTCCGGCACGAGGCCAGCCGCTGCCAGCGACGCCTCCCCGGCCAGCGGCACGAACAACTGACCGACATGGGGCCACAACCCATTCAGGGCCTGCTCGGTGCGCCGGCGGCTTTCGTCCGTCCCCAGTGCCAGGCGCTCGACCCACAAGGCACTGTGCTGAAGATGGAACTTTTCTTCGCGCACCGCCTTGGCGGCGACCTCCGCGAGGGGGGCGTACGTACTGCCGCGGGCTGCGTCGAGCCACAGCGCCTCGTAGGCATCGAACAGGAACTGACGCAGCATGGTCAGGGCCCAGTCGCCCCTGGGCAGTTCGACCAGCCGTGCGCAGCGGTACTCTGAGGCGTCCCGGAAGTACGCCAGCTGATCAGCGTCGCTGCCGTCGAGTTCCCGCCGCAGTTCCAGAAACAGGGTGGCGTGTCCCAGCTCGTCCTGCGCAATGTTGGCCAGCGCGATGTCCTCTTCGAGGATGGGCGCATGACCGGTCCATTCACTGTCACGGTGCGCCAGGATGATCTCGTCGTCGGCCAGCGCAGTGAGCTTCTCGATCAGGGCGGCGCGCACTTCGGGGGTCAGGTTCAGGGTTTCAGGCTGGGTCGTGGTCATGACTTGGCTTCCTCGGTGGCCCGGCCCGGCATCAGCCCCTCACGCTTGAGTTCGCCCACGTGCCGGCCGATTACCCCGTAATACTGCTGCTGCTTGTAGGTTTTTTCCTTGGCGGGCGCGAACCAGCTCTCGATGGTGCCCGGATCGTCATCCGTCCGGGCGGCCGCAGCATCCGGAAAGACCAGCCACGTCAGGGCGTCCGGATGCATCAGCTGCGCCTGCCTCAGTGCGTCTCCGGGCCCCGACGCCTCTACCGTGCCGACAAGGTCCACGAACGTCATGGAACGCTTGTTGGTGCGCTTGATCCCCACGTGATAGGTGCCGGTCTCGCCAGGGGTAGTCAGAAGGTCCGGCTGGGCGCCGAGTTCCTCGGGCGTTGCTGTCAGTAGGTCGGTCTCGCGTACAGTCCAGAGGCTGATGGCGGCCGGGCGGCGCACAAATACGTTCCGGGCGGTGAGAAGGGCGTGATCGGGGTCACCCGCATGCACGCTGCCGACCGCCTGATAGGGCCGGCCCGGGGCATCCTGCTTGAAAACCTCCCAGCGCGGCCACTGGGTATCGGACGCGGCTGGAGAGGTGGGTCCTGAACCGGTCATCAGTCGGCTGCCTGCCCCACCTGACGGGCGGCGTAGGCCTGCATCGCTTCGCGCACCCAGGCGCCGTCATCATGGGCGTGCTGGCGCGCACTCAGGCGTTCCTTGTTCAGGCCCTGCTCACCACGGATCACGGCCCAGAATTCGTCCCAGTTGATCGGGCCGTGCTTCCAGTTGCCCTGCTCGTCCTGATGCAGGTCCGGGTCGGGGATGGTCAGACCAGCTTCGAGCAGCTCAGGCACGTGCTCGTTGATAAATTCCTGACGGACCTCGTCGTTGCTCTTGAGCTTGATTCCCCAGCCGGCCAGCGCGCCGCTGTTGGGGCTGTCGGCGTCATGCGGCCCAAGCATCATCATGGCCGGCCACCACCAGCGGTTCAGGGCGTCCTGCGCCATCTGCCGCTGCTCGGGCGTGCCCTGGGCGTAGGCGACGATCATTTCCTTGCCCTGCTTGTGATGGAAGGTTTCCTCCGAGCAGATGCGGACCATCGCGCGGCTATAGGGGCCGTAGGAGCAGCCTGCCAGCATGGTCTGGTTCTTGATGGCCGCGCCGTCCACCAGCCAGCCGATCATGCCGACGTCTGCCCAGGTGTAGGTGGGGTAGTTGAAGATGCTGCTGTACTTGGCCTTGCCGCTCAGCAGCGCGCCCAGCATCTCCTCGCGGGTGGCGCCCAGGGTTTCGGCCGCGTGGTACAGGTACTGGCCGTGCCCGGCTTCGTCCTGCACCTTGGCGATCAGGATGGTTTTGCGCTTCAGGGTAGGGGCGCGGGTAATCCACTCGCCCTCGGGCAGCATGCCCACCACTTCCGAGTGGGCGTGCTGGGAAATCATGCGGATCAGCTGACGGCGGTATTCGGCCGGCATCCAGTCGCCGGGTTCGATCTTCTCCCCACGGGCGATGCGGGCGTTGAAGGCGGCGTGCTGCTCAGCCGTTTCATTGGGGGGCAGGGTCTGGGACATGTGGACTCCTCCAGGGTAGACACGGGTTGCCTAACGGGCGTTAGGTTCAGTGTACCCCGAAGCCACAATGGAGCGCGAGGTTACGGTTACAAAGACCGCCCGGCCAGGAGGCAGACCAACCTTATAGACGGCGGATCTGGCCCCTACAGGCGTGAGCATGCCCCAGGGGACCGTGGCCCGAACCCAGGCCCGGCGCGGCCTGTATGGCCGCCTGCACGTAGGCGTGGGCCTCGCTTACCGCGACCAGCAGAGGCAACCCCCGCGCCAGATTGGCGGTAATGGCAGCCGAGAGCGTACAGCCGGTGCCGTGCGTATGGCGGGTGTGCTGGCGGGGCGCCTCGAGGCGCAACCCGGTCTGGGGCGTACGAAGCTCGTCAACCAGGGTCTCGCCTTCGCCATGCCCCCCTTTGAGAAGCAGCGGCAGGTTATAGGGAATGTATGCGCCGAACAGCACTTCTGCCTCCGGAAGGTTAGGCGTCACCAGAGTGGCCAGGGGCAGGAGTTCCTCGAGCAGTGCATCCACCGCCTGGGGGTCCAGGAGGGAGTCGCCACTCTTGGCCAGCAGCACCGGGTCCACGACCAGGGGAAGGCCGCGCCCCCGCAGCGCATCAGCTACCGCGCGCACCACCCCAGCGTTACCCAGCGCGCCGGCCTTCACGGCCGCAACCGGAAAGTCGGCCAGAACCGACCTGATCTGCGCGGCGACCAGGTCCGGGCTCAGGGTCTGCACCGCCTGCACTCCCAGGGTGTTCTGCGCCGTGATCAGGGTGATGGCGGACGTGCCGTACACCCCGTGAGCCTCGAAGGTCTTGAGGTCCGCCTGAATACCGGCTCCTCCGCCTGAATCGGACCCCGCGATGGTCAGGGCCACCGGCATGAGGCTCATGCGGCCTCCGGGAGAGCCTGGCGGACCAGGGCCAGCACCTGCCTTGCGGTCAGTGGGGCGAGCAGAGCACCATGCCGGCCATGACCAGTGGCCACCACGACCCCTGGCAGGGTGGGATGCGGACCCACCAGCGGAAGACCGTCCGGCGTGACCGGGCGCAGCCCGACCAGCTGACTCAGGACGGCATGACCGGAGCAGGTCGGCGCCAGAGTCCGTGCGGCGCCCTGCAACCAGCGGCGTGCCCAGGAATCGGGCTGCACCGAGGCGGACAGACGCGCCGTGGCTCCCACATACAGACCGTCCGGACGTCCCAGCGCATAGCCGTGTGGCCCGTGACCGCGCCGGCGAGTTCCGTACACCGCCGGGTGATCGTTTCCTCCCTCCAGCAGCAGGGCTTGCCCCTGAACCGGACGGATGTCCAGACCAAACGCGCTGCTCCACGCGCCGGTCGCCAGCACCACCAGCCGGCCCCCCCGGTCACCGGCATCTGTCTGAAGGCTGACGCCCCGGCGGTCCGGGCGCAAAGCCAGCACCCGGGCACGCGTCACCCTGACTCCGGTCAGGGCCGCGCTCACCACACTGGCCGGATGAAGCCGGCCCTCTCCAGGGGTGCAGCGGGTCAGCCCGTGAGGACCTTCACCCACTTCCGGAACGGGTCCGAGCCGGAAGACCCCGGTTCGCAGGTGGACGCTCTGCCCACTGTGCGCTTCCAGACTGCGGGCAAATTCCGGCCAGAGATTCAGGCTTTCCAATGCGCTGGCATGCAGCGGTGTGCCGGCAAGGCGTTCACCGTCCGGTGTGAGCAAGCCTGCTGCCGCGCGCCATCCGGCACCGGGCAGATGGGCGTCGAGCACCTCGACTTCCAGTCCGGCATCACGCAGCGTGAAGGCGACAGCCGAGCCAATCAGGCCGCCCCCTACCACAATGATGCTCATACGGGGGTGTGCACCGGCCCGGTCAGGTCGGGCATTTCAGGGTCAGGCAGGCGGGGTACGCCAGCCGCCGGGCTGCTGGGGCTAGCGTGTTCACGCTCGGTCATGCGGCCCGCGAGGAAGGCCAGACGCCCCGCCTGTACCCCCAGCGCGAAGGCCCGGGCCATGGCCACCGGATCACGCGCTTCTGCAATGGCGGTGTTGACCAGCACAGCGTCCGCCCCGGCCTCCATGGCCTGGGCTGCGTCGCTGGGCACTCCCAGGCCAGCGTCCACCACGACCGGGACGCCAGCCCCGTCCAGGACGGTGCGCAGCAGCTCACCGGTCCGCAGGCCACGGCCGCTGCCGATAGGGCTCGCCAGCGGCATGACGGTGGCGCAGCCCGCCTCCTCCAGCGCCCGGGCCAGTACAGCGTCGGGCTGCATGTAGGGCAACACCGTGAAGCCGTCATCCACCAGGGTCCGTGCGGCACTGAGCGTACCTACCGGGTCAGGCAGCAGCCAGCGCGCGTCGGGGATAACCTCAAGCTTGATCCAGCTCACTCCGGTGGCGGCGCGGGCCAGCCGCGCCACCCGCACGGCCTCCTCGGCCGTGCGGCAACCGGCCGTGTTGGGCAGCAGCTGATAGCGGTCCAGGTCCAGGGCGTCAAGCAGCCCCACATGGCCCGGCGCGCCCAGTTCCACGCGGCGGATGGCCACCGTCACGATTTCGGTGCCGCTGGCTTCCAGCACATCTCGCATGACATGCAGATCAGGAAACTTGCCGGTGCCCAGCATCAGGCGTGATTGGAACGATGTTCCAGCGATGGTCAGAAGGTCATGGTGAACCGTCATCTCAGCCTCCTCCGATAATGCGGACGATCTCGATGGTGTCTCGGGGCTCCAGCGGGCGGTCCGGCACCCGGGCGCCGGGGTAGAAGTCATCGTTGACCGCGACCGCGACCCGCTCGGGGCGCACATCCAGCTCGCGGAGCAGGGCGTGCAGGGTCAGGCCGGGGCGGTGAGGGTGAGGTTGGCCATTTACCTGCACGCGGCGACCTCCTGAACAGCTGGGGCAGCCAGAGCGGAGCACAACGCAGCGGCCGCCCTGGCCGGGTCAGGGGCGTCGAGCACAGCGCGGACCACCGCAATGCGGGTGGCCCCTGCAGCAAGCACGTCCTGTACGTTGCCCAGATCCACACCTCCGATGGCATACCAGGGAATTCCGGTTTGCGCTTCCCCGTGGGTCGCCGCCACGTGTCTGACATACTCCAGGCCAGTCGCCTCACGTCCGGGCTTGGTCGGCGTGGTGTGGACGGGACCAACGGCAAAGTAAGCCGGTCGCTGCGCGACAGCCGCCGCCGCCTGCGCCGGAGCGTGGGTACTCAGGCCCACCTGCACCCCTGGCGCCAGCGCGCGCGCCCAGCTCAGAGGCAGATCCTCCTGACCCAGGTGAACACCGTCCGCACCGCTGGCAGCCGCGATGTCCACGCGGTCGTTCATAAACAGCGGCACCCCCCGTGCGTGCGCCAGGTCACGCAGCCGACCGGCCAACCGGATAACTGCGCGCGCCTCGCCATACGCCGGAGAGTCCGCCTTGCAACGCAGCTGCAGCGTATCCACGCCGCCGTCGAGCGCCGCTTCCACCCGCGCCACAAAGTCATCCTCGGATTGCCCTGGTCGGGGCGTGGCGACCAGATACAGCCGGCCCAGCGGGCGGGTCATGCGGTGACCTCTTCGGGCTCTCCGGCAGGACGGTCCAGGTAGATCTCCGAGCCACCTTCACGGAACTCGCGCGCTTTTTCTTCCAGACCAGCCAGAATGTCGCCGGCGCGCAGGTCATGGCTGAGTTTCATGGAGCAGAAGTGTGGGCCACACATCGAGCAGAAATGAGCCGTTTTGGCCGCGTCGGCCGGGAGGCTCTCGTCGTGCAGCTCACGGGCCTTTTCCGGGTCGAGTGCCAGATTGAACTGGTCTTCCCAGCGGAACTCGAAGCGCGCCTGCGAGAGCGCGTTGTCGCGTGCCTGGGCGCCGGGGTGTCCCTTGGCAAGATCGGCGGCGTGCGCAGCGATCCGGTAGGCGATCACACCGTCGCGCACGTCCTGGCGGTCGGGCAGGCCCAGGTGTTCCTTGGGCGTGACGTAGCACAGCATGGCCGTGCCGTACCACGCGATCTGCGCCGCGCCGATGGCGCTGGTGATGTGGTCGTAGCCCGGCGCGATATCGGTGGTCAACGGCCCCAGCGTGTAGAAGGGCGCTTCCTGGCACACTTCCAGCTGACGGGTCATGTTCTCGCGGATCAGCTGCATGGGGACGTGGCCAGGACCTTCGATCATGGTCTGGACCCCGTGCTCCCAGGCCACCCGGGTCAGTTCCCCCAGGGTTTCCAGCTCAGCGAACTGCGCGGCGTCGTTGGCGTCCTCGATGCTTCCCGGGCGCAGACCGTCCCCCAGGCTGAAGGTGACGTCGTAGGAAGCCATGATCTCGCAGATCTCGGCGAAGTGCGTGTAGAGGAAGTTCTCGCGGTGGTGTGCCAGACACCACTTGGCCAGGATGCTGCCGCCACGCGACACGATGCCGGTGCGCCGCCGCGCCGAAAGTGGAATGTGTGCCAGCCGCACACCCGCATGCACCGTGAAGTAATCCACGCCCTGCTCGGCCTGCTCGATCAGCGTGTCGCGGTACACCTCCCAGGTCAGGTCCTCAGCCACGCCACCCACCTTCTCCAGCGCCTGATAGATCGGCACGGTGCCGATGGGAACAGGGCTGCCCCGCACGATCCACTCGCGCGTCTGGTGGATGTATTTTCCGGTGGAAAGGTCCATGACCGTGTCGGCGCCCCAGCGGGTGGCCCAGACCATCTTCTCGACCTCTTCCTCGATGCTGCTGGTCACGATGCTGGTCCCCAGGTTGGCGTTGACCTTGACCCGGAAGTTGCGGCCGATGATGGTGGGCTCCAGTTCAGGGTGGTTGACGTTGGCGGGAATCACCGCACGTCCGCGCGCGACTTCAGAGCGCACGAACTCAGGCGTGATCACACGGGGAATGGCCGCGCCGAAGCTTTCGCCCGGGTGCTGGTGGTTCAGGTTGAAAGCCTCGGTCTGGCGCAGGTTCTCGCGCAGGGCCACGAACTCCATTTCCGGAGTGATCTCCCCACGCTGCGCGGCCTGCATCTGAGTGATGCTCTGCCCCTGCCGGGCGCGTCGGGGCATTGGAATTGCCGGAAACGGAAGCGGCCCCGTGCCGTCCAGGCGGGCCGAGAGGCGCTCGGTCTGAACTTCCAGCCGCGCGTCCGCGGCCAGCCACGGCCGGGCGTGCGGAAGGCCCCGGCGAGGATCAATGCTCACCGCCGGGTCGGTATAGGGGCCGCTGGTGTCGGGCACCAGCACCGCCGGATTTGGGGTCCTGCGGCTCAGCCCACCCACCATTTCCAGGGTGGCGGACTGGTGAACAGCACGCATGGGAACACGAACCTGTGGATGCAAAGACCCGCTCAGGTACTGCTTTTCGCTG
Source organism: Deinococcus deserti VCD115 (assembly GCF_000020685.1). Taxonomy (NCBI): domain Bacteria; kingdom Thermotogati; phylum Deinococcota; class Deinococci; order Deinococcales; family Deinococcaceae; genus Deinococcus; species Deinococcus deserti. Next base: position 514,681 of record NC_012526.1, on the reverse strand, counting down.
TTTGGAAAGGGCGTGGTGGTTAAAGCTGGGGGGGATACAGGTGCGGACATGGGACCTCCAGGGGGCCGGTGCGGCGGCACGCGGGCCAAAGGGCAAGGACACGGGTGGCGCGCCCGGAGGCGGCCCGTTCAGACAAGTTCACTCGGATGTCAGCTCAACGCATCAGGGGCAGCCCGCACCTGGTCGCCAAAAAACCCAGGGGCCCGCCTTGTCTGCTGATCCAAAAAATCACCCTCCCCCAAAGCAACTTCGGAGGAGGGCGGTATCCATCGTTTCCGCACCTGTCACTCTCCCTCCGCTGGTATGAACCAGATCAGGTTCCTAGGGTTAGGCCGTAAAAAAGGCCCTCTCAGCCCCGCTTTCGGCTGCTAAAGCCTAGACGTGGGCACCCCTGGTGACGCTTCCGAGTGTGCCACTCCCGCCGGGCCGGGTCAAGCCCGAAAGCGGGTACGGCCCTCGTTTCCTCGCTTCGGGGTGATAAATAAATGCGCTAGCAAGCGGGTGCGCGCTCATGAGTTGCTGTGGTGGGTACAGGGCAGTCTGCTGCGGCTGGCCTGAACGCCGGTCAGACCACCTACTGGCTCAGCCCTGCCCGGCTGGCTGAACAGCGCCTGCCGCCAGAGCTTCTCGCCCGGTATGCACGACTCACCGCCGGTATAGACGAACTGCACCCTGCCTATGCGGAAGCGGTGAAGTGGACCGTTGAACTGGCCGGGCAACTGGAACTGGCTCTGAACCCCGCGGTGACTGCCGAGCTCCGAGGAGCCGCACGGACCAGCCTGCGCTCAGCCTTTGATCCTGGCAATAAACGCGGCACCGGACTCTGTTTCAGAGTCCGGTGCCCATAACCTCCCCGATTCAGGCAATCAGACGAGGACGATGAAGCGCGGCGTGCTGCATAAGCAGAACAAAACCGGCGCTTCCCTGCGCCAGACGGCCAGCCGCATACAGAGCCCGTAGAGTAGGCAGGTGGTACAGCTCGCCGTTTTCGTCACGAATCAGATCGGCGGGATCAAAAGAAGTGGCTTTTAGAGATTTGCCTGATTCGTCCATACACTCTCCCTGGACCCGTCACTAGAACATGAAGGGTTTCTTTAAGTGACCTAATTATTCACACACCTCCTGTCGGAATTCTGACGTGGCCGGCAGAAATCTAGACGTGATCGCGCGTGGCACAGCCAGGTAGGCAGGCCATACTGGCTTATGCGCAACACCCTGCTACCTGCTGACGCTCCCCGTCTGGGATTGGGACTTGCTGCCCTGGGCCGCCCCGGTTACATCAATCTTGGGCACGGTCAGGATCTGGGGGCGGCCAAGGATATAGAGGCCATGCGTCAGCGGACTTTCTGCATGCTCGACGCTGCCTGGGCTGCGGGCATGCGGTATTTCGACGCCGCACGCAGTTACGGACTGGCCGAGGCGTTCCTGGGTGAGTGGCTGCGCGACCGCGAACACTCGGCTGTGGTGGGCAGCAAGTGGGGGTACACCTACGTAGCTGGCTGGCGCACCGATGCCGATACCCATGAGGTCAAGGACCACAGCCTGAACACCCTGCAGCGTCAGTGGCCCGAAACTCTGGAGGCCCTGGGCCGCCGGCCGGAGGTCTACCTGATTCACTCGGCTACGCTCGACACTGGGGTACTGGAGGACCAGGCTGTGCTGGCGCGGCTGGCCGAACTGGATGCAGCGGGCGTCCGGGTGGGCCTGAGCACAAGCGGCCCCCGGCAGGCCGACACGCTGCGCCGCGCGATGGCCCTGCAGGTAGAGGGTTTGAACCCGCTGAGCGTGGTGCAGGCCACCTGGAATCTGCTGGAACCCTCAGCTGGCCCGGCCCTGGCTGAAGCGCACGCGGCTGGCTGGGCCGTGGTGATCAAGGAGGCCGTGGCCAACGGGCGCCTGACCGCCAGAGGCCTGACGGGTCATGGTGATGTGCCCCCGGTGCTGGCTGAGCTCGCCGACAAACAGAACGCCACCCCGGACGCCGTTGCTCTGGCGGCGGCGTTGACTCAGCCCTGGGCCGATGTGGTTCTGAGCGGGGCCACCACCCCCGAACACCTGGAGAACAATCTGGGTGCCTTGCACCTGTCGTTGACTCCCGTGCACCAGGAGCAGCTGATGGCTCTGGCCTATGAACCCACCGCTTACTGGCAGGCGCGTTCAGGCTTGCCCTGGACCTGAGCAGCCAGGCCAAAGCGCCAGCAACCAACACGCTTAAGAGCTTCCAGTTGCCTCTCCTGTATCAGGCCGGACGACAGCAGCCCCAACCATAAGCGAAGCGGAAATTTCTGGCAGCGCAATTGACGACCGGGGCCTACACTCGGAGGGCATACCCGAAACTGTCCGCCCCCGCTCCGGGGTCCTGTGCCCTGCTGGCCTCTGCCATAAAGGAGTTTTTCCATGCCTGACCGCCTGCGCACCGTCCGGTTTCTGTCCCCGACCTGTCTGACCCTGACGTTACTGCTGGCTGCCTGCGGACAGAGCGAGCCGCAGGCCACCACAGCCGACCTCCACCCGCAGGAAATCTCAGAGGGCTCAGCCACGTGGAATGCCCCAGCTGACAGACCCAGCCTGGAAGAGGGTGAGGCGCCTCTGCCAGAAATCGGGATAGATCCTGGTGTTTTCCAGAATCAGCCCGGCACCGACAACACGGACGCAGCTGCCCTGGGCCAAGCCACACAGGCCAGTGAACCGGGCCACGCGGACCAGACAGCACAGGCCACGTACCTGACCTGCCGCAACGAGCCCAGCGGCCCCTACCTGCGCATTCAGACTGACCCGGAGCGCACCGGAGCAGTCAACTTTGTCGGAGGCACCGCACATCTGCCAGCGGTTCGGGCAACGCCCACGGCTTTTCCCTACATCTACCTGGGTGGCCAGCCCAGGGAAGGCGTGGCGGCCGACGCAGGAGTGTACGTCAACTATGACGGCAGCTGGATACCGTTTATAGCCGTGGCCGGCAGTGGTGGAACCCGCAACCTTCCCCGTGAGACCGATGCCCAGGGGCGGGTCTTTGTCTACCGTCTGGATGGCAATCAGGATGTTGATCTGCGCATGTCCGTGCAGCGCGACGATCAGCTGACGCTCGACATTACCGGCAGCTGGGTGAAATTCCGTCTGACCGGCAGCGTATTGACCCGCGTCGGGGAGGTTGGCGTATCGACCCGCACGATCGTGCATCCACTGGCGCGCGGCTGGAAAGCCAGCGGCGAGGATCAGGTGTACAAGGTGATGACCACCATCGCCTTCCCCGGAAAGGGCAATTTCCGGCTCCTGAGTGGCGACTACACCTTCACCGGGTCCAGCTGGCGCGACCTGAGAGTCGGGCATACGGCGTTTCAGGGTACGGGCCAGGACCTGCCACTGACGAGGGGGCGGCTCTATAGCGCCTGCGCCGCACCACGTGATGTGGTAACGCCACGACCTACCAGCGCGCTGCCGCAGGCCCAGGCAGACATACGGTTGCGGCGGCCCGCTGGGCTGAGTCTGTTGCCCGGACATGACCTGAATTACCAGGCCAAGGTCATGCATACCGTGCGCGACACCCTGACCTTAAGCAACGTCGGCCACGCCGAATCGTTCGTGCACTACGCCGTCACACCTCTGGGACGCGAACAGGCCACCCGGCCGGAAGCTGGCCGGCTGAGTTCCGGTGAGCAGGCTCACGTTGATTTTGCCGCCATTTGCGACAAACAGCCCGGGCGGACTGTGCAGAGCTTTGATGTCCTCTCCAGCCGCGGCGAAACCTATACACCGACCTCGGATCCCAGTGCATTGCCGGGCGCCCAGTTCGGGGACCTGCTGTTCCGCAAGACCAGGGTGATCGTAAACCTGGAGTGCATCCAAAAGTAGTTCTCCCGGCGTGAGTCAGGGTTACCTTGTCTCGTTCTGCCACACCGGCCAAACAGGCAGACCTGGTCGTGTATGCACTGTCACGCACTGTTTCGGAGCGGCGCCAGCAGTGCGCGGCTTTGCTGTCATCAGGCTGCGCCTATTCCACAGGGTGGAATCATGAACTACGTGCCGGGCCTGTCACGCCCGTTGTCACCCCAGTCCGGGCCACCGTCGGCGAGCGCCTGCAGGCTTGGGCGCAGCGCCGGCAGTTCGGTTCTTGCGCTGTGCCAGACCAGCGCCGGATCAATGCCGAAATAGTCGTGCGACACCACATTGCGGATATCGCGCAGGTACGCCCACGGCACCTGCGGGGTGCGGTCCTGAACGCTTTGCGGAATGAACTTGGTGGTCTCCCCCAGCCGTGCCAGATTGCGCAGCACCGCGTCACGGGTACGTTCATCGGCCAGAAAGGTGGTCATCGAGAGACCCGAGGTATAGGCGCCAATGCGGTCAATGGCGTCAAGCAGATCAAACACCCTCCAGCGCCAGCGCTTCTCCCGGTGAGAATGTGGCGCCGGGTCCGGCACCTGGGTAACGTCCACAGCGTCAGCCAGAATCTCTCCCCGCAGAGGGGCTTTCAGGGCGCCCTCGGTCATGATGTCCACGCGGCGGCGCAGCAGATCCTCCATCACAGCCTTGACCTGCATCAGATGAAGCAGCCCGACTCTGGCCTCTGGTTCAAAATCCACCAGCAGATCAATATCGGCCGACCTGTCAGCTTCGCCACGGGCCACCGATCCGAACACCCGCACCCGGGTCACGCCAAGCGCCTGCCACTTCGGCGCTCCTTCACGCAGAAGGGCAGCGACGGTGGGCAGGCGCAGGTCAGGAAATAAAGGCGAGGTGGAAGCGGGCCCGGGGCTCATGTGGGCGAAGATAGTGTGCGGCGCCTCATCCCCGCTCACAGCAAAACTTCAGCTCCAGTTCCAGATGGTCGGCTCGTATTCGTAGCCCACAGGCAGCTTACGCAGGTGTCCTACTGCCGGGAACGGGAAGTGGTAGGCACTGACCCACATTTTCTCCTGCACGGCCATCTCGAACAGCCGCGCGCGGGTGGCTGCGGCCTGCGCACCGTTGACGTCGAACCCGACATAGGCACCGGGGTGACGCAGCGACAGCAGGAAGTGCCCGGCAGCGTCCCCAAAGATCAGGGCACTCTGGTTTCCACTGGTTGCGCGCACACTGAGGTGATTGGCCGTGTGCCCCGGCGAGGCGATAGCGGTCAGGCCTGGGACGATCTCGGCGTCGGGGGCAATCAGCGTAAAGCGGTCTTTCATGGCGATCAGGTTGGCCTGCACAGACGCACTGGGATTGGCCTGGGTGGTCCAGAACTGGAACTCCGCGCTGCCCATGACATGCCGGGCACGAGGAAACACCGGACTGCCCGCGCGGGTCAAACCACCAATATGGTCCCCGTGACCGTGCGTGATGAAGACCGTATCGATGGTGTTGGGCAGAATGCCGGCGCGGCGGAGGTTGTTCGCCAGCTGTCCGGACTCGCCTCCACGGCCCGTATCGATCAGCACACGGTGACGTCCTGTATCAATCACAACAGGATTGAAGTGGTTGACCGTGTTGGTGGCAGGGACGCTGTATTCGGCCAATGTTGCGGCAAATTCTGCCTGACGGTCGGGATTGGCCCCCCATGTGGGCAGCAGCGCGGCCAGAGGGGCTGTGCCGTCGCTGACCACTGTGAGGGTCATGTCACCAATCTTCTGACGGTAAAAACCGTTCCCATTCATAGGGCCATTGGCCGCAGCAGGGGTTGCCGGAGTTGCTGGAGTTGCTGGAGCAGCCTGCTGCGCACCCACCAGTGGCGCGGCAGCGCTGAGCAGACCGGCGGCTCCCAGCAGACGCAGGGTGTCACGGCGGTTGACCGGTGCTTCGTTGGGGGCATCAGTCTTGGGAAGGTGGGCGGTACCGTCAGTGTCAGTCATAGAAGCTCCTCCTGTTGGAACCTTGTGCGGCAAGACCTTTCAACATTGAGGGAAATGCCACCGCTCCAGTTGTAACTTCCCCCACCCTATGAAGAACCTCGCAAGCCACTATGCTGCGGGGTAATGATTGTCGCGGTGGGCCATGACCTGATCGAGATCGAGCGCATCCGGCGCATGTTGCTCCGGGAGGGACCACGTGCCCAGAAGCTTTTCGCCCCGTGCGAACTGGAATACGCCGCGCGTCTGAGCGACCCTACTCCCAGTCTGGCCGCGCGCTTTGCTGCCAAGGAAGCCTTTCAGAAGGTCTGGCCTCGCCCGCACGGCTGGCGGGACGTCTGGGTCGAGCGCGAGCGCACGCCTGACGGCCCCTTTCCCTTTACGCCGCCGGTACTGGGCTTCACCGAAACCATTGCCGAGGAGATGCGTGAACGCGGCTGGGTCGCCCACCTGACCCTGACGCACACCAAGGAGCACGCCTCAGCCGTGGTGGTCCTCGAAGAGCGTTAGATCGGTCTGCCTGCAGCCGCGCGCCTCGTTCCAGTCACCGGCTACACCGCCCGGACCTTAAACTCACCCCCATGCCCATCCGCCTGATCGCCACTGACCTGGACGGCACATTGCTGCGCCGCGACCTGAGTGTCAGCCCACGTACGCGCCGGACGCTGGACTGTGCGCGGGCCGCCGGGCTGCATGTGGTGCCGGTCACTGCCCGGCAGCCCCGGGGAGTCCGCCGCATCGCCGAAGCTGCCGGCTTTAATGGCTGGGCACTGTGTGGCAACGGCGCGCACGGAGTTCACCTGCACACCGGCGAAGTGCTGTTCGAGGCGCATGTACAGCAGGACGTACAAAGGGCGGTGGCACAGGCGCTTCTTGTCCAGGTCCCTGAGGTCCTGTTTGTCAGTGTGCGCAATGGTGGCGAGGTCTTTGTGGCTCAGGAGGGCTATGCCGACCTCGCGCACTTCGAGGACCACAAGCGTGATCCTGCTGAGATGGGCACCTTTTCGCTTCAGGACGTGCTGGAGCAGCCCAGCCTGAAGTTCATCGTGCGCCACCCCTCCCTGAGCCCCCGCGAACTGCTCGCGCACGTGCAGGCGTTGAAACTCCCAGGCTTCGCCGTTACCCACAGCGGCGCCCCATTTCTGGAGGTTCTGGCTGAGGGCGTCAGCAAGGCCTGGGGCCTGGAACGGCTCTGCGCCCATCTTGGTGTGCGGCGCGATGAAGTCCTGGCCTTTGGAGACGCACCCAACGACGCTGAAATGCTGGCCTGGGCGGGTCGCGGCGTGGCTATGGCCAACGCAGAGCCGGAAGCCGCGGAGGCCGCCGGGGAACACACCCTCTCAAACGAGGACGACGGGGTGGCCGTGGTGATCGAAGCGTTGCTTGGTATGTCCTCTCAGGGTGAACTGGCCCGGGCCAGTTCCTGACCTCCGTTCCCGGTGATGGTAAAGGTGTAGCTCTGGGCGTCCAGCGCCACCCAGTTCACGCGCTGCTCCATGCAGGCGTCAGGAAGCACCAGTTCGGCGGCCGCCGGATAGCGCCGGTCGATGCTGCTTTCCCGGTAGGTCTCCAGGGTACGGGTCAGGTCGTTGGCACAATTCTGGGCGGCAGCGCGAAGGGTAACTGCACGCGCATTCGGGGACGCCGTGGGCAGAGTCTGCGCGCGGTTCTGGAGTTTCCGGACCTGGGCTTCAAGGGCCGCGACGCGGCGGGCCAACGCCTCATTCTGCGCCCGCGCCTGCTGGTCCTGACAACTGGTAAAAAGTGAAGCCAGAAGCAGCATGAGAAGCAGAGCGGGCCGTGTCACGCGCCGCAGGCTAACGCACAGTCCTGCGTGAGTGCGCCTTCCGGTGCCCACTGTTATGTTTTGATGAACCGCCGCCCGCAGCTGTGCTTCTCGGAGTGCTGAGCTTCAGCGGTTCAGGACGCTGACGATCTCCACATGGCTGGTCTGGGGGTAGAAGTCATGAGGGGTGACCTCACCCAGCTTCCAGCCTCGCCGCAGCAGATCACCGACGTCCCGCGCCCAGGTCGCCGGGTCACACGAGACGTACACCAGCCGGTCCGCGGTACTGGCATGGATCTGCTCACGGGCTTCCTCATCCAGACCGGCGCGGGGAGGATCCACCACGATGACGTCGGTGCCCAGTTCGCTGAAGCGCGCGGCGTCGCCACTGCGGTAGACCACGTTGTGCTCACCACTGACCGCCACATCCTGACGGCCACGTGACAGGGCTTCGGGCGCTGAGTCCAGCACCGTGACCTTGCGGAAGGCCGAGGCCAGATGCCGGCCGATAGCGCCGGACCCGCCGTACAGGTCCACCGCGTGGTCCCCCTCGCCGGCCAGCTGCGCTGCGCGCAGGTACGCCAGCCCGGCGGCCTGAGGATTGACCTGAGCAAAGCCGGTGGCCGAAACACTGACCTGCACCTGCCCGAACTGCTCACGGATCTCGCTCTCGCCGGCGATCAGGCGCACGCCCGCGCTGAAGCGCCGGCCGGCGGGCTGGGCCAGGCTCACTCCTACGACCCCGGCGTCCATCAGATGATCACTGGCGCGCAGGTACTGCCGGGTCTCGCCAGCGCCGATCAGGGCGGCCACAACTTCCCCGGTCAGGCCGCTGGCCCGGAAGGCCACCTCGGTCGCGGGGTCCAGCAGAGCCGGGTTGATCCGGTCCACGACCGCCTGGATCTGCGGCATCACCAGGGGGTCCTTGTCCACCACCAGCGGGTCGCTGCCGCGCCGTTCGCGGTAGGCCAGGCCCTGCGGCGTGACAAGGTACTGCGCGGTGTTGCGGTAGGCCCAGGCCTGCGGACTGGGCACCGTGTCGTTGACGGGCCGGCGCACTTTGGCAATACGGCTCAGGGCCTCTTCCACGAAGGCCTTCTTGTAGGCCAGCTGCGCCTCATAGCGGGCGTGGGCCAGGTCGGCGGTCGGCAGTTCAGGGGCGTCGACCCGGTCGGGGCTGCGCCGCAGTACCTCAACCACCGTTCCCTGGCGCACACCTTTCCCGGCACGTACACGTGCGGTGACGCGCTCGCCGGGCAGGGCGCCGCGCACCAGCACCACGCCGGACTCGTCACGGGCGAGCCCCAGCCCCCCCGCGACAAGCTTCTCAATTTCCAGCGTAAGTAATGGCTCGGACATAGATACAGGGTAGCGCGGCGCGTGAAGAAATGGCCCGGCCGGGCCTCATCCACGGTGTCCTCACAAACCGACAGAATCACTGTATGAAACGCACCATTCCCCTTCTGATCGCCGCCCTGTTGCTCGCCAGCTGTGATGACGGCGCCGAGACCGAGACGGATACCTCCACCAGCACCACCACTACCACCAGCACCGATCAGGAAGACACCACAGACACCACACAGAGCACCTCTACCACCACAACCGAAGAAGAGAAATAAAGCGGCGAGGCCTGTCAAGGCCTCAGGAAACAAGCCTCCGGTGCCTATCAACGCGCACCGGAGGCTTCTGTTGGAGCGGCCAATCCCCATCGGGGCTCCGCCTCAACACCCGGTCCTACCGCCGGCTCGTTGACCGCTCGGCCAGCACCCCTGTCACCCCACCCCAGATAAAGTGCGCCACGATCATCAGCATGTTGCGCCGCGCAGGGTGATGAGTCGCTGAGCTCAGCAGCCCAGTGGCCGGTAACAGTCCCAGGTAACTGCCGGTCCACACAAAAATTCCCAGACCAACTCCCTTGAGCAACGGTGGCCCGGGAAGGTCCTTCAGGGGCGCGTACAGCGCTCCTACCGCCGCGCCGTAGGCAAAGTGATTGACCACCGTGGCCGCCTTGAGGGCCGTATCGTTCTCAGCGACGCCCTCCAGGCCAACAGCTTCGGCGGCATGCTCGGTAATCTGCTCGGGAGGCAGAGGGTATCGCTCGCGCCGGGGCAGCAGCCAGTGCTGCGCTCCCAGCATCCAGACCGACATCGGCAGGGTCGCGACCAGTCCGGCCACGGCAGATTTCAAAAACGGGTTCATGGCCGGATCATGAGGGGCCAGCAGGTGAGAGAAACGTGCCCTGGCCTAACGGGCGTTGACCTGGGGTCCTGTGATCGGCCCCGGGGCCATGCGCAGTCCTCATAGATTTCGTCCAGGCGTCTTCAGAAGACCCCTGGACGGTGGTGCTGATTCCTGGATTTTACTTCCCGGTGAGATGCCGCTGAGCGTCCGGACCAGTTCAGCCAGAAGCAGACTCAGCTTTCTTCGTACTCCAGATAGGTGTACCCCAGCAGTTCCTCGCCGTAGTCCTCCAGCAACTCGTGCTCCTGCCCGGGAGTCAGGGTCCCGACCTTGAGCGCCGCGTCGGCCTGGTCCTCGATAGAGTCGCGCAGCATGGGTTCCTCATAGCCCATCGACTCGATCATGCGCCGGGCCTTCTGGCCTCGCACGAACAGGTCAATGTTGAACCGGCCGCCGGGCCGTACTGTGACGTGCGCCTCGCTGACCTTGCCAAACAGGTTGTGCGAGCTGCCCAGAACGTCCTGGTAGGCGCCCATCAGGAACACACCCAGGTAATACGGCTGCTTGCCGGGCTCGTGCAGGGGCAGGGTGGCTTTGACGTCCCGCAGGTCGATGAATTTTTCGATCTTGCCGTCCGAGTCGCAGGTGATGTCCACCAGCGTGGCCTGCCGGGTGGGCTTCTGGTTCAGGCGGTCGAGCGGCACGATGGGAAACAGCGCCTGGATCGCCCAGTTGTCGGGCAGGCTCTGGAACAGGGAGAAGTTGCAGATGTACTTATCCGCCAGGACCTTCTGCAGATCTTCAAGTTCGTCAGGCACGTACTTCTCACTCTGGATCAGCTTGGAGATCTTGCGCAGGATGGCGTTGAACAGCGCCTCACCGCGCGCGCGGTCCTGCAGCGTGACGTAGCCCAGGTCAAACAGGTCGTGCAGCGTCTGCTTGTCGCCGACCGCGTCGTTGTACATCTCGCGGTAGTTGCGCATGGAAATGTTCTGCACGATCTCGTGCATGTCCTTGATCAGCTGGTGACTGTCCTCGGCAGGTGCCACGAGTTCCTGGTCTTCCAGGTTGCGGGTGGGGCCCGTGACGTCGATCACCGGCAGGATCAGCACCGCGTGGTGGGCCGTCAGGGCCCGGCCGGACTCGGAGATGATGATCGGCTCAGGCACCCCGCGCGCCTTGCAGGTTTCCTGAATGGTGTACACCACGTCGGCGGCGTACTCCTTGACGGTGTAGTTCATCGAGGCATAGAAGGTCGTCTTGGAGCCGTCATAGTCCACACCCAGCCCGCCGCCCACGTTCAGGTACTTGAGTTCGGCCCCGGCGGCAATCAGGCCGGCGTAGGTCTGGGTGGCCTCGCGGACAGCGACCTTAACCCGGCGGATGTCGGTGATCTGCGAGCCGATATGGGTGTGCAGCATGACCAGCGAGTCGATCATGCCCTCCTCTTTCAGGCGCTCGACCACCCGCAGCAGCTCGTAGGCATTCAGACCGAACTTGGCCTGATCGCCGCCGGATTCCTCCCACTGCCCTGACCCGCGCGCATGCAGCTTGAACCGGACCCCGATGGCCGGCCGGACGCCCAGCGCCTTGGCCTGCTTGAGGATGCGGTCAAGTTCGCTGAACTTCTCGATGGTAATCACGACGTTCTTGCCCAGCGTGCGGCCCCACAGCGCCAGCTTGATAAAGCCGTCGTCCTTGAAGCCGTTGCAGCACAGCAGGGCGTCGGGGTGCATGCGCTGGGCCAGACACAGGGCCAGCTCGGCCTTGCTGCCGGCCTCCAGACCGTGCGCGTAGTCGTAACCGGCCGACGCCACAGTCTCGACCACCGCGCGGCGCTGGTTGACCTTGATGGGAAAAACACCCTGGTAATGCCTGGTATAGCCGTACTCGGCAATGGCCTGCCCAAAGACCTCGTTCAGGTGCTTGACCCGCCCGGCCAGCACCTGCGGAAACCGCAGGATCACTGGCAGGCTTTCGCCGCGGTCGACGATCTCATCGACAATCGCACGCAGCGGCACATGCAGGCCGGGACTGGTGGTGGCCTCCAGCTGGCCTTTGTCTGAGACACGGAACCAGCCGCCACTCCAGTTGGGAACCTGGTAGAGCTCGGCAGCGTCAGCAGTGGTGAATCCGGGGGTGGGGGTAGTCGTCACAACAGGCGTCCTCCATAGGTAAGGTAGGCTCGCCGTGCGCGGGGTTCGGAAAGTAGCAAATGCCTTTCACGGACGCCGTGCGAAACCGGGGCAAATGATACGGCACCTACCCCCCCTGTGCGCCGGGGGCCGGGTTGCATTCTGTGGTCAACAACAAGAAGCGAGACCCTTAAGGGTCTCGCTTCTTCTCATTCTGGCGGTCCGGACGGGATTTGAACCCGCGACCTACTGCGTGACAGGCAGTTATGCTAACCGCTACACTACCGGACCAGCGGACAAGAGATTAAAGGGCTGGGCAGCGGAAGTCAAGTCAGCCAGCCCTCTGTGGCGCTCACGCTACCCTGCCAGCATGTCTCTCTCTGAACAGGTGCAGGCCCCGGGCCAGGTGCAGTACACCCGCGGCGGCCTCAACGAAAGCCAGCACGAGATTCATGTCGCCGTGGTCGACCCTGCTGGGTGGGTGGTGGCCTCCTGTGGAGACGCGGATCTTGTGACCTTTCCGCGCAGCACCAGCAAGCCGGTGCAGGCCCTGCCGCTGGCCCGTGTGGCTCCAGAGCTGCCGGCTGACGAACTGGCGATCGCCTGTGCCAGCCACGCCGGCACCCCCGCCCATCTGGCCGTGGTCCGGCGCCTGCTGGCCCGCTCGGGCAGCACAGCCGCCGACCTGCTATGCGGTGCACACCCACCTTTTGACGCCCAGGCCGCAGCCGAGCTGATCCGCACCGGTACGGCGCCGACTCCACTGCACCACAACTGCTCGGGAAAACATGCCGGGATGCTGCTCAGCTGTGCCCTGTACGACTGGCCCAAGGAAGGCTACACCAGCCATGACCACCCTCTTCAGGTCAAGATCCGGGCTGCACACGCCCAGCTGGCCGGGGTAGCGCCCGAGCATGTGCACGCTGGGACAGACGGCTGCAGCGTGCCAGCCTTCGCGCTGCCGCTCAGTGGCATGGCGCGTATCTTCGCCCGGCTGGCCGATCCACGCTCCGACGCGGTGCTTGGACGCATTTTCAGCGCCATGACGATCTACCCCGAACTGGTGGCCGGGCCAGGACGGCTGGATACTACCCTGATGCCGCTGGTTCCAGGCCTGGTTACCAAAATGGGTGCCGAGGGCTTTTTTGGCATGGGCCTGCGTCAGACTTCACGAGGTCCGCTGGGGGTTGCCTTCAAGATCATGGACGGCGGCGAGCGGGCCCGGCCCTTCGTGGCGCTGGCCGTCCTCGAAGCCCTGGGCGTGCCCCTGACTCCGGAACTCCGGGCACTGGCACCATCAGTCCAGCGCAACTGGGCCGGGCGCGAGGTCGGTGAGGTGCAGGTGAAGCTTGCGCTGCACTGGAGGCCCGAAGCCGCACTCTAGGCTGCACGCCATGTTTCGCCGCGACCCGCACACCGCCGCGCTGGCCCAGGCCTCTGAGGTGCTCGGGCAGGATGTGCGGCACCTGCGCGCACTGGTCCGCCTCGCATTTGCCCGTGGCGGCGTACTGGCCGTTGCGAAGGCCGGGCAGCGGGTGGCCGTGCCCCTGGGGGGCGTGCCGGCAGACGGACTGTTCGAACTGGCCAGTGTGACCAAACCCTTTACTGCCGCATTGGCGGATGCCCTGGCGCGTCAGGGCTGCCTGGACTGGGCCACGCCGCTGCGCCGCCTGGGTGGCCCCTTCCGGGGGCTGCCAAGGGCGCTGACGCCTCTGGCCCTGGCGACACACACTGCTGGCCTGCCTGCCCACCCGGCCCGGGCCGCGATGACCACCCTGACCCGGTTCCACGATCCCTACGGGGGAATGAGCCCACGGCATGCCCTGGCCAGTGCAGCCCGCTGGGCCAGTGCCGGGCAGGCGGGCCGGTTTCAGTACTCCAACCTGGGTGCCGGGGTGCTTGCGCTGGCCTGCGCTGTCTCGGCTGGTGAGGACCTGAGTGCCGACGGGTACGGACAGGCACTCAGAACCTGGGTGACCGGCCCACTGGAGCTGGCAGACGTGAGCCTGACTCCGGGCCAGAACGTAGTGACGCCCAGAGGCGTGCTGGGCAGCTCGGCGGTGACGGGCTTCGGGCCGCTCACCGGTGCTGGGGGTTTGTACGGCAGCGCGGCCGATCTGCTGACCTTTGGTGAGGCCCACCTGACGGGCCGCGCGGGAACACACTGGAGCGGGCTGCTCAAGCCAGCCGGACTGCCCCGTCCGCTCAGTGGCGTGGCTCCAGGTTGGATGGCTTCGGGCACTACACGCTGGCACGACGGGGTAGCGCGCGGCACCCGCACCGGCCTGGGCTTTGATCCTCAGTCCGGCGTGGTGGTCGCGCTGCTGGTCCGTGGTGGGGTTCCAGTGGTGGGCGTGCGGGGCGCGGTCCCTTTACTGTTGAGCGCGCTGCTGGGAGCAACGCGCCCGGAAGCCCATTGATTCAGGGGACCAGCCAGGTCACGCTGCGTGCGTCGTTCAGGCCGCTGATGACCGTACGCACCCGCCAGTTGCCCTGGGTCAGACCAAAGGCAGTGTCGTAACGGGTCAGGGCAGTGCCGCTCAGGGTGTAGAGCAGGCCGGTCGGGGTGATGGTCACGTCCCGCAGGTCGCTGACAAAGCTGGTCACGGTGGCAGCCGCAGGACGCACACCATCCCACAGCAGCAGGGGTCCTGTTGAGGTGGCGTTGTTGCGCCAGGCCGCCAGCAGGGGCCGGCTGCCCACCGGACCCGTCCACAGCCGGTCGTAACGGTCTGTGCCAAAGGCCTTCAGGGCTGCCGCCGCGTCAGGCTCCCCGGTGGCCTTGAGCGGCTGGATACCGGTATCGGTCGCGGCCAGGACCTGGGCCGTCCCTCCTGCCGCTGAGTAAGCCGCCAGATCACGAACCGCCGGCACAGGCAGCGGCACACTGACCTCGGCGACCGTGTCGCCGTTATTTACCGGAGCCACGCGCAGCACCTCGCTGCCTCCACCCATCCGGGGGCGGGTCACCAAGGCAACGTCGCGCCCGGCAGTTGTATCGCGCACGACCGCCAGCCTCATTGGGGGCACGTCATTGCCCATGACAGGCAGAAAGGTAGGCAACAGGGCCGTCCAGACCAGAACACCGTCGTCCCGGTACAGCGCCAGACGCTGTGGGCCGCCCTGGCATTCGCTGAGGGTCAGCAGGCGGTCACGGGCGACGGTCGTGGCGGTCTGGCGCAGGCAGGGAGTAAACGGCAGCGCCGCGAACGGCTCGGCGGTGGTCAGCTGAGCGTTGCGGCGGTCCACACCGTCCGTGCGGGTCAGGGCGAAGCGCTGGCCACTGGACAGCGTATCCACACTGATGCCACCCGTCACGGTCTGGCGGGCCAGATCGGTAAAAGGAGTGCTGGAGGTGTCCTCTGCGGGAGTCAGGGTGCGCAGTGTGGCGCCGCCGTCGGTCAGCAGCGCCAGGGGAAGGTTGGGGGTGCTTTCCTCGGTGCCGGTACAGGCAGCGAGCAGCAGGGGCAGCGCAAACAGGGCGGAGCGGGGGTTCACGGGCGGTCACCTCTTGAGGAGCGGGGCTGAGCCATCAGGGCAGCAGCGGAATATCAAATCCTTCCTTGGTCAGGTCGAACAGCGGATAAAAGGACTGACCGGGCAGGCCGACAGCCACACGGTAGCGTCCCAGCCCCAGGTCGGCTTCCGCCTGCAGGGCCCAGCAGCAGCGGTCGATGGTCAGGCCGATCACCGGCGAGATCGGCGTGTAGTTCTGGCGCACCCCGTCGACCCAGGTAAAGGTCTGGCGCAGGCTGGCGGTCAGGTAGGCGCCGGGTTTCTCACCGTTGCCGATAGCCACCGTGGCCCGCACCGGCGCCACCGTCAGCGTGTCGGTGGCCACATCGTTGGGGAAGGTGCCACTGCGGGTACGGCTGTACAACACGCGGCCGGAGATCGCGGCGCGGCTGCCGAACTGCCAGTTGGCGTCGGCGTCCACCCGCGCGAGCTCGGTGCGTTTCTGGTCCAGGCCCGCCACGTTGATCACGGCGACCAGCCCCAGCCGTTGACCTGGACGGGTCACACTGACGGTGCCGGTCAGGGTCGGCGCAGTCCAGCCACCCCGGCGCAGGTCGTACGGGCCCCCGTACAGCAGATTCCAGTTATTTGCACTGCCCTGCACAGTGCCCACACCAAACGTCACCGTGCCGCTGGAGGTCGCCGTGGCCGGCGGTTCGAGCAGCAGGTCATGGGCGGTAAATGCCCGGTACTGCCCGCGCCAGGTGACGCTGTGCTCGCCACTCATGCGGGCAGGCTCCAGGTAGAAGGTTTCACGCCCCGCCACCGTGACCGGATTCAGTACCACGTCGCGTGTGGTGGACAGGCTGTAGGTCACGCCGAGCTCACTGACCGGCTCGGTCTTGAAGTCGTGGATGGCGTAGACCGTGAAAGTGTTGGTGCGCAGGTCCCCGGTCACGGTGGCACCGACCCGGAACGGAATCAGACCGGTGCCCTTGCGGTAACCCCCTGTGGCGTTCAGGGACAGATTCGGGAATGGCCAGGGGCTGCTGCGCGTCACGGTGGCAGGCTTCGCTGGCTGCGTTTCGGTCGCGGGCTGCGCCGGAGTGACCTTCGGTGTGCCGCTGTCCGGGTCGCTGAGGGTCACGTTGTACGTAAAGTCCTGCAACTCGCCAGTATCAATGCTGTGGCGCAGCGAGGCGTCCAGGCGCAGGGGCAGGCGGTTGACGCTCAGGGTGACGCCCAGCGGCTGCTGCTCCTGCGGGCCCAGGAACAGATCGCGGGTGTACGAGATGCCGAAGCGGACATCCCGGACCGGCACGGTGCTCAGCGTGATGCTGACGGGCGCGCTGAGCACCCGGCGGTTGACCGCGTCGAACGCAAAGGGGCTGGTGCCCTCGGTGCGCAGGTACCGCGCCCCGAAGGTGACGGTGTTGTCCACATTGAACCGCTGGGTCAGCTCGCCGCTGACGAGCAGGTCCACCGTGCGGGCCCCGGTTCCGTAGTACCGCCCGGTAAAGGTGTTGCGCAGCCGCAGGTCCGCACCCGGCCAGGGCTGGGCAGAGTAGGACAGGTCGTGCTGCTCTTCCAGCCGGGTGGTGGTGATGTTGATGCCCTGGGCACTTGCACTGCGTGAAAGCGGGTTGCTCTGGGCGGTGTACTGCCCGGCGCTGACGCGGGTGTCCAGGCTGAAGTTGCCGTTGGTGTACACCTTGGGGTCAATGATGACTTCCGGTTCTTTCAGCGGCGTGGTGATGGGCGTGGTCGCTTCCGGGCCGAAGCGGTCAACGTAGTTGAATTCAGCAGTGAAGCGGGGATACTCCACCTTGGCGCCAAAGTTCACGTTGGTGACTCCGTAAGTCCCGTCGCCCTCCTTGCGCCCGATATCGCGCCGCGTCACGCTCACGCGGTAATCCAGGTCGCGCACCGCCTCGGTCAGGGGAATCCGGCCGCTGGCGCTGAAATCGATATCCAGGTCGTAGCCGGGGTTCACTTTCCCATCTGCCGTGAGCGGCTTGGGGTTGGCCAGGGTGTACAGGTTGATGCGGTCCACATACGGCAGCGGCGCGTACGAGCGCAGCGCCACGCCTACTCCCAGGCTGGGACTGCGGTTCTGGTAATAGCGCAGCAGGGTGGTGCCCAACGTGTTCGAGCCGATTGAGAAAGGCAGGTCCGCTTCCACAGTCGTGCCGTCCCGGGCGTCACGGCCGATCTCCAGCCGGGGCTGGCGGTCACGCTCGTTCAGGGGCAGCACCAGCACCGGCAAGAACAGCACCGGCACGTCTACGAGCAGCAGTTGCGCGCGGTAGGCGATCAGCCGGTCGCCGGGATACACGATCAGGCGCTCTGCCCGGAAGGCAAAGTCGTTGGGGGTGCGCCCGCAGCGGGCGCAGGTCGTGAAGTAGCCTCCGCTGGCACGCAGCTGGCCTGGAATGCGCTCAACTTCCGTGCCGCGGATTTCCAGTTCATCATCGCTGATCAGCACGTCCTCGCCGGTGATCTGCTCCTCGCCCAGGTCGACCACCAGGTTTTCACCGCGCAGGTCCTGCCCATCTTTGGCTGTGGTGTAGCGGGCCGCACCAACGAGCGTCAGGGTGCGCCGGGTGCGGTTGAACTCCACCCGCCGGGCGCGCACAACGTCGTCGTCAACACGCAGTTCCACGCTCTCACCGGTGATGATCACCAGTTCCTGGCCGTCCACCTGACGCAGTTCCAGCGTATCGGCCGAGATGATCCGGACAGTACGGGCTTCTGCGGCGCCCATCGCGCCGGCCAGCAGCCCCAGGGTCAGCAGAGCGCCACGAAGAAATCCGGCGCGCCGCTTCGGTGCCGTGCAGCCCTTCATGGCACACCCGGGCCGGCCCGCATGGCCAGCCATGAGGGGCCAGCAGGTTCAGGGAAAGACGGTTCAGGAGGGCTTCTCAGAGCTGGAGCAGGCAGAGGCCGTCCACCGGCCAGCACCGGACCAGCGCCTTCACGCACGCGGGCCAGCCGGTTGAGGGTGGTTCCCGGATAGTAGAAGCCCAGCACATGCATGTAGTCGTAGCCCTGCCGTGCGAGTTCCAGCGCACCGTACTGCGAGAGTCCCACGCCGTGTCCGGCGCCGCTTCCCTCCACGATCAGGGGGCTCAAGCCGCTCAGGGTGGCGCGGCTGCTCATGGCGCCCAGGGCCCGGACGAAGCCGCCGGCCTGTGCTCCGGAAATCCGGGCCACGCCAGCCGCGCCGCTCAGCGTGATTTCCTGCGGCCGCCCAGATTCGCTGACACGCGTGACGCTCACACTACGCAGGTCTCCGACTTTGACCCCAAACTGCGAGGCCACTGTCTGCACCTTGCTCAGCGGCACTTCCAGGCGCCACCGTGACCGGGGCCCGCTGGTCGAGAAGGGGTCGGCCTTGGCGGCCAGATACGGGATTTCCTTGCCCCACACTTCCGCGCTGGAAGCAGTGAAGCCGCCCGAATCGCTGCTGAAGTAGGTGCTGGCAGGTTTACCGCCGTAAGCGATGACCTGTGAAGCGGTGGCGGCAATAGCGGCGTCGGTCCCAGGCTTTTCAGCATCCATGCCACGGTAGACCTGGCAGCTTTCGGTGGCGCAGGTGTCGTAAGGCGCCGCCGGGTTGATGCGGGCAGCAACGTAGGTCCGCGCGATCACCGCCTGCGCGGCCAGGGCACCGACCGGCCAGCCACTGGGCATTTCGGCCGGCACCACGCCCCGCAGGTAATCTTCGACATCGACCACGTTGATGGCCTGAACGCCCCCGTCCTGGGCACGCAGCAGCACCCCACCTCGGTAGAACCGCCCATTGATTTCCACCACACTGCCCGGAGCTGGCGGCAGGTACAGGGCCGTATTGCCCGCGTCCTGACCGCCCAGGGTCAGGTGCGCGCCCGGCTGACGGCCGGAAGTCCCGACCACCCAGGTATTCATGGCCTGAGGCTGGGGCAGACCCGCCAGTACAGAGGGAGCCACCAGCGGTGAGGTGGGCGTGGGGGTTACCGGTACCCGCACCGTGACCTGCTGTCCACTGGAGACCAGCACGCGGACAGTCAGCGCCTTGGCGTCAGACAGGGCACCAAGCACCAGGGCCGCCCCCAGGGCACTCAGGCTGCAGTGGCCCCACGAGCCGCGCCGGGAACGCAAACGGAAAGGCATGATAGTCCGGAGTATAAACAACCCTTCATCCCATGCACCTGACAGCCGGGTGAGAACGATACTGGCCTACGCGCGGCATGATGCTGGGCATGAGCGAGACGGCCAGCAAGGCGGGACAGGTCTGGGCACACGTGGGGCAGGCCTTTGTGGACCCCGGCTATGACGTGATCGTGGCCGGAGCCGGACGCATGGGCGCAGCCTGCGCCCTGTATCTGCGCCAGCTGGCTCCGGACCTGCGGACGTTGCTGCTTGACGAGGGCGGCCTGCCCAACGAGGACGGTGCAACCATTCTGGCTCCAGGCATCTGGACCGGGATGGACCTGCCAGCCGCGTGGCAGGCCGAGGCTTTGTGGGTGCGCACGCAGGTAGCTACTGTTTTTGGAGACGCAGGCTTTGATGAGCGGACTCTGCTGGAACTCCATGCGCAGGAGATGGACGGCACGGTCCAGACCTCCAGCCTGCAGGCGCGGTTTCCCACCCTATCCACGCTGGTTCAGATGGAAGGTCTCCCGTTTGCCCGGCTTGACCCGCAGGCGGCCACCTACCGGCCAGGCGCCGTAGCACTGGCCTGCGCGCAGCAGGCGATCCGGCAGGGCGCTGACCTGATGCTCAATGCCCGCGCGACGCTGGTGCCCGGCGGCGTTCAGGTGGAGCGCCTGACTGTGACCAACACCCACCAGATCATCACGCACGAAACCCATGTGCTCAGCGCACCCCGGGTCATCATTGCCCTGGGAGCCGGGGGGCCATACGCTGCCGAACACGACCTGGGCGTACATACCGCTCATGCCCGCGCCTATCGTCAGGTCCCACGCTTGAATGTGAGCAGCGATTCCGCCTCACCTGTGCTGCGGGCATCCGGCCTGACCCTGCGCCCACAGGCGGGTGGGTACACCCTGGTTCCACCAATTCACCACCGGGACCCGCACGGCTATGTACCCCAGGGGGGGCACCTGACCGGAGTGCCAACCGGGCTGCGCCGCGAAACGCTGGAGGATCTGGTGGCCCTGATGGATCTGCTGCCCGTGCTGGGCACCGGGGCCCTGGAGCTGGGACGCAGCATCAGTGACGTCCCGGGCGCCTGGCTGGTTCTGCCGGGTGGCTCTCCAGGCGGCCGGCCCCAGCATCAGGCCCTGCCCGGTGGCGCCCATCTGCTGCTGGGTGGGCCGCTGGCCGATGTCCTGGGCCTGAGCACCGCCTACGACCTTGCCGCCAGCATGGCAGGCGTACAGACGCGTCCCTGGAACTGACCTTGGGTGTCCTGATCCACAAGCCATGACGACCAGGGCGCTCTCCAACTGGGCCACTTGTCTGCCTGCGGCTCTTTCCTGTCTGGGCCGCTTGTCTACGCGGCAGGTCCGGGAGGGGGCGGCTCTCCCCTATGCTGCCGGACATGACCGTCAAGCCGGGCACCGCGTCCAGGGTGCTGCGCACTGCCAACGCGACAGCCTTCCGGCTGCACCCCGCGGCCTTTCTTGATGCACGCTCGACCTGGGAACACCGGAGTGGATTCCTGCGAACAGGCATGATGACGCGAATTTTCCGGCACTCAGGGGTGAGTGCCTGACAGCTGGTTTTTAAGCTGACACCGCGGCCCCGCCCCTCCAGGCGGGGCCCTTTTCTTTCATGGAGGCAGACACATGACACAGACCTTTGAACCCGGCACCCTCGATGCCCAGGATGTGCTGCGCCTGGCCCTGACCAGCAAGGTGTATGGCGCGGCAGTCCAGACTGCCCTGAGTCCGGCTCCGGCCCTCAGCGAGCGGCTGGGACATCGGGTCTGGCTCAAGCGCGAGGACCAGCAGCCGATCTTCTCGTTCAAGCTGCGGGGCGCCTACAACCGCATGGCCCAGCTTTCGGCGGCCGAACGGGCCCGGGGAGTGATTACTGCCTCGGCCGGCAACCATGCCCAGGGCGTGGCCTATTCCGCCCAGGAACTTGGGGTCCGCGCCGTGATCGTCATGCCGGCCACCACGCCCGAAATCAAGGTGCGTGCCTGCCGCGCCCGGGGTGCTGAGGTCGTGTTGCATGGTGACAGCTTCAGTGACGCCGAAACCCACGCCTACGCGCTGCAACGCGGGCAGGGCCTGACCTTCGTGCACCCCTACGATGACCCGCATGTGCTTGCTGGGCAGGCGACCGTGGCGCTGGAACTGCTGCGCCAGCTTGACGAGGACCGGCCATACACGGTGTTCGTGCCGGTCGGCGGCGGCGGCCTGATCGCCGGGGTAGCCAGCGTCATGAAGGCCCTGCGCCCCGACGTCCGCATCATCGGTGTGGAGCCCGACGACAGTGACGCCATGTACCAGTCGTTGCAGGCCGGGCACCGCGTGCGCCTGGACACGGTGGGCATCTTCGTGGACGGCGTGGCGGTCAAGCAGGTCGGCGCCTACACCTTCGACCTGACCCGCCGCTACGTGGACGGCTGGGTCCGTGTAAGTACCGACGAGGTCTGCGCAGCCATCAAGGATGTGTTCGATGACACCCGCGCGGTAATGGAGCCTGCCGGAGCGCTGGCGGTGGCTGGTCTCAAGCAGTATGCAGAGCGGCTCGAAGAGTCCGGACAGACTCTGGTGGCGCTTACCTGCGGTGCCAACGTGAATTTCGACCGCCTGCGCCACGTGGCCGAGCGCGCTGAAATCGGTGAGCAGCGCGAGGCCATCCTGGCGGTCACCATCCCGGAGCGCCCGGGGGCCTTCCGGGAATTTATCGAGGTGATTGGCCCGCGCGCCGTAACGGAATTCAACTACCGCTACGCTCCACGCGAGGACGCTCGGATTTTCGTGGGGGTTCAGCTGGCCCGCGCAGCGCAGCGTGCAGAACTGCTGGGTACCCTGACCTCGCGCGGGTACCCGGTGACTGACCTCACGGACGATGAACTGGCCAAGGTCCATGTGCGTCACATGGTCGGCGGGCGGGCGCCGGAGGCGGCCCACGAACGCGTGTACTCGTTCACGTTTCCTGAGCGGCCCGGCGCGCTGCTGGAGTTCCTGACCCACCTGCACGGCCGCTGGAACATCAGCCTGTTTCACTACCGCAACCACGGCAGCGCGCATGGGCGGGTGCTGGCGGGCCTGCAGGTGCCGCCCGGAGACGAGGCCGACTTCACCGCCTTCTTGCACGACCTGGGCTATCCCGCCACCGAGATGAGCACCAACCCCTCCTACCGCCTGTTTCTGACGTAAGCGGTCTCAGCCTGCCAGCCGGGTCACCAGCCGTTCCTGGTCTTTGCGGCTGAACCCGAACGCTTCCAGGTAGGTGGCTACGCCTCCCCAAGTCTGGTCCAGATGGTCCAGGGCACACAGAATGTCCTGCTCGCGGCTGACGAGAAACGCGGACAGTCTCCTGCGTTTTACCGGGTCCGGCTGGCGGGCCAGGATGTCCGCGTACATCCCCTGCATGTGCTGGTCGGTCTCTACGTAATCTGCCGCAATAGCGCGGCGGGAAACGCCTGTCAGCTCCAGGGCCAGGGCCGTAACCAGCCCAGTACGGTCTTTTCCAGCATGACAGTGAATCAGCACTTTGCCGGGGGCGGCGTCCAGAACCGCACCGAAAATGGTCGCCAGGGAATTGCCGACGTGATCCAGGACCGCGCAGTAGTGCTCCGCATTGGTGCGGGCCTCTACGCTGGCCGTATTGAGTGCACGGTTGCGGTACGGCAACAGCGGCAGATTGAGGTACAGCATCTGCCCCTCAAAGGGAGCAGGATCTTGGTCCCGCTCGGAGCGGTTGCGCAGGTCAATGATGCGCCCCAGCCCACTCGTCAGCAGGTCCTGGCGCCCCCGAGGGGTCAGGGCCGAGAGGCTTGCGCTGCGGATCAGGCCTGGCAGCACCTGACGAGCGTTGAGGAGGCCATCCCAGGGGAGTGTTCGGAAGGCAGATTCAGCCACGCCCCAGCTTGTGGGCCGGGGCAGCGCTGCGTCTGGGTGCGCGGTCCTGGTGATAGAAGGCCGCAGGCGCTAGGTTCATATCAGGGCAGGTTCAGCACCCGTACGTTTCCATTCCTGGCACTCAGATAAGCCATCCTCTGACCATCCGGGCTGACACTCCAGTCACCCTGGCGCACCTGATCGCCCAGGTCACCCAGCGTGCGCCAGGCGTTTTCACGCATACGGTATTCGCGCAGTACGTGCGGCGAGCCGTCGGGCTGCAGTGGAATCAGCAGCAGGCGTCCTGCGTCCCGCCAGCGGTAGGCTCCAAAGGCGTCGAGCTTCCGGGCAGCGCCCCCAGCAGTGGGGCGGATCCACAGCCCGTTGCGGGCCTTGGAATCAAAGGCCACGTAATACACGACCCAGGCACCATCGGGACTCAGGCTGACGCCCCGGAACGACAGGGCCTGACCCAGGGTCCGGCGCGCGCCGTTGCGGATGTCCAGCGTAAACAGTTCGCGGTCGCGTACGCCCGGCTGAGCCTTGCCGCTGAGCAGCAGGGTGGTGTCGTTGATCCAGCCGCTCACGCCGCCGCCGTAGAGCGTCGCCACCTGCCGCGGCGCGCCAAACACGTCTGCCACGTACACCCGGCTCAGGCGGCGGTCAAAGTTGCCGGTGGTGTCACTGCGGGTGTAGGCCAGCCGGGTCTCAGCGCGGGTCCAGGTGACATCTGCTCCGCGGGTGGGCAGGG
Source organism: Deinococcus deserti VCD115 (assembly GCF_000020685.1). Lineage (NCBI taxonomy): Bacteria > Thermotogati > Deinococcota > Deinococci > Deinococcales > Deinococcaceae > Deinococcus > Deinococcus deserti. The sequence continues at coordinate 490,526 of NC_012526.1, read as the reverse complement.
TAAACCGCCGGCCGTCCGACAGCCGCTCCAGTGTGGTGGCGTCCCCGTTGCCGGGTCGCACCGCCCAAGCCAGTTTTGGAGAAAAAAAGGCCACGCTGGAAAACCGGCGTGTCACGGAACCCCCCGTGGCCGGAACCTGATAGATCCCTGTGGCCGGACGTGCCGGAGGGCCATCCAGAAACAGGAGCGCCTTGGAGTCCGGGGTCCACACGGCTCCCGGGCAGCAGGTGCCACTCAGCACCTGCTGCGAAGGCAACGTAGCGGCCGCCGAGACCGAAATGGTGGCGGCTGCCAGCAGGCTCAGTAGCCGTCTCATCGGCCTCCTCCCGGGGCGGGAGGCCATGGCCGGGCAAACTCATTGAGCAGGGCTCCACCACGGCGCACTTCCGGCTGGGACTCGGGGGTCTGCCAGCGGCGTGGAGCGTTCAGGTCGTACTGGTAGCCGCGCCCAAAACTGCCCGCCAGGGACAGAGAATCCCAGTCTGCGCGGATGTATGGCAGCGGGTTGAAAAAGCGCTGGTGCGAGCGGTCACGCAGTTCCAGGTGCAGGTGTGGGGCACTGATACAGGTTTCCTGAGAGTCGCCGCTCTGCCCGATCACGTCTCCCCGTTTGACAGCCTGTCCTACCCGCAGGCTGGAGCGCACGCGCAGATGCCCGTACAGGCTGCTGAGGTTCCCGGCATGATTGATCACCACGTTATGCGGGGGGCTGCCGTGTGGGCCGTCCACCTCGGCCACCGTGCCGTCCCCGATGGAACGCACAGGTGTGCCACACGGCGCACTGAAGTCCAGCCCGGCATGGACTCCTTGAAGGTTGCCGTAGGTTCTGCGCCGCTGCCGGTAGGCACCGGTGGTGTTGCCGTATCCCTGCCCCAGCATCCACGTATCTGGTCCTGGGGGCCCAGCAAATGGCAGGCCAAACTGCTGGGCAGGCCGCGCAATGGCACTGTCGGGCAGGGCAGGTGCGTAATGTGCAAAAGCAAAGGCGGACGCACCCAACGCCGCGCCCGCCCCCAGGGTTCTGAACCTCATGCCCGATGCTGGCCCAGCAGACCCGCTTATACGGTGCACGCGATTACATGAATCTGGAAATGAGAAGAAGTCTGAAGGCAATAAAAAACCCGCCTCTTGGGCGGTGATGGACAAAAGATAGCGCTTTATGCGCTATTCGTCAAGAACATGCGGTGAACTCGGAACTAAAATCCTTATGGCGCCGGAAAACCCAAAATCCCCCGGCTCCCGATACCACTTCTGCGAGATAGCTGAAGCCCAGGGTGCCTGAGAGCGTTTCAGGAACCGGACCCCACAGGGCTGCCCAGCGCTGCTCTGTGGAGTCCAGCTTCTGATTCAGGACTGCGGAGACGGCAGATCGTGTGCTTCGACCACCCGGGTGTAGGGCACACCAGCAGCGTCGTTCACACGGCAGACGTCATCAGCACTGTTGGCCTCAAACAGGCAGGCACAGCGGTTATCGCCTGGAACGTACATACTCCGCAGGTAACGTACCGGCGTCCCCGCCTCGCTTGCGCGCTGACTTTCGCCAATCACCGCAGCCTGGGCGGCACCCAGCTGGTCCATCGTGATTCCGGGAAGGTCGCGTTCGGTCATAAACACCTTCATAGACACCCCCACACGGGTCGGTCTCACCACTGGCTCGCCCCACCTGAGGTGACCGCGTGCACCCGAATGACAGGCGCCGGAGAGGGGTGGGGGTCATCGCGTCCCGAGTGCTTCCAGCATACTCTTGCGGCCCATACAGGGAAGTTGCGCACCGGGCAGAGTGCCCTCCTTTATTCGTATTCGCGCCGGAAGTCCGGTGCCCGCTTCTCCTTAAAGGCCGTGACGCCCTCCTCGTGCTCCCAGTGATCCCCCGCCACCTGCTGAAGCTCGGCTTCGCGGTCCAGAGCCACATCCAGGGTGGTGGTCATGGCCGCATTCAGGGCCTGCTTGGTCAGTTTCAGGGCGTTGGCCGGACGGGCCGCAAGGCGCTCGGCGTATGCCTGGACTTCCTGGTGGAACGTTTCATCCGGGAACACGTGCTCGCAGAGCCCCAGGCGCAGGGCCTCGTCGGACCGGACCTTCTCGGCCAGCGCCATCAGTTCGAACGCGCGGTGGTAGCCCACCAGCCGGGGCAGGAACCAGGTGCTGCCACTGTCGGGAACCAGCGCAATATTGGAAAAAATCTCGATCAGAGCGGCCGAGCGCGCCCATAGCCTCACGTCTCCAGCCAGCGCCAGGCTGGCTCCAGCACCCGCCGCCACCCCGTTGACCGCACTGATCACCGGTTTGCCACAGCTCCGGATGGCCCGGATCAAGGGGTTGTAGGTGTGGTTCAGGTGCTCGGTAAAGGTCATGTTGCGGCCCGAAACGTCGCCCAGATCCTGCCCGGCGCAAAAGCCCCGTCCTGAGCCGGTCAGCACAATGACCCGCACGGACGCATCCCCGTCTGCTTCGGCAATAGCTTCGGTCAGGGCCAGCAGCAGGGCGTCGTTGGCAGCGTTGAGCTTCTCGGGACGGTTGAGGGTCAGGGTGCGCACACCAGCATTCGTTTCGGTCAGGAGCACAGCTTCAGTCATGGCCACAGGCTACCTGCTCAGGAAGGTGCTCCTGGGCAGGGCCGCGCTAGCATGACGCCCATGACGGTACCCCCGGACTCTCAGGACGTCGTTCTGGCCTTGGACGTCAGCAAGTCCCGGATCGGCTTTGCCGTGAACCTGGGCCAGCTGGCCTTCGGGCGTGGCAGCGTGGACCGCAAAAGGCTGCCGCTGGACCTCAAGGCCGTGAGGCTGAAAGTCGAGGAAACCGGCGCGACCCTGCTGCTGCTGGGCCTGCCGCTGCGTACCGATGGGGCTCCCAGCCCCACCGCCGACCGGGTCCGCGCCTTTGGACGGGTCCTGACCGACAAGGGTTACCGCGTGGCCTACCAGGACGAGCGCTTCACCACCCGGCGCGCGCGGGAACTGGGAGCTGCCGACGAGGACGAGGCAGCAGCCGTGCAGATTCTGGAGCTGTACCTGATGGGCCGCCATGGCGCGGGTCCTGCCTAGAAGCGTTCCCGACCGGGTTTCACCGCCCTTCTTGGACGCGGTTCAGCCCGGGAGTAGAATGTTCGGGCAAACAGATTCTGAGCAGGTTCGGCGGTGGCCCGGCAGCTGGCCGCCGGCGCGCGTTTATCCCGTTCACGGGGCAAGAAAGAGGAGACCACTATGCAGGGCAACATGATGGACGTTCAGCTGACGATTCCCACCATTCTGGAGCGCATGCGCACGCAATATGCCGGGCGCGAGGTCGTCAGTCTGATGGTGGCCGGGCGTGACGAGAAGGGCCAGCCGATTCCCCACAAGCACCGCACGACCTACGGGGCCGTGGCCGACCGGGCCCTGCGCCTGGCCAGTGCCATGCAGGGCCTGGGTCTGAATCCTGGTGACCGCGTGGCCACCCTGTGCGTGAATTCCTTCCGGCACCTGGAGGCCTACATGGGTGTGCCCAGCGCCGGGCTCGTGCTGCACACGGTGAATATCCGCCTGCACCCCGAGCAGGTCGTGTGGATCCTGAACCACGCCGAGGACCGTGTGCTGATCATCGAGAACGTGTTTGCGGCGATGATCCCCGCCATCCGCGCAGCCTGCCCGCAGATCGAGCGGGTGTTTGTGATGGGTCCTCTCCCGCAGGCCATTCCGGGCGCGGAAGACTACGACGCCTTTGTGATGGCGCACGAACCACTCGCGCGTTACCCCGACCTTGAGGAGAACGCTCCGGCAGCCATGTGCTACACGTCGGGCACCACCGGCAACCCCAAAGGCGTGATCTACACGCACCGCAGCACCGTGCTGCACTCACTGGCCAGTGCCCCCAAGGACGCACTGGGAGTAAGCGAGGCCGACAGCGTGCTGGCCATTGTGCCCATGTTCCACGTCAACGCCTGGGGCCTGCCCTACACCTGTGCCATGTACGGCGCCAAGCAGGTGTTTGCCGGGGTCTTCAGCGACGGGCCCAGCATCGCGCGGCTCTTGCAGGAAGAAGAGGTCACCATCACGGCCGGTGTGCCGACCATCTGGATGGGCCTGCTGGCCGAACTCGACCGCGCCAAGGCAGAGGGCACGCCCTACGACCTGAGCCGCCTGCAGACCCTGATTTCCGGTGGCAGCGCCTCACCGGAAAGCATGCTCCGCGCCTTCGAGGACCGCCACGGCCTTCGTATGCTGCAGGCCTGGGGCATGACCGAAACCCACCCGCTGGGCACAGCCAGCAACGTGCCGGTGGGCGTGGATCCCACCAGCGATGAGGGCTACGCACTGCGCGCCAAACAGGGCCGCGCAGTGCCGCTGGTCGAACTGGCGCTGCTCAGCGATGACGGACAGCTGCTGCCTCACGACGGCAAGACCATGGGCCGCCTGATCATCCGCGCTCCCTGGGTAGCCAGCAGCTACTTCAAGGGCGAGGGCCAGTCCAACTTCTTTACCCTGGACGATGGCAAGCTGTGGTTCGACACCGGCGACATCGTCACGATCGACGAACGCGGCTTCATGCACATTCAGGACCGCGCCAAGGACCTGATCAAATCCGGCGGCGAGTGGATCAGCTCGGTGGACCTGGAAAACGCCATCATGGCCCACCCGGCTGTGGCCCAGTGCGCCGTGATCGCCATGGACGATCCCAAGTGGGACGAGCGCCCGCTGGCCGTCGTGGTGCCCCGGCCAGGCCAGACCGTGAGCCATGAGGAGCTGGTCGAGTTCATCACCCCGAAGTTCGCCCGCTGGTGGCTGCCGGACGCCACCGTGATCACCGAGAGTCTGCCGATCGGCGCAACCGGCAAGTTCCTGAAACGTGAACTGCGCGACCAGTACCGCGGTTATAAGGCCGGCAGTCAGGCCACCAGCGACGCCTGAGCGCACCTGCCGGCCCCTCCCCTGTCCTGACGGGCAGTGGGAGGGCTTTTCATTGGCCGTACAATCGCGGCTATGGCCGTATCGGTGCAGGGACAACAGGTGACATTCACGCCTCCGGCAGGGGCTGCCGGGCTGATCGGAGATATGACCGACTGGCGCAAGCGACCTCCGCTTCCCGTCGAGGCAGGACAGCCCATCACGCTGACGCTGCCACGCGGCGCATGGGTGGAATATGCGTGGGTGGACGCGGCAGGTGACGCATTTGCCGATCCCGACAATGACCAGCGCAGCCTGAATCCCTGGTGGCCGTACCCGCGCGCTGCTGTCGTGGGCGATTACGTCCGCCATCCGCTGTGGCAGCTTCCGGACGCCACGCAGCGCGGGACCTCGCACCGTCTGTCCTGGGACGGCGAGGTGTTTCACGGCAAGCGGCGCGTGATCGTGCACACCCCATACGGTTACGCGGGCGGGCCGCTGCCGGTGTATTACGTGCAGGACGGCGTGGCCTTTTACCGTACTGGCCGGCTGGGCGAACTGATGGACCGGGCTGTGGAGGCCGGACTGGCGTCGGGCGCCGCGCTGGTGTTTGTGGAGCCGGTGGACCGCAACATCGAGTACTACCTCAATGACCACTACCTGGACTTCCTGACCCAGGAAGTATTTCCACGGGTCGAAGGGCCGCTGGTCCAGGCCTCTACACGGGGTCTGTGGGGGGCGAGCCTGGGGGGGCTGATCAGCCTGCATCTGGGACGCAGCCACCCGGAGCTGTTCTCACGGGTGGTCAGCCACAGCGGCGCCTTTATCGCCCGGCCCGGCGCCCGCACGAAAGACGGCGGAATCGACACGACGGGTGCTGGCGAGTGGCTGCTTACGCAGCTGCAGGCGCAGCCTCCCCGGCATCTGCGCCTGAGCCTGGATACCGGCGTCCTCGAGTGGCTGACTGGTCCCAACCGCCGCATGGCAGGCCTGCTGGCCGACCTGGGGCTGGAGCACCAGTACCGCGAATACCCCAGCGGCCACAACTGGATCACCTGGCGCGAAGCCCTGCCCGAAGCCTTCCTGTACATGCAGGGAACCTGAGGATACTCACCACACTGCGTCAGGACCATCGAACAGCGCCCGCTTTCAGCTATAGGCCGCTCGAACCAGTCATTTCACTGCTTCAGTCCGGTCCGCCTGATGGGGAACGTGCTCTACGTTGCGGGCCTGAAGCCGCAGCCACAGGTCACCTGGCGGCAGGTCCAGGAGATGCAGCACTACTGGCAACCCCAGTCCACGTGCCCGCAGACGATACGTCTCGCGTTCCTTGCGTGACTATGGACCGTAGTCCAGCACCACGCTGAGTCCGGGAGTCAATGCACGCCGGGCCACGGGCCACACTTCAGAACAGGTCACGTTCCAGAACAGCACGCTTTTTCCAGAATTCACCTGCCCCGAACAAAGGCAGCATCCACTCGTCCGGCGTCAGCCGCAGCGCGGCGTACTGCGTTTCCAGCTCACGGGCCAGAGTAGTCTTTCCCGCTCCAGGAAGACCTACGAGCAGATGCAGGGCCGGCGTCACGTGCTCAGGATAAGGCTGCCTGACTCATCCTTTGACTCGCTCCAAGCGGCATAGTCCTTACATGCGCAAAGCCCTTGTCCTGGCGCTGTCCTTGCTGGGCAGCGCGGAGGCCCTCACCATGACCTATCCCCATTCCACCACTGTTATTCATGAGCGCGGTACCGACTGGACCGGGGCCGAGCTCAAAGGGGTGCAGCTGCGTGGCGACGTCCTGGGCCTGGCGCCCGGGGCCAGCAGCGGCACACTGACAGGAAAGCCCGTCAGCGTTCCCGCCTTCGATGAACTGGTGCCTTCCTGGAATGCCCGCACCGGGCACAGTGGCAGCGTGACCGTCGAGGTGCGCGCACAGCAAAGCGGCGCGTGGTCACGCTGGTACTCCTTTGGCACCTGGAGCAGCGCCGAAGGTCGCAGCAGCCAGAACGGCCAGAAGGACGCCAGCGGGCAGATTCTGACCGATACCCTGCGCCTGACGGGCAAGGGCTCGGCGTATCAGTACCGTGTGACCCTGCGCGGCAGCGGCACCGAGGTTCGTCTGCTGGCCTTTAACACCACCGAACGGGCGCGGCGCAGCGCCGCCCTGGGGCAGGCTGGAAACCGTCAGGCCTGGGGCAAGATCGTGGATGTGCCGCAGCGCTCCCAGATGATCTATGAGGGTGGCGGTGAGGTCTGGTGCAGCCCCACGAGTGTCAGCATGATTCTGGCTGGGTATGGCAAGGACATCAGTGTCCCGCAGGCCGCACGTGGCATGTACGACCGGGCGTATGACGGGACCGGTAACTGGCCGTTCAATACCGCGTATGCCGGCGAGCACGGCATGCGGGCCTTCGTGACGCGGCTGCCCAGCCTGGCGGCAGCTGAGAAGTTCACGGCCGCCGGCCTGCCGCTGGCTGTCAGCCTGGGCTGGAAAAAAGGCGAGCTGCCCGGCGCTCCGCTGACCAGCAGCGCCGGACACCTGATGGTCCTGGCAGGCTTTGACGCCAAGGGCAACCCCGTGCTCAATGATCCTGCTGCGCCCGGCAACGACACGGTGCGCCGCACCTACCCCCGCGCCGCGTTTGAAAAGCTGTGGCTGGATCACAGCGGGGGCATTACCTACGTCATTACCCCCCAGGGCACCCGGCTGCCCTGAGCGGATTTCACGTCTGAGACGGTCTGCGCTGACTTGAGTCCTCATCCGTGGAGGGCATTGCCTAGGCTGTCCTCATGTTGCCGCCTGTTCAGGCTGGCCGCCCCCCTGCCCCGCATCATGCGCAGCAGGGGGTTGCGCTGGTCATTGCTCTGCTGTTTACAACCATTGTGCTGATGATTGTGGTCAGCACCACTGCCACCATGACTCTGGGCGCCCGCAAGGGTGGGGTCAATGAGCGCGCCGCCTATCAGGCCCTGCTGGCAGCCGAAAGCGGGCTCAATACTCTGTCAGTCCGGTTCAGGGCTCAGCGGGACGCTCTGCCTGCTCACCTGCAGTTCCGGGGTAGTTCGCCAGCTGCGCTGAATTCCTGGCTGAGCGGGCAGGGGCTGAGCACTTATGCCGACGCGCCCGTGACTGCCACTACCGCACCAGCCACGGGCATCTTTACCCTGATGGCCACCGGCAGCGCTGGAGATGCCCGCGCACAGGTGCTGCAGGACTTTCATGCCGTCAACCAGCCGGCGTTCAACATTCGTGCCGAGGCCGCGCTGCAGTCGTATTCAAACGTGGATATCACCGGAGGTGCTGCAGTACAGGGTGAATCCATGCTGGATTCGACTGGGACGATTCAGGTGGCCCTGGTCGCCCAGCCGCTTACGGTGCCAGCCGGGAACACTCCTTTTGAGGTGGTACTGCAGCCCGTCCTGTCTTCACGGCTGCTGCTGGGGCCTGACGACTACGTGGGGCTGCAGGGCAGAAGCTACCGGGTACTGCATGTAGACAGACAGGCCGGTGCGGTCACTCTTGTGGCAGTTGCTGCGGCCCAGGCTGAAAGCACTGTGCCGACCCGATCTGAAGTTCACCGCGCGGACTCGGCCGTCACCACCACGTTTACCGGAATACCCGGCACCACCGGTGCTGTCGCAGTCTCGGACCCGTCGCAGCTGACCGAGGGCTCAACGGTGCTGGTCGGACCGCTCCGCGGAACTGTGCAGAGCATCGACGCTGCTCAACGAACAGCCACGGTTGCCTGGGAAGCAGGAGGCACCATGGCGACCGTGGCCGAAGGCACTCCGGTGCGGCGCAACGTAAGAGGCGTGATCTCCGGCTACGGGATTACCGGACAGGACCAGGTGGTGAACGGCAGCCTCCCGGACGACTCGCAGACGCGTGGCCGCAATCCGTTCAGCGTGAGCCCGGGCCCGGACCTGTTCGCCTCTGTACTGGGGCAGACCAAATACCAGATGCTGGCAGTTTCGCCCTACCAGGGCTGGCTGGAGCCCACGGTGAGTGCCGCAGAATTCACGGGAATGGTTGCAGGCCTGACCTTTATCGATGGCGCGGTCTCTCTGAACGGCAACCGCGAACTGTGCGGCAGCGGCCTGCTGATCGTGCGCGGAAACCTGACCGTCAACGGCACCTGCGCGGCAGGATTCTCCGGCGCCGTCTATGTGATGGGCGACTTCGACCAGCAGGGCAACTCGGTGATCCGCGGGGCTGTCATTACCGAAGGTGCCGATCAGGCGCTTGCCGGGACCGAGTGCATGCCGTCTCCGTCCAGGACCGGAAGCGGTCCGGGCAACGCGTGCGATACCAAGGTGGCCGGAACGGGTCAGGGCAGCGCAAAGATTGTCTACGACCGCGGCGCGCTGCTTGCTGCCGGATCGCTGCTTTCGGCACTGGAACTGCAGGCCATTCCCGGCACCTGGAGGCAGCAATGATCAATCACGGCTTTTCCCTGATTGAGGCGCTGATCGTGGTGGCGATGGTCGGCATTCTGGCTGCAGTGGGTTTGAGCAGTTACGCCCGCTGGCGCGCGAGCAGCACTGTGCTGGAAGCCGCGCAGCAGTTCGCGCAGGCAGTCACCACCACGCGCACCGGAGCCAAACGCACGAACACCTGCTGGCAGATCCGCCTGAGTGCGCCGCTGTCCGGCGCCACCAGCTATGAAATCAGCCGCTTCCCGCACCACACCTGCAGCGGCACCCCCACGCAGGAACAGACCTATGCCCTGCCGCAGGGCACCATGATCCGGTTAACCGGAGCGGCCAGCGCAGGAACCAACAACGTCAACTTCACCCCGCCCTATGCCACCACCGATCCTGCACCCAATACCTATGTCGCGCAGTGGCGGGCCAAGCCCAGTATTCAGCGCACCGTCCGCGTGACCAGCATCCTCGGAAAGGTGGTGGTCAAGTGAGGGACCGGACCTGTGGTTTCAGCCTGGTTGAGGTGCTGGTGGCGCTCGCCATCTTTTCCGTCGTGTCGGCCGCGGTGCTGGCGCTGTTTCCTTCAATTTTCCAGCTGAACAGCCAGACCCGCGCCGATCAGTCCGTGACCATTGCAGCCAGGCATTACCTGGAGCGGGTACGCACCCAGTACAGCACCCAGAGCGGTTTCGATGCTGCCACACTGCCTGCCGCCCCGGCAGCCGACACCCTGAACAACTACACCTGCACGCCTGCGGTCAGCACCCGGCCCATTCCGGCCCTGGCCGACGGGCAGATCAAACGCGTGACCCTTTCCTGCTCCCATGCGAGCCAGCCCACCCTGACCTTTGTGCTGGACTTCGGCCGGCCCCTGTGAAGGCACATGCAGGACTGACGCTGGTGGAACTTCTGGTGGCCCTGGCCCTGATGGGCATCGTGTTTGTACTGCTGACCAGCTGGCAGGCGTCCACCCTGGACCTTTCGACACGTACGGCAGCCCTGTCGCACAGCCTGGCTGAGCTGAACGACACCAGTGGCTATCTGGGAGACCGCATCCGCGCCGCCGTGCGGGTGCGCGTGGCCACCGCGGGGCTGAGTGTCAACAGTCTTTCCTGTACGAACGATCATCCCTGCCTGGCCCTGGTGGTCCCGGACCACAGCTCCGGCGGAACCCTGGCCCGGTACCACTTGCACGTCTACCGTCTGGAAATCCGCTCCAGGGTGGCACCGGCCGACAAGGTGGCGGACCCGTGGGCCGAGGCCAACGTTCAGGTGCTCCGGGAATACCGTTCTACCGACCCCTTCGGAGGCAGTGGCAGCACGCCACGCGACTGCGTGGGCTCTCCGGCGCAGCTGCTGGCTTCTCCTCCGATGATCGGCAGCGGGGCGCCTGCCTACCCGCCCAACAATCTGGCCAGTTGTCAGGCGCTGCTCAACCTGAACGCAGCCACCAGCCTGGCCGGCATGCAGCCGTATCTGGTCGCGGATTATCTGACGCCTGCTGGCAATCTGGGAGACGCGCCATTTGCCTACAGCCCGGCCGACCGGACCGTCACCCTGCGCTTCCAGTACCGACAGCGGGTGCGCGGGCGTGAAATGCGGACGCCAGACTCGCCCTATACCCTGACCGTACAGGCGCGCAACCTCCCGTAAGGGCCCCAGCCGCTGGAACCGTCAGGCTTACGCAGCACCTTCCAGCAGCCGCTCCCTGACACCTGCCCTACACTCGGCCCATGCTGTTTCCCTCCCGGTGTCCGGTGTGCAGGCACGAAAACCGTGTGGAGTTCGCGGATGCCAGCATCCATGACCTGCAGTGCACTGCGTGCGGAGCAGCGTATTGCCTCTTTGTGCGCAAGCAGAAGTTCGAGGTGCTGTTCGACCTGGGCACACGCGCCCTGATGGACGGCTACGCACGCGAGGCCGTGGCCAGCTTCGCGGCCGCACTGGAACGGTTCTTTGAGTTCTATATACGCGCCTTTGTCCTTGAACAGGCCTCGGGAAAAGATGAGGAATTCGACGTGGCGGTCAACCGGCTGGACACCACCTGGCGGCATGTGGTGAGCCAGTCCGAGCGGCAGATCGGCATGTTTGCGCTGGCCTACCTGCTGCGTGAGGGGCAGGAACCCGACTTCCTGACCGGCAAGGCGCTGGGGGCAGATTTTCGCAACCGGGTGATTCACCGTGGATACCTGCCCCGCCGCGCAGAGGTGGACGAGTACGCCGCACGTATTTTTGCCCTGATCGACCGGCTTCTGACCGAACTTGGACCAGGAGCCGGTCACGTGGAGCTGGCTCAGGAACGCAGTTTTGCCGCCCACCTGTCGCAGTTGCCTGAAGGCGTCACGGCCGTGTTCGAGGAGCACCCCGGCATGTTCCGCGCCCGCCGCTTCGCCTCGGCGGGTCCGGTCAAATCTGCCCCGGTACCGGCTGGCAGAACTCAGGGAGCCCTGAACGACGCACAGGTGTTTGCCCGGGCCCTGGCTGAGCGCGGAGCAGCGCTGGACTGGCTGCGCAGGTTCTGAAGCGTCGTCCGTCAGCTCGGCCAGGGCCCAGCTGTCCCAGAGGCCCAGATGTCCCGGAGGCTCAGCCTCGTGGGCACGCTCCCCTACAGTGGCTTCCCCTTGTCAGGGCAACCAGCGCCGGCTCCAGACAGATCAGCTTGCCCCGGACCCGGCACGAGACTGCTCTAGACTGGGCCATGACGCAGTGGGCCATGACCGAGAGCCTGGAGGATCGCCGGCGGCTGGTGCGTGTGGCGCGCGGCCTGGAAGAGGGAGACCTGCTTGTGCGCGGCGCGCGGGTGGCTCAGCCGGTGACCCGGGAAATTCTGGAAGCAGATGTGCTGATCGCGGATGGTCGCGTGGCTGTCCTGGGCGGAACTGGAGACGGCCTGCAGGCGGCGCGGGTGGTCGAGGCGCGCGGCGCCTTTCTGGCTCCAGGTTTCATTGATGGCCACGTGCATATCGAATCGAGCCTGCTGACCCCCGCAGGATTTGCGCGGGCGGTGCTGCTACGAGGAACGACCGGCGTCGTGGCCGAGCCGCATGAGGTGGTCAACGTGCTGGGCCCGCAGGGCCTGGAGTGGATGCTGGAAGCCGGGCGCCGCAGCGGACTGCGGGTGTGGGCCTCGGCCCCGTCGTGTGCGCCGGCCAGCGGCTTTGAGGCTGGAGGCGCACGGGTAGGAACGGCCGAGGTCCGGCAGATGCTGGGGCAGCCGGGCGTCCTGGGACTGGCCGAAATGATGAATTATCCGGGAGTGCTTGGTGGAGACGAGGAGGTCTGGGCCGTGATTCAGGCCGGACGGGCCACAGGACGCCGGCTTGATGGCCACGCAGCAGGAGTGCGGGGACGCGACCTGCAGGCCTACGCCGCCGCTGGCCTGCATTCCGATCACGAGGCCACCACGCCGGAGGAAGCCCGCGAGCGCCTGCGGGCCGGCTTATGGCTGATGGTCCGTGAGGGCTCCGCGGCACGCAACCTGCAGGCCCTGCTGCCGGTGCTCCGTGAGCGCCCGCGCCGCGCGATGCTGGTCAGCGACGACGTGAGCGTGGACGAACTGCTGGAACTGGGACACCTTGACCGGTTGCTGCGCGCGTGTGTGGCGGGCGGCCTGGACCCGCTGGACGCCCTGGCGCTGGTGACCTGCAACCCCGCCGAGTACTGGGGGCTGCACGACGTGGGCCTGATCGCGCCGGGGCACCTGGCTGACTTTGTGCTGCTGCGTGACCTGCAGAGCTTCGAGGTGCTGGAGACCTTCGTGGGCGGCGCCGAAGCGCAGCCGGGTGAACTGACCCCGCCACTTTCCGGAGGAGGTGTTCATCTGGGCCAGGGCTGGGACGCCGCAACTTTTGAGGTGCCGCCCGGCTGGCCCGTCCTGGGAATTCACGCAGAGCAGATCACGACCTCGCGGGAGCCCGAAGGCAGCGGGGACGCCCGGCTGATTGTGGCTGACCGGTACGGCCGCGGCGAATGGTCAGCCTGCTGGACAGCCGGCTCCGGCCTGACAGGAGGCACCCTGGGCATCAGCGTGCTGCACGACGCCCATCATGCTGCGTTCCTGGGCGGGTCAGACACGGACGTCCGGATGGCCGGGCGCGCTCTGGAAGCCCTGGGCGGCGGTCTCGTGGTGGTATCTGACGGCGAGGTCCGTGCGAGCCTGCCGCTGCCCTTCGCGGGCCTGATGACTGGCGAGGCGCCGCAGGAAGCAGCGGCAGGTCTGGCACGTGTGACCGCCGCTACAAGGGCGCTGGGCTGCACCCTGCCCTACCCGGTGACTACTTTGAGCTTCCTGGGACTGACCGTGATTCCTTCCCTGAAGCTCACGCCGCGTGGCCTGCTGGATGTAGAGGCCTGGCAGCTGGTTCCGAGCAGATAAAGACGCGGGCAGACGCGCCGCAGACTCCGGACGTGCGATGCTGGGACCATGACTCAGGGCGTGACGATTACGGTGACCGGCTTCGGCGAGATTCAGGCACAGGAAGGCGAGCGGCTGGTGCTGGCACTGGAGCGTGGTGGGGTGGATATGCTGCACCGCTGCGGCGGGGTGGCACGCTGCACCACGTGCCGGGTGTCCTTTGACGAGGGTGAACCGGACGCCATGACGGTCGCCGAGTACGACAAGCTCACCGAAAAGGGCCTGCTGGGCACCGCGAGACTGTCCTGCCAGATCGAGTGTGCGCAGGGCATGAGCGTCACGCCCCTGCAGACGGCCAGTTCCAGCGGCCTGGAGCCGGGCAAGGCACCCGCCGAGAACATCGAGCCCGAGCCTCAGTGGACCACACGCCCTGGCTCATCCACCGAGGGCTGAAGCAGCAGCAGTGAGGGATGAGCCGGCGGTGATCCCGTTCTGGCTGCCAGACGTTCAACAACGAAACAACGCAGACGCTTGACCTCTTCCGGAGCCGACGCCTATGTCGGCTCCTTTGTGCTGGGATCAACATCCTCTTCCGCTTCCTCCTGGAACAGGCCCAGACCAGCCAGGATGCGCACGCGATCCCATCCGGTCAGCTGTGACAGTTCCAGCAGCGCCTCGTCGAAGGGTGCTGACCCGGGCTCAGCCCTCCGGAGCGCCAGCCATAGGGCGTTGCGGCGTCTGAGAAAGGGGGCCATGGCCAGAGTTTAGGGGGAGACAGGAGAGAAGGGGCTGCCTGCCAGGCAGCCCCTTCTCTCCACAGACGTCTGCTTCAGCGGTAACGGGCGTTGTCGCGCAGATGCTCTGCATAAGTGTGATTGACGTAGATCTTGCCGTTGTCAGCGTGCAGGAAATAAACCGCGTCGCGGCCATCGGCCAGCTTGCGCTCGGGATTCAGGACGCTGTTCAGCGCGGCCTGGCCGGGGTTGTTGATCGGCCCTGCCGGCAGCCCGCCACGGGTATAGGTGTTGTAGGGCGTGTCCTTGGTGAAGTCTCCGGCGCTGCGGTCAAGCTCGGGCAGGTCCTTGCCCAGGCCATACGCCACGGTGGGATCGCTTCCCAGCGCAATGCCGTCTCGCAGACGGTTCAGGAACACGCCAGCAATGACCGGCATCTCGCTGTCATTGGCAGCCTCGGCCTGGACCATGCTGCCCAGGATGACCCAGTCACGCACCCCCAATCCCAGCGCCTTGGCCCGCGCCACATTTTCCGGAGTGAACTCGGTGTTCATACGGTCAAGCAGGGTCTGGACGATTTTGCGCGGCGTTTCCTTGGGCCGGAACTGGTAGGTATCCGGAAACACGAAGCCTTCCAGATCCGGCTGCTTGCCCTTGGTGTACGGGCTCAGGCTCGGGTCGTTGAGGGCAGCGCGTACTCCGGCCGCGTCAAAGCCCGCACGGGCAAAGATGGCCGGCAGGTCCTTGATGCGCCGGCCTTCGGGAATGGTGACATTTACAACCGGAATCCGCGCTGGCCCGGCCAGTTTCTCAGCAACCTGTGAAAGGTCCATCTGCCCGTTGAGGTCGTACAGCCCTTCCTTGAGGCGTCCCGCCGTCCCGTTCTGGCGCATCAGCAGTCTCAGCGCGTCGGCATTTTTCACGATCTTGCGCTCCTGCAGGGTTCGCGAGACCGCCGAAAGGGTATCGCCGGGTTTGACTTCCAGGGTGTAGGGCCCGCCGCCTGCCGGCGCCATCAGGCTCCGTGCATACATGAACGCGGCCAGCGCAGCAAGGATCAGCAGCGCCAGCAGGGCCAGCAGCAGCTTGGCCCACAGGGGCATCCCACGCTTATGCATGCGCGTCATGCCAGCACCGCCTGCAGCCGCGCCTGCAGGTCCGCGTCGGTGGCCGGACGCGCGCCGAAGCGGGCCACCACCCAGCCGCCCACCTGCACTGCCAGGTGCGCGGCCCGCACCGGATCACCGTGCTGCAGCCAGCTGGCCAGGAAAGCGCCCCCGAAGGCGTCTCCGGCTCCGGTCGCGTCGACAGCGGTATCGGGTGTGGCCGGCACGTGGGTCCGGGGGGTTGTCGGGCCTTCGAGCAATGCGCCTTCCTCGTCCATTTTCAATACCACCAGGGCCTCCGGGTACCGCTCGCGCAGCCAGTCCAGGGCCCGGCCATGCTCGCGCTCGCCACTCATGGCGCGCGCCTCGTCGTCGTTAGGGAAAATCACGTCAAAGGGCACGCCGTCAACCACCTCTAAGAAGGTTTCACGGCCCATCTGCTGGATCATCTGGAAGCTGCCCGGGTCCAGGCTGAGGGTCGCGCCCGCAGCCCTGGCCAGCCGGGCTGCGCGCAGCGCTGCTGCGCGCGGCGGATCACGGAACAGACTCCAGGCTGTCAGGTGCAGGTGACGCGCACCCTCCAGGGTGGCCACGGGAAGTTCGGTAGGCAGCAGATCCCAGTCCGCACCCTGACTGGTCAGCATGGCGCGCTGGCCCCGGCGGTCGATCAGGGCCAGAATGACGCCTGTGGGGTGCTCGTGGCTGGCGATGACTTCAGCCTCGACACCTTCAGCACGCAGCCCGGCCATGGCCAGTTCGCCAAAATGGTCCTGACCAATCTTGCCGATAAAGGTGGCCGGGTATCCGGAGCGCTGGGCCCAGACCGCCACATTGGCGGCGCTGCCCCCCCCGGAAAGCTCCAGGCGGCCGGTCGTGTCGCCGCCCGGCAGCAGCATGGAGTCGGGTTTGGCCAGCACGTCCCAGGCCAGGTCACCCAGAGACACCAGCGGCTTCACGCCTGGACCCGCGCACGGGAAACGATCGGTTCAAGAAAAACGGTCATGCCTGGGGGCCAGCATAGCGCTCAGCGCCCGCGGCCCGCGCGAGGGTCCAGGGCACAGCGTTGGGGTCTTACCGGGGGGCCGTACCCTGGTCAGAAGGTGCGGGAACAGGAGCAGCGCGCAGGGCCTGCCGGGCCAGCACTGTGGCCAGCACGTCTACAGCAGCAACAAGCCCGTACACCAGCTGCGTGTGAAGCACCGGCGGGCTGCTGAAGCCGGCAATAGGCACCACGTTCAGTACCCCCATGCCCAGGCTCAGGGCCGCTGCCACGTTCAGCCAGTCGAGCAACCGCTGACGCTGCAGGGGATCTGACGGCTGGGTGACCAGCCGCACCAGAGCGCCGTAAACCGCGTTGCTGGCCACCACGGCGCCGCCCCAGACGGTCACCAGGGCGGTCAGGGCGACGGGGCTGGCTTCCGCACCGGCACCCGACAGCAGCGCCAGCAAGGTCATCAGCCACAGCGCGGCGCGCAGCGCGGTCAGCCCTGGAAAGACCAGTTGCAGGGCCCGCAGCACACCGTCTGTCGGAGGCACGGTCTGGGCCTGGGTCAGCCGCGCATACAGCAGGGTCCACCAGACCATCACCAGGCCTGCCAGAAACGCCTCGGCCGCGCTGATCGCCGCGCCGAAGCCAAAGCTTCCTTTCCACAGGGCGTAAGCACTGACTGCAAACAGCGACACCACCTGGGTCCACAGGGCCACCAGAGCAGGCGTGCGCCAGCGGCTCATGCTCTGCGGCCTGCCCCAGCGTGACCGGAAGGCCGAGTCCTGTGCAGGCTGGCCCTCACAGGCCCAGTTTCCGGGTCAGGCGCTCGCGCACGACCTCGGGTTTGGCCTGACCGCCCATGGCCTTCATCACCGGGCCGAACAGAGCGTTCATGGCTTTGGTGTTGCCCGCGCGGACCTTGTCCACTGTGCCCGGGTCCGCCGCCATAGCCGCGTCGATGGCCGCGTCAATCGCGGCGGTATCGGTCACGACACTCAGCCCGCGCTCCTGCACCAGCGTTTCCGGGTCCTGGCCCTGCATGACCTCGGGCAGCAGGTCCTTGGCCACACGCCCGCTGATGGTGCCGGCGTCGATCAGCCGGACCAGGGCTGCCAGGTGCGAGGCCTTCAGCGCCGACTGGGTGATGTTCTGATCCTGCGCAGCAAGGTGACCGGCGACGTCGGTCAGCAGCCAGTTGGCGAGCTTCTGGGCATCCGGCTGCTGACCGGCAGGACCAGCACGCAGCGCCTCGTCATAAAACCGCGAAAGCGCCACGTTCAGGCTCAGCGTCTGGGCCTCAGCGGCACGCACGCCAGTGCTCAGGTAACGCTCGCGCTTCTGGGCAGGCAGCTCGGGCATACGGGCCCGGATGCGCTCGATCCACTCGGGCGTGATGTCCAGCGGCGGCAGATCCGGCTCGGGAAAGTACCGGTAGTCGGCCTCGCCCTCCTTGGTGCGCATCACGAAGGTCTTCTGCCCGCCCTCGTCCCAGCCCAGGGTGTCCTGGGTGATGCGCCCACCTGCGCCCAGCACCCGGGTCTGCCGGGAGACCTCGTACTCGATGGCGCGCGCGACGCTGCGGAAGGAGTTGAGGTTCTTGACCTCCACCTTGGTTCCCCAGGGCTCACCGGCCCTGTGCAGGCTGATGTTCACGTCACAGCGCATCTTGCCTTCCTCAGGCGTGGCGTCGCTGACCCCCAGAGCCTGCGCGATGGCCTGCACCGTTTCCAGGAAGGCGCGGGCCTGCTCGGCGCCAGTGATGTCGGCTTCCGTGACCATCTCGATCAGCGGCGTCCCGGCCCGGTTGAGGTCCAGCAGGCTGTAGGGCGCATAGGTCGGGTGCGTCAGTTTACCGGCGTCGTCTTCCAGGTGAGCGCGCTTGATCCGCACGCGCTCGGAACCGATGTCCAGAAAACCGTCGCGGGCGATAGGCCGGTCGTACTGGGAGAGCTGAAAGTTCTTGGGCGCGTCCGGGTAAAAGTAGTTCTTGCGGTGAAACTGCGTGAAGCCCGATACGTCGCAGTTCAGGCTCAGGCCAAACATCATGGCCAGTTCCACGGCCTCCCGGTTGAGGGTCGGCAGGGTACCGGGCAGCCCCAGCGTCAGGGGATCTGTGAACGTGTTGGGCTCGGCGCCGTGGTACTCCGCCGGGCAGGAACTGAATATCTTCGTGCGGGTCTTGAGTTGCAGGTGCACTTCCAGCCCGATGACCGCCTGGTACGACATGCGCGCAGCATACCGCCGCGTTCCACCGAGGGCCGGAAGCGGTCTAAAAGCCTGTAGGCGCCGAGGCTGGCAAGAAGAGCAGAGATCCGTTCAACGCTGTGTGTTCTCCACAGGCGAGTGGTCTCTGCGCCCACATCACGACGGCAGGGCACTGGCAGCAGTCAGGCCCCCGCCCTGAGCATCACCCCGCACGCTGCCACGCCACCTACACTGAAGACTGGCACGGCATGCAGGAGGGCGGTATGTCCTTGATTCTTGGTCGGGAACGCGACACAGAGAGCCTCCTCAGGATGTTGAACGAAGGTGCGCGCCTCATCACCCTGCGCGGACCCGGTGGAATCGGCAAAACCACGCTCGCCCTTCACCTCATGCACCAGCTGCAGCACCAATACGATCACGTGCTGCACGTGGACCTCAGCGCCCTGAACAGTCCTGAGCAGGTCCTTGCCACCATTGCCTCGCAACTCCCGCACCCCGAGCGCCAGCACACGCCTCTGCGCGCTATCGCCGAATTTACCTCCGGCACCCGTCTGCTGCTGGTCCTCGACAACTTCGAGCATCTTACCGGCGCGGCTGCGCATGTCGCCGAGGTTCTGGAGGCCACCAGCACGCTCCGGATCATCGTCACCAGCCGCACCGCGCTGCACCTGCACGAGGAGCACGAGTACCCCCTCGGACCTCTGACTCTCCCCGATCCTCAGACACGCGTCGAAGACAGTTCCGCTGCACAGCTTTTCGAGCAGCGTGCCCGCCTGGTACAACCCGGGTTCGAATTGAACCACCAGAACAGACAGGACGTCAAACAACTCGTGCATGCCCTTGAGGGTGTGCCGCTTGCCATTGAGCTGGCCGCGTCCCGGCTTCGCACGTACGCCCTGCCCGACCTGCTCGTGCAGCTGGAGCATCCCCTGGCCTTTCTCAAGGCGGATTTCCATGACCGCCCGCAGCGCCTGCGGTCGCTGCGGGCTGCCGTCGAGTGGAGCTATGACCTGCTGAGCCTGGAGGACCGTGAACTGTTCGAGTGCTGCTCGGTGTTCGAGGGGAGCTTCACGCCAGACGCACTTGCTTACGTCTGGGGGGCGGAAAACGAGCTGGACCGGGTCGGCTCCCTGATCGAACAGAGCTTCCTGTCCCGTGTTGACGCCCCCGGGACGCGGTGGAAGATGCTGCAGCCCCTGCGTGAGCTTGCCCAGGAAAAACTGCGTGACCACCCACAGGCGGAGACCTGGAGGGAGCGGCACGCCCGGTACTACCTGTCCATGACGGAGATCATGCGGCGCAGCACGTCCGGCAGAACGCCAGCCGACGCACAGGAGCGGCTTCTTCCTGACTACGCCAACATGCGGGCCGGGCTGATCTGGGCAATTGAGCGCCAGCAGGCCGAAGTGGCCCTGCGGTATCTGCACGGCATCGTCTTGATCTGGGTGCCGTTCGGCCTGCTCAGCGACGGCCACCTCCTTTCCCAGCGCGCCCTGGCGCTTCCTGCCCGCGGGCTGGAACATCTGCGGCCACAGGCGCTGCACACCGCAGTCGAGTGCCTGCTCACCCTCAATCACCAGCCTGAGGCGCTCGCGGCGTGCGCGCGTGAACTTTGTGCCGCCAGCCGGGAAGCTGGAGACATATACCAGGAACTCAACGGTCTGCGGTCGCTCGCTATCGCGGAACACTGGGCGGGTCGGAGCGCCGAGTCCTTGCGGATGAATCAGGATGTCATTGAGCGGTGTGCTCAGCTGATAGCGCACAGCGAGAATCAGGACGCCGCCAGTCTGGACCAGTTGCGGACGAATTCTGCCTACGCCATGAACAACTCGGTGTTCTCCCTGCTGGAGCTCGGTCAGTACGATCAGGCGCTCGGGTACGCCACCAGTGCCAGAGACCAGCTCCTGAAACTCGGACACCACGATGCCGAAACCCGGAATACCCTGGTGGGGCATGCCCACTACCACCTGGGCCGGTGGCTGGCCGCTGCCGAATCGTACCTTTCCAGCCTCGACTTCTCCTTGAGACGCGGGTACTGGGTGCACGCCAGGAACGCCGCGCGAGGCTTCGGCATGGTTGTGGCCGCCACGGGCGACGATGCGCTGGCCGTGCGGCTGACGGCTTTTGCGGACCGGTTGAGCCTTCCGCACCACAGCCGGTACATCGAATCAATGCAAGCCCAGGTCCTGAGCCAGCTTCATGACCGGCTTGGTGAAGTCGCGTACCAGCAGGCGTGGCGCGAAGGCGCGCAGTGGACTCCGGAAGAAGCGCGCCGCGCCGCAGCGGCATTCGCGCAGACCCTGAAAGACATGGAAACCCCGTCAGCGCCCACGCACGCTCCGGCAGCCCTGGACACGCCTGAACTGACGACCCGCGAGCGTGAAGTGCTCATCCTGCTCGTGCAGGGCCACCCGGACCGGCGCATCGCAAAGCTGCTGAACATTAGCCCAGGCACAGCGAGCAAGCACGTGGGAAACATGCTCGGGAAGCTTGGGCTGCGTAACCGCGTGGACCTGGCGCGCTGGGCCCTCGAACGGGGAATTCGTACCTAGTTCTTCCCCTGTCAACGCGCAGTGGCTTCGTAGTTCTCCAGATGTGGACGCTGCCGTGGGCCGCTACCGTGAGGTCAGGAGCGACGCATGCTCCCGAAGCCAGAAGTCCACGGAAGTCGCACCGGGCTCCTCCCCGCCAGGGGAGGTGAGGGGGACGTATGCTGCTGCACACCGAATTTGAAATCGAAACTTACGTCAAGAACCACCAGAAGGAAATGTCCCGGCATGCTGCTGCCGCCCGGTTTGCCCGGGAAGCCGCCTGCACGCCCGACCCCGACCCCAATACCGAACCTGCCTGGCGCGCGCATGTGCTGCTGGTCTCGTGGTTGCGCTCCATGCTCCGCTTCCATTGAGAGCCCAGCCTGCCCTGAACGGGAAGCCTGTACCGTGAACTGCCGCTTCCCAGCCACGGCGAACGTCAGGTGGTGGCCAAGCGCAGACCGTATTCGGTGAAATGGCCGCAGATGTGCTTTCGCCCGTCTGCGGCCATGGTCTTCAAGATTCGCGCTGCAGGCAACGCTTTCCAGAGCGGGTCTGCACCGGGCTTTTGGGCATGTAGGGAATCACCTGCTTCATGAACTCAAAACGGTTCAGGGCATGGACGTTGCCTTACAGCACCGCCCTCCTGAAGGCAACGACCACCAACGCTTCTACGCCACGGGCGGCGTTGATCAGCACTCGCATACGGTCGGAGACAGCGTGCTGCGTACCGTGGCACATCTGCTGACCGACACCGCGCGCAGCGACACTCTGCTTGCCTGTTATATGAGGGAAGGAATTTCTGCTGGCGACCCGGGTGACCGGCCATACAGCGCCCCACGCCCTGCTCGAGCGATGCCGCGCCGTGCTCGGGAACCATGAATGGACGCCGCTGCTGCGGGACCGTCTCCTGACCATCAGCATCGGCTACGCCCTGGGCCAGCCGGTGACCTTTGCCACGGCTCTGAATAGGGCTGATCAGCACCTGTAGACCTCCAAGCTAGCCGGGCGTAACCGCATTCATCCAGCCGATCAGACACTGGTCGCTGGTCTGTGAACCCCTAGAGCCCAGTTACAGCACCAGTGTCATCTCCGTAGCACTACCCCGGAACCCCAGGCTGGCGTAGAGCCCCTGGGCAGCAGCCGTGGTGCCCAGGCTCAGCCGCGTCACGCCCCGCTGGCGGGCGGCATCCAGGCAGGCCAGCACTCCCTCACGCGCCAGACCCTGGCGCCGCCAGTCCGGATGCGTCCAGATATTGACGACTCTCGCCCGGTAGGGCTGGGGGTCACCTCGCGACGGCCCCCATTCCAGCACCAGCAGCCCGGCTCCGGCCACGACCTCACCACCCTGCGTACTAGCCAGAAAGCCGACGTACACCTCACGTTCCAGCGCGGCCCTGACCCAGCTGGCGTAGACGTCGCGCTCTGCCTCGTCTGCGTCCTCGCGATAACGGTGAAACGCGATGGCGCCGGCATCCTGTGGACCTGCTGCACGCCACCTCACAAGGCGCCCGGCGGGTCAAGCAGCGCGTTGTGCCCTGGGCGCTGATGGCCACAGATGTCATCCGGGTTCACCAGTGCGCAGCGTTCAAGCGACAGGCAACCACACCCGATGCAGCTACTCAGCTCCGAGCGCAGGCGGCCAAGCACCGCGATCCGGGCATCGAGTTCCGCGTGCCAGTGCGCCGAGAGAGCAGCCCAGTCTGCAGCCGTGGGCGTACGCTCGCCAGGAAGCGTTTCAAGGGCAGCGCGAATATCGGCCAGGGGCAGGCCGACGCGTTGGGCGGCCCGGATAAAGGCCAGACGGCGCAGGGTCTCACGCGGATAGCGCCGCTGATTTCCGGATGTGCGGCAGCTGCGGATCAGGCCCTGACGTTCATAGAAATGCAGCGCTGAAACAGCCAGGCCGCTGCGTCTGGCCAGCTCACCAGGGCTCCATAACAGGGACAGATCGACATCATCGGGAACAGACATAGGACTTGACCTTAACAAAACTTCAGGTTTTACACTCAACCATAGCACCAGAGTGCAGACCCAGGAGGTTCAGATGTTCTTTCACTGCACATTCCGTTTCCGGACCCTATGACCTCACCACGCGCGCCCCCGACCGGAGGTTCTATGCATATTGAGACGCTGATTCTGCCAACCCGCCAGCTTGAGACTCAGCGCCGTTTTTATACGCAGACGCTGGGGCTGACTACCAAGCACGAAACACCCACCAGCGTGACCTTCCGCACCGGCACCACGCGGCTGACCTGGCAGCAGGATGACCTGTGCAGCGGTTTCTACCACCTGGCCTGGGATATTGCGCCGACGCAGGTCGAGGCCGCCGAACGCTGGCTGCTGGCACGGGTGAAGCTGCTGGCCGCGCCGGATGGCCAGACCCGCTTTCCACCCGGCGGAAACTGGAACACCACCACTCTGTATTTCGAGGACCCGGCTGAACATATTCTTGAATTCGTCGCGCGGCACGATAGCGCCGATAGGGCTTCGCGGCCTTTCGGAGCGCATGCCCTGCAGCGTCTCAGTGAGTTCGGTGTGGTGGTTCTGGATGTCAACGCAGCAGTTGACAGCCTGAGCCGCTTCAACGGGGGCAGCGACACCTTCACTCCGCTGGGCAGTCACGAAGGCATGCTGATCGTGGTGCGGGACGGCCGGGGATGGTTTCCCACGGGACGGGGCCAGCAGTTCCGGTTGAATTCCAGCTGACCTGGACGAACAGCGGAGCCCGGCAGGTGCTTGACCACCGGAGCCTGATGAGGCTGACGGTTCCCAGGCAGAGGGAAAGCCAATACCCTGACCGCCAGCAGAATCTAGCCTGTCGCCGGCGTTGTCTGCCCTGCCGAATACAGCCCTCCCCAGCTGGTCTGTGCGGCAGACAGCGGCATCAAAGAAGCCTTCCACACGTCCGTCTCTGCGTCCACGCACATTCCACTGAAACCGTGCGTGATAGCTTCCGCGCATCATGACTGCACTTGCAAAAGCCAGGACGCTGGGGGAATTACTCGAGTCGCCGGAGTATGCGGGGCGCCGGCCTTTTGACGGCCGGGTCCGGCTGGTGCAGGACGAGGTACGCGACAACCTGACCCGCAAGCTCAGAAGCGGCGAGGAGCTGTTCCCGGGCGTGGTCGGTTACGACGAAACCGTGATTCCGCAGCTGATCAACGCCCTGCTGGCCCGCCAGAACTTTATTCTGCTGGGCCTGCGCGGCCAGGCCAAGAGCCGCATCCTGCGCGCCATCACTGGGCTACTGGACGAGGTTGTACCGGTCATTGACGGCGTGGACATGCCCGACGATCCCCTGAACCCGGTGGGCGCCGAAGGGCGGCACCTGCTCGAAGCTCACGGGCTGGAGTTGCCGGTCCGCTGGCTGCCGCGCGCGGACCGCTTTGTGGAGAAACTGGCCACGCCCGACGTCACGGTCGCCGACCTAATCGGGGACGTGGACCCCATCAAGGCGGCCCGGCTGGGCACCAGCCTGGGGGATACACGCAGCATGCACTTCGGGCTGCTGCCGCGCGCCAACCGCGGGATTTTTGCCGTGAACGAACTGGCAGACCTGGCGCCCAAGGTACAGGTTGCGCTGTTCAACATCCTTCAGGAAGGGGACGTGCAGATCAAGGGCTACCCGATCCGCCTGGAGCTCGACGTCATGCTGGTCTTCTCGGCCAACCCGGAAGACTACACCGCGCGCGGCAAGATCGTCACGCCGCTCAAGGACCGCATCGGCAGTGAAATTCGTACGCACTACCCCACAGACGTGCGTCAGGGTATGGAAATCACTGCCCAGGAAGCCGTGCGGGCCGAGGGCATCATTGTGCCGCCCTTTATTGCCGAGCTGATCGAAGAAATTGCTTTCCAGGCCCGTGAGGACGGCCGCGTGGACAAGCTCAGCGGGGTTTCGCAGCGCCTGCCGATCTCTCTGATGGAACTGGGCGCCGCCAACGCCGAACGCCGCAGCCTGGTTGCCGGTGACGCCCCGGTGGTGCGGGTCAGCGACGTGTACGCCGGACTGCCCGCCATTACCGGCAAGATGGAGCTGGAGTACGAAGGCGAGCTCAAAGGGGCGGACAACGTTGCCCGTGATGTGATTCGCAAGGCGGCCGGAGTGGTCTACGCGCGGCACTACGGCAGCGCGGACACCCGTGAGCTGGAAAAATGGTTTGATCAGGGCAACGTGTTCCGCTTCCCCCAGGGTGGGGACGCTGCCAGCGCCCTGAAAGCCGCCGATGAGGTTCCCGGGCTGACTGCTCTGGCCGCCGAGGTCGCTGGCAGTGCCGATGACGCCGTGCGCGCCGCCGCGGCCGAATTTATCCTTGAGGGGCTGTATGGCCGCAAGAAACTCAGCCGCGCCGAGGAACTGTACGCTGCGCCGGAGCCGGAACTGAAGCAGGGCCGTGGGGGCCGCTGGAACTGAGCGCTTCACCATTGCAGGAGGCAGGCTGTATCGGCCTGCCTCCTGGTCTTTTCCGGGTAGCGTGAACCTTATGCTGAATGCCGCCCTGTCCGAGCTGCTGGACTTCTTCTCTCCGTTGTCAGCGGTGCAGCGCCAGGAAGGCGGCGCCGTGACTCTGCTCACGCCAGGCACGAATGTCCTGGGGCTGAACGCCACCTATCTGCCAGATCTGTATTTGCCAGACCTGAAGGCTGCTGCCCTGCCGGAGAACGATCAGCAGGCCATACACCAGCCGAGCGGCATCCTCGAAAACGTGTCCGCCTGGCATGCGGCCCACAGCCTGCCTGTGCTGCTGGCCACCTCCCAGCCTGTTGATCATGCCCGGCTGGCCATCAGCCTGCACGTCGGTACGGTCGCCCTGAACGGGCAGCCTGAATCCGGAGTGGTGGTCGAGCAGGTCAGCCGATTGCACGTGGCTGGTTGGGCTCACATTCTGGCCACGGCGCGCGGCACACCGGAATGGGGTGCGGATCTGGCGCATCACCTGGGCCGGGTCCTGGAAGGCAACCGGGACTTTGTGCTGCTGCAGGCGTATCAGGACGGCGAGCCTGCCGGGGCCCTCTTGTGGCGGGCCACAGCCGTGGGAGGCGCCACACATCTCTGGGGAGCCCTGACCCCGGAAGCCGGTCCTGCCCTTCTGGAAGCTGCAGCTCACCTGGGCGGAGGCCAGGTCACCACGTCGGCGCCCACGGGGGACGCCGTGCACCTGGAAGGCACCCTGCCTGTATGGTTCAGCGTTCTGCACTGGAACTCAGACGCCGCACCGGCCATCTGCCGGATGTGAACGGTGAAAATATCTTCATGTCTGAAATTTCGCATTTCAGACGTACATCACGCCCTGGGGCCACTTTGTCAGGTTATGAGAAATGAGAGCCATGCGTTCATGTCTGGCTGAGGACTGATGCGCTGTAATGATCCCTATGGCCACAGGCTCCCGCCGACTTTTCGCTTTCCCCACACTGCTGCTGGCCCTCACGGCCTGTAGTGCCAATACACCAGTTGCGTCCCCTGTTGCTTCTCCCGCACCTGCTGTCCCTGCACCGGTCGCTCCGACACCACCACAAACACCTCCTGCTGGCGGCGCATTCACGGACCGTGTCCTGAGCCTGTCCAACGCTGCACGCAGCCAGCCCCGCACCTGCGGCACGACCAGCCACGCTGCGGCGCCGGCGCTGAGCGCCAATGCACAGCTGAATCAGGCGGCTCAGGGGCACGCCAGCGATATGGCCGCCCGCAACTACTTCAGCCATACTAGCCTGGACGGCCGGACCATGGCCGACCGTATCAACGCAACAGGGTACCGCTGGAGCACCATCGGGGAAAACATTGCCGCTGGGCAGGCCACCCCGGAGGAAGTCGTCAGCGGCTGGCTGAGCAGCCCGGGCCACTGCCGCAACATCATGAACCCGGCCTTCCGGGAACTGGGCGTCAGCCACGTTCAAGGCGGCAGCTATGGTCATTACTGGGTACAGAACTTCGGCGCCTCGTTCTGAATTGCAGCTGGAAAAGAGCAGGCCTCGGGAGTCGCAACTCCTGAGGCCTGCTTGTTTACGATTTGCCCTTATTCAGCGGAACAGTGGCAGGTAGTCGGCGTACCCTTCGGCTTCCAGCTGGCCCACCGGCACAAAACGCAGGGACGCGGAATTGATGCAGTAGCGCAGGCCGCCATGCTCCTGAGGGCCGTCAGGAAACACGTGTCCCAGGTGCGAGTCCGCCACCGGGGAGCGGACCTCTGTCCGGGGGTAGCCGATCTTGTAGTCGGTGTTCTCCGTCAGCGACATGTTCTGGATTGGCCGCGTGAAGCTGGGCCAGCCACAGCCAGCGTCATATTTGTCGCGTGAGCTGAACAGCGGTTCGCCCGACACCACATCCACATAGATGCCTTCCTCGGTGTGATCCCAGTACTCGCCGGTGTAGGCCCGCTCGGTGCCCTCGTGCTGCGTGACCTGATACTGGATAGGCGTCAGTCGCTCACGCAGTTCGGCGTCGGCGGGCTTCCGGAAGTCAGCTTTGCTCATGTCACGGAGTGTAGGCGCGAACCCGGTGACGAACAGTGGATCAGGCGGTGTTCATCCCAGTACAGCCCGGAAACAGCGCCTCTCAGAGCGGCATATTGCCGTGCTTCTTATAGGGCCGGGTCTCTTCTTTGTTGCGCAGCATCTCGAAGGTCTGAATCAGGCGGGCGCGGGTTTCCTCCATGGGAATCACGTCGTCGATATAGCCCTTGGCGGCAGCCACGTAGGGATTGTCGAAGGCTTCCTTGTACTCGGCGATCTTCTGCGCCCGGGTGGCTTCCGGGTTGTCACTGGAATTAATGTCGCGCCTGTAGACGATATTGGCGGCTCCCTCGGCGCCCATCACGGCCACAGCGGCAATCGGCCAGGCGTACACGACATCCGCTCCCATATCACGGCTGTTCATGGCCAGGTACGCGCCGCCGTAGCTCTTGCGGGTAATCAGGGTGACCTTGGGCACGCTGGCCTCGGCGTAGGCGTAGAGCATCTTGGCGCCGTGGCGGATGATCCCACCGTATTCCTGCTGGGTTCCGGGCAGGAAACCTGTCACGTCTACCAGGGTCAGGATCGGAATGTTGTAGCAGTCGCAGGTGCGGATAAAGCGCGCGGCCTTGTCCGACGCGTCGATATTCAGCGTGCCTGCCATGCTCTTGGGGTTGTTGGCAACAATACCCACCGACTGCCCGCCCAGGCGCGCAAAACCCACCAGCATGTTCTTGGCCCAGTCCGGCTGAATCTCCAGGAACGTGCCCTCGTCCACCAGTTCACGGATCACGTCATGCATGGCGTAGGGCTTGCGCTGATCGGGCGTGACCAGTTCCAGCAGGCGCTCATTGCTCCGGTTCGGGGGGTCCTGGGTGGGTTTGACCGGCGGGTGTTCGCGGGCGTTCTGGGGCAGGTACCCCAGCAGGTCACGCACTCCGTCCAGCACCGCTTCGTCGCCGTCGTAGGCCAGGTGCGCCACGCCGCTCTTTCGGGTATGCACGTCGGCTCCGCCCAGCGTATCGAAGGTCACTTCTTCACGCGTGACGCTTTTAATCACCTCAGGACCGGTGATGAACATGTAGCTGGTGCCCCGGCTCATCAGGATGAAGTCCGTCAGCGCCGGGCTATACACCGCTCCACCTGCGCAGGGTCCCAGAATGGCACTGATCTGCGGCACGCTGCCGCTGTAGATGGCGTTGCGGTAGAAGATCTCTCCATAACCGCTCAGCGAGTCCACCCCCTCCTGAATACGCGCGCCAGCGCTGTCGTTCAGGCCAATGACCGGGCAGCCGGTCTTGGCCGCCAGATCCATGATCTTGGTGACCTTGCTGGCGTTCATCTTGCCCAACGAGCCGCCCAGCACCGTGAAGTCCTGCGAAAACACGAACACCTGACGGCCGTCGATGGTGCC
Source organism: Deinococcus deserti VCD115 (assembly GCF_000020685.1). Lineage (NCBI taxonomy): Bacteria > Thermotogati > Deinococcota > Deinococci > Deinococcales > Deinococcaceae > Deinococcus > Deinococcus deserti. The sequence continues at coordinate 461,453 of NC_012526.1, read as the reverse complement.
CCGCCCGGTCACGACCCCTTCGCCCGGCGCGTCCACGCCTTCCATCAGGCGGTTACGGCCGTGCTCGACGAAGGTGCTCATCTCCAGGAAACTGCCCGGGTCCAGCAGATGCTCGATGCGCTCGCGGGCGGTCAGCTTGCCGCCTTCCTTCTGCTTTTTCTGGCGCTCGGGGCCGCCGCCCTGTTCGACCTTGTGGCGGCGCTGCTCCATGGCCGCAATAAGTTCCTGCAGTTCCACACCGGGTTGGGTCATGCGCCCACTGTACCCAAACGGGCGTTAGGCTGCTTACCCTGCGCCCGTTCCTGGACGGGGGACGGGTGGAAATCCCATGGGCTTACCGACCGTCTCAGTGCCCAGCTTCAACCACCAGCGTGCCGCCCTCGTCCATCCGCACGATGTTGGCCAGCGTGCGTACCGGCACCCCCAGAGACGCGAGGTTGGCGCGGCCGTTCTCGAAGGCTTTTTCCACCACACAGCCCATCCCAAGCAGCTGTGCGCCGCTCTCGCGGATCATGCCTGCCAGCGCCAGCAGCGTCCCTCCCGAGGCCAGAAAGTCGTCAATGACCACCACGCGGTCGTCAGCACTCAGGTATTCATGGCTGACGAACAGTTCCACCACCCCGCCCTTGGTGCGGCTCACCGACTGCGCGGTGTACACGGGACCCTGCATGGTCACCGGACGTTTCTTGCGGGCATACACCATCGGTACGCCCAGAACCATGGACGTAGCCAGGGCCGGCGCAATCCCGCTGACCTCGATGGTCACCACCTTGGTGGGCTTCAGGGGCCCAAAACTCCGCGCGAAGGTCTCGCCCATTTCACGGGTCAGCTGGGGCAACAACTGGTGGTTGATCAGCCCATCTACCTTCAAAATCCCGCCGGGCAGCACCGTACCCTGCGCCCGAATTGCATCTACCAGAGCCCGCATCCCCGGAGTCTACCGGCAGAGAAGAGAGAAAAAGTCAGGCCGCCAAACAAGGACGGTGCAGCTCAGCCGCTCACGCGAATGAAAGAGCATGCCTGCGACCCCGGACAGACTTCCTGCCCAGTGCAACGTAAGCTCCCCCTACCCCAGAGGGGCAGGGGGCTGGGGCCAGGGAGCAAATGACCGAACTACAACTCATTGACCTCTGGCTTGAACCCGACCTGCCGCACATACTCCAGATACTCAGCCTCACTCAGGGCTTCGCGCTTTCCACTCAGCGCCACAAAGAAAGCCTCCAGCACGTTGGTCGCGAAATTCCGGCTGCCCATACGCGGCGTGGTGGTGATCAGCCGCTGGACCCCACGCTCTTTCATCCACACCCGGTCTGCCTCGGTGATCGTCTGCGTCAGGATGGTCTTGCCCTGCAGATCCCTGGGTGCGTAGCGCTTGGCATAGTGGGTGTCTCCAGCAATCACATCGGCCCAGGCGTAATACCGCGTCCCCTTGCCTTCGACGCTGCTTTCCTGCTTTTTGCCGGTGGGGTAAAACCAGTCCTGAGGCAGTTTGGTGATCACCGGCAGCGCCAGCGCCGCCACCCGGCGCAGGGCCGTAATCGTCCGCAGCGGCACGTTCACGTTAAGCCCGAAAATCAGGTCGCCGTAGATCACCTGCGCCCCATGCTCAGCCAGCGCTTCGGCCATGCCGAACCGGTCGACTGCTGAGACCATCAGCACCTTCTGGGCACGCCAGTTCAGCAGCGGGTCAAGCTGGGCAATGGCGTCGCGCTCCAGGGTGTTCTTGAGGCCGCTGCCGTCCAGCACAGGCGTGAGTTTGGCATGCGACACCAGCTGGCGCACATTGCCGAAGGTGTACCGGCGTCCTCCTGCAATCACGTACAGGTCCGCACCGCCCAGGCCAAAGGCATCGACACGGCCATCGAGCGCCTGAAACAACTGCGCAGCCTTGCGGCTGTCGCCGTCCGTTCCGATGCGCTCGAGAATAAAGGGCTGGCCCAGCACGTTAATTTCCTCGCGGGCGTTACGCTTGCTGTCGCCCAGGCTCACACTGACCACGTGTTTGTAACCGGCAGGGGCGGGTTGCCAGTGGCTGGGCAGATCAGTCATGCGCGCCATTCTAGGTGGCAAACAGCCGGGACCGTCAGGATTTCAGGCAGGAGGCCCTGGCGGCTGGGTTTTGGGAGGCTGCTCGGAGCGGGGCATGCCCTGTCCTTCACTCAGCTGAATCAGCCAGCCCATCAGCTGCACCAGCGCAAGGCCCAGAGCCGGCAGGCCGGCCATCATCATGATCCAGCCGCTCCATTGCTGGTTTTGCAGTGGGGTCAGGTTCCACAGGCACAGGGCGTTGACGTAGGGCGTGTACAGCACCCGGGGGGAGTACAGCCACACGGCAGCGACCGCCATCATCGGCAGGCCGGCCAGCAGCCCGAACCAGCCGCGTGACCCGATGGTGGCGGCCTGCACGGCTGGCAGGGGACGCAGGATAACTGCCCACACCAGCAGGCTGCTGAGCAGATACAGCGCGGGCAGCAGGGCCGCAGCCGTGTTGGTCACGACGCTGGCATTGAAGCCGGCGGGTACATTCCAGTAGATGATGACGGCGCTCCAGACTGCCAGCGCCAGCCAGGGGTCCAGCAACAGGTTGAGCACCCGGCCCAGGCCACGCCGCGGACTGAGCTGCACTCCGCGCGGAATCCCCAGCACCAGCAGCGGGGGCACCACCTCGGCCAGAATCATCAAGCGGCCCATGTACAGCGCCATGCTGCTCTGGGTCAGTGTCGCGGCGAGGCTCTGGGTGGTCAGCAGCAGCAGTACTGTGCCGGTGCCGAACAGCACCGCCCGCCACCAGGGCCAGCGGGCGCGGCCTTCGGGCGTGCGGCGGGCCTGAGCAAAGCGCCAGAAATAGGCGCCAGCCACCAGCAGCGTAGGCACCAGAAACAGCGGGTCGGCGTGCAGGGTCAGCAGGTCACCCAGCGTCGGGTTGAGATTGGAAGGAGCCGCCAGAATGCTCATGAGGCCGGGTTGTCCATGACGTACTGCACGTCCCTGAGCACACGGTCGACCTGGGGCAGCTGGGTGTAGTCCCACAGCACCCGGAGCTTGCCGGCACTGTCGATCAGGTAGGTGGCGGTGGTGTGGTTGATCTGGTACTCGGCGTCACTCCTCACATCGGCCTTCTGCGCGCTGACGCCGTAGGCCCGCGCCACATCCTTCAGTGCTTCAGGCGGCACGTTGACCCCCTGCGCCTGGCCAAAGAACGTCACGTAGGCGCCCAGGCGTTCAGGCGTATCACGCTGCGGGTCCACGCTGACCATGATCACCTGAAAGCGCTCGCGCTCGGCAGGCGGCAGGGCCTGACGCACCTTGTCCAGGTACGCCAGGGAGAGCGGGCAGATGTTGGGGCAGTGCGTGAACCCAAAAAACAGGGCTGTGGTTTTCCCCCCGGTCTGACCCGGAGTAAAGGCAAACGGCCTGCGGTTGTGATCCGTGCCCTGGAAAGCGCCCGCAACCGTGCCGGACCCGTAAGCCGTGCCGTAGAACGGGTAGGGGCTTTTCAGCCGCGCGAAGCCCCAGGCTCCGGCCAGCAGCAGCGTCACTGCACACACCGCCAGCAGCGCCGATACATACCAGGGCCGGACAGGCAGCGCTGCTGTCTCAGCAGGTTCGGCACCAGACGCTTCAGCTGTAGGACGGGGAGCAGATATTTCGGTCACAGGGGGAGCACCTCCAGAGGTAAACGGGCAGGGGTGGCCTTGGAGCAGCTCACGGTTTATACACAGTGGCACTGACCTTCAGGGTGCGGCCATCACTGAAGCTCAGGGTAAAGGGCAGCTTCTCCCCCACTTTCACGGCACGCTTGAGCCCCATGACCATCAGGTGCGTGCCGCTGGGTCCCATAAGCAGCGTGCCGCGGGCGGGAATGTTCAGGCGCTTGACCTCTTTCATGCCGGTGCGGCCAGCAGCGTCCTTGTGCGTCACCATCAGCATGCTGTGGGCAGCCAGTGGGGTATGGGCCGCCTTCAGCACCAGCGGGCGGGCGCCGGGGTTGCGAAGCGAGATAAAAGCGCTGGTGTCCCGGATCCCTGGTGGCACCGCGAGGACACGGGTGCTGACCACCTTGATTTCTGCCGGAACCGTCGCGAGCGTTCGGGCCGAACCGTGAGCGGCATGCCCGGCGGCAACCGGAAGCGCCAGAAACAACAGGCTGGCACACAGGGCCAGGAAAATACGGGGGAACATGCATCTTCTCCTTGCAGGATCAGCGGGCAGAAGACAAGGGCGTGCCCTGACGGGCAGCTGCCCCGCGGTCCAGCGAAGTCTAGAACGGCAGACCCGGCCCGATTGTCCCCCCCCCATTCAGTATCCTTGCCTCTGCATGCGCCCGCTTGTATGGCGACGGGTTGAACAAAGTGGAACAGGTTCCACAACTCGGGATATGGTGGGGCAGCTGATGCGCAAACCCACTATTCAGGATGTTGCCCGCCGGGCTGGAGTGGGGGTTGGCACTGTATCGCGCGTGCTGAACAACCACGTGGCCGTCAAGGGTGTGACCCGCGAGACGGTCCTCAAGGCCATTGCCGATCTGGAGTACACCCCTAATCCCCACGCCCGCCGGATCGCAGGCGGCAAGAGCTACACCATCAGTGTGCTGCTGCCCATGCTGACCACCGAGTTCTATACCCGGCTCCTTGACGGTCTGGAAGCGGCATTTCAGGAAGCGCGCTACGACGTGGCCATCTTTCCCCTGCTGGACCGCTCCCGGCTGGAGCGCTACCTGGGCTCGCACACCCTGGCCTATCAGGCTGACGGCCTGGTGATGGCCACCTACAATCTGACCACCCTGTTCCACGAACGGCGTATGCGCACCCAGCAGCCCACCGTACTGGTCGACGCCTACACCGACAATGTGGACTGCGCCTATATGGACAACGTGACCGGCGGGCGTCTGGCCGGCGAGTACGCCTCAAGCCTGCCCGGCGCCGTGTACGCCATCTGGGTAGAAACCGAACTTGATCAGCTGTTTACCACCCGCGTCTTCGAGGACCGCCGGAGCGGGTTTCTGGACGCCACGAAGCGCGCCGGACGGGAGGTGAGCGGGGAATTCATCACCAGTTTCGATACCCTCGCCGCGCGCAATACCGCTGCGTCATTGCTCGACGAGCTCCGGGCGACACCCGGAGGCCTGCCAGCAACCGTTTTTGCTTCAGCTGATCTGCTGGCCGGTGCCGTGTTGGACGAGGCCCATGCACGCGGCATCAAGGTTGGAGAGGAGTTGCGGATCATTGGTTTTGACGACCAGCCCTGGGCCGCGGCGCGCGGTCTGACCACCCTGCATCAGCCGGTAGAGAGCATGGGCTACGAGGCAGCGCAGCTGCTGCTCTCGCGCCTGAATGGCCACCGCGGCCCGCCACGCGCCCGGCGCTTCGAGCCGACCCTGGTGCGCCGCGAAACTGCCTGACACAGACTGATCTGACACAGTCTGATACAGACGCCTTGCGGAAAAGGGGCAGCGGGCTGCCCACCTCCAGATGAAGCAGCCACCAGCACAACCCGCTCACGACGTGAAAGCACCCGGCAGATTCCCCGGATTGGTCGCGGCCGCTTTCAGGCGCCTGCCTCCAGCTTTCACGCCTTGTGACCATGACAGCAGCTTGGAACCGCGCATCCCCACTGCTGTTGCCCGCCACACAGTTGCTTCTGCTCCACCCGGCTGAACAGGCACACCTGCCTGTACCTTCAGACCCAAGTCAGCGCCAACCGGCCTGGAACTCAGGTACGGGCGCGCAGGCCCAGAAGCAGCCCGGCGCTGAAAGCTCCAGCAAAAGGCAGGTTGGCAGTCAGCACCCGTCCCAGCCACTGCGCACCCTGCTCGCCCCCCTGACGCAGCCACGGTTCGGTCAGCGCCTGAACCCTCAGCCAGTTGATACTGATCAGTTCTGCGTAGGCCAGCAGCTGCAGTGTCACGAACAATACGCCCACCACGATCAGGACCACGCGCCCGATATATCTCAGGGCCACGCCTGTCGCGAAGCCCAGCAGAGCACCCACGCTGAGATCAGGCAGGAGCGGCTGGAGCGCGTCCAGAATGCGTCCTGTGTCGGTGGGGTCGGCGGGGGCAGTGGGGCTCAAGACCTGCGCATCCTAGCGTTCCTGGAATGCGGTATACGCGGCGGCACTGGGGGGGTATGCCTTAAAGCTGACGCGTGATTAAAGGCGGGAGCGGTATGGTGTACCTCAACGTGACTGACCTGAGCACCACCTCCCCCGCCCCCGACCTGCTCGCACCCGAAGTGCACGAGCGGCTGGTGGCCGGCGACGAAGCCGCCTGGTACAGCTTCGTGCAGACCTACGAAGGGCGGATGTACGGCTACCTGTACCGCCTGGAAGGCAACAGCGAGGACGCCCTGGACCTGACACAGGAGGTGTTCTTCCGGGCGTGGCGCAGCATCCGCACCTTCCGTCCGGGCGAGCGGGTGCTGCCCTGGCTGTATCAGGTGGCGCGCAATACACAGATCGAATCACATCGGCGCAAGCAGTTGCAGCGCTTCAGCCTGGAAGAAGCCCGCGAGGATGCTGGCTTCGAGGTCACCAGTGGCGCGCGCTCTCCCGTGCAGGCTGCCGAGAGCGCTGACGCCCAGGACCGGGTGCAGCGGGCCCTGCTCCGGCTGCCGGCCGAGTACCGGGAAGCCGTGGTGCTGCGCTTCGTAGAGGATCTCAGCTACGACGAGATCGCACAGATTCAGGGGGTCGCCGTGGGCACCGCCAAAAGCCGCGTCTTCCGGGCCAAGGAACAGCTGGCCGATCTGCTGGCCGGGGTGGCCGACGTCCACTAGGCCAGCATCTGGCTGCCGGAAAATCCGCATTCGGGGTTCCCACTTCACGGTGCCGGCACGGGCCATTCTCTAGTCTGGGGACGTGCCGCCTGCCTTGTTCTCCTCTTCACGTTCCCGCTCTCTGGTGCGCCGCGCCGCCCTGACGCTGGCACTGGCAGCTGTCCCCTGGTCCGCCTGGGTCCAGGCCCAGAGCAGTGCACAGGTGTCTTTCCGGATCGCGTACCGGACCGACAGCAGCATGGCTGCGCCGCTGCAGGTCAGCTTTCAGGCCACGGTGCCGGCAGAGCACCGGGTTGAGTGGGTGTTTGGAGATGGAGCCGTGGGGGTGGGCCCAAAGGTCAGCCATACGTACTACAAGACTGGTACCTATGCAGTGCGGGCCACCCTGTTTGACCCGACCGGCAGGGCCGTGAGCCGCGCCACTGGCGAGCTCAACGTACGCTCCAGCGGTCCCGAGCGCGCCGAGATGACCGTCCTGATCGGCCGCGGCACGCTCCGCCTCAGCTCGGCGGGCAGCGTCGCGTACGCACCGGGCACTCCCACCTTTCAGGTCAACGGAAAGGACGTCGGCCCCGGACCGGTACGGGTCACAGAAGGGCCGGTAGACCTTGCCGTGCGTCTTCCCGGTCAGGAAGGCAAAATCCTGGAGCGTCGGCTGTCGTTCCGCATGGCCTCGTTGGGCGGCAGCGTACCCTTTGAGACAGAGGTGCTGCGCCTGACCAACAGGGCCCGCGCACAGGGATTCAATTGCGCCACGCTGCGCGAGGGAGGTCGGGCGCTTCCCCCTCTGAAACAGCAAGATGCCCTGGACGTTGCGGCCCTGGCTCAATCGGCTGGCATGGCCCTGCAGGGCTACTTTGACCATACCAGCGCCCTGGACGGCAGTTCACCGCTGCGCAGGGTGCAGGCCGCCGGTCTCGCACCCAACGTGGCTGCCGAGAACATTGCGGCCGGACAGCAGACTCCAGAAGAAGTGGTGGGCAGCTGGCTGCGCAGCCCTGGCCACTGCCGCAACATCATGGGTGACTTCACATTGATTGGCCTGTCCTATGTCGAACGCCCCGGCACCAAGTTCCAGCGCTACTGGACCCAGGTCTTCGCCAAACTCTGAAAATGTTGATCTGACAGAAAAGGAATCAACTTCCTGCCGCTGCGCCCGCGCGTTCAGGCCTGGACAGTTCAGACAGTAACGTTGATGGCTCACCCAGGCGCACGGTGGCAATAAGCCCGCCGTCAGGCGCGTGCGAGAGGCAGACGTCTCCCCCGTGGGCGCGGGCGTAGCGGCGAACCAGTGCCAGCCCCAGACCGTGTCCATCATCCAACCCCTGAGGCCCACGCTCGTAGGGCAGAAAAACGCGTTCGATCAGGGCTGGTGGAATCCCCGGTCCATAATCACGGACTGTGATTTCAGGCCGGTTGCCGACCAGCCGCAGTTGCACCTCCACCAGGCCGGTGGTGTACTTGAGGGCATTCTCCACCAGATTTTCCAGCACCTGGCGGACACGGTTGGCATCCACCGGCCAGATCAGCGGTGTCTCTGGCACGCAGACATCCACCCGCCGCGCCGCAAGACGCTGCACCAGGAGTCGCAGGTCAGTGCGCTGCACCCGCAGGATTACGTCCAGGTACAGGTCATTCAGGCGGGTCAGGTCAGCGCGGCTGTCGAGCTGCACAACGCTGTCCTCGATCAGAGACAGCAGATGCTGTCGCTGCTCCGCGCTCTGGGCGTGGCGCAGCAGGTCACTGGCCAGCAACAGCGACTGCAGCGGGCGCCGCAGCTCATGGCTGGCCAGGCTCAGGGCCTCGCGCTGCCGTGCCTCACGCCGCGAGCGACGTTCACGTTCAGCGCGCCACATCAGCAGTGCACGGGTAATCAGCAGCAGGCTCATCAGGCCCGTCAGACCTGCAGCCAGGATCAGTGCGAAGCGCAGGCGCTGCAAGGCGTCTATGGCCTTTTCACTGATCTTGGTGGCATAGGTGTCCGCCTGGGCGTTCAGACGAAGAGCCGTCATAATCGCCCGTCTGATGCTTAAATCGGTGTTGAGCTGTAGATCCCGGTTAATGCTCTCCAGACGGGCTTCGCCAAAACTTTCTACACTGCCGAGATCAGTAAACTGCCCTGGTGTTCCGGTACTGGACAGCGCCCGCAGCCAGCTGCGCTGACGCTCATCTACGCTTACCGTCGGATCCAGACGGGCAATCTGGTATGTCTGCAGATCCTGAGCAAGCGCACGGTACTCGTAGGGTGACCAGTCGCGCTCATTTTCAATAAGAGTGCGGTACGCCGGCTGGGTGGCCATCAGCAGCAACCCCAGGGTCAACAAAGCCGGAAGCAGCGCCAGGGCTGTCTCACGTATCAGCACCGGGCGGGGCACTCCCTGGAGCAGCGACAGCAGCCTCACTTGGCAGGCGTGATGCGGTCTACGAACCACACCCACGCGTAGTCGTATTTCTGCGCTGGAAAGCGCTTCTCGTCGGGAGGCATCACGACTGTCAGCGGGCCTTTCTGCAGCACAGGAATCTCCTTGCCGTTGGCAGCGTAGGCCAGCATGACAGCCTCTTTCTGGTAATCGCGTGCGGCAATAGTCGTCACATAACCATTTTCGGCGTAAACCTGGAGGTCGCGTCCCACAAATCCGCCGGCCGTAGCCAGATCGCGCAGCGGCACGCCCTCATAGGTGAAACGCTGACGCAGCTGCGGATGAAAAGTGGTGTAGCGCATGGCGGGCAACGCCCGGAGCTGTGCCAGGGTATAGGTCTGCTTTTTGCCAGTCTTGGTTTCTACAGTGAGCAGGACGCGCTGGGACGCCGCTGCTGCTGGACGAGGCCCGGCGGCCCGCAGATAGCGGTAGCCAGCCAGCGGAGCAGGCAAAGTTCGGGCGCGTCGATCCGACCTGGCAACACGCGGAGTCACTGCCGGCTCCCCTGTAGACGCCACGACCCGGATAAAGTCTGACCTGGCACTGGCATCAGACCAGCCCGAGCCGACCAGCAGCGCGACCATCAGGGCTGCTGGAGCAAAACCTGCGCCTGGTGCGAACACAGACCTCACTCTATGCGGCACCATCACCAAGCTCAAGCCCCAGGCATGAAGGTCAGCTAAAGGCTTTGGGGGGGATCTGAGGAGCGGAGTCAGCCTCGAGTCACCCGTGCGGACCAGGCTAAGCCCATGAAGAACCTGATGATGGTTACGGGAATGCTCGGGGTTCTGGCAGCGCTGGGTGTGACTGCGGCAACGCCAACCCTGAGTGCGCAAAGCATTATCGTCAACCCGGTAGCCAACCCGGTGAACGTGCGGGTGTGGACCGACCGCGACCCCAGCGGCAGCCGCATCCCGGAGTACGCTCCAGGGGAAAAGATCCGGCTGTATACCACCGTGAGCCAGGACAGCTATGTCTACCTGTTCAACGTGGATCCCAATGGCACGGTCGATCTGATTCTGCCCAACCGCTATCAGGGCGGCGGGAACTTCCTGAAAGCAAACACGGTGAAGGCCTTCCCGGAGTCGGGCGACCCGTTTACGTTTGATATTGCTGCGCCCTACGGCGTGAACAAGGTGCTGGCACTGGCCAGCCGCACGCCTCTGAACATCGACCAGATCGCTACATTCAAAGGTCAGCAGAGCGGTTTTGCCAGCGTGAATGTGCAGGGGCAAAATCAGCTGGCTCAGGCGCTGAGTATCGTGGTGCGGCCAGTCGAGCAGAACACCTGGGACAGCGCTACAGCCTTCTACACCGTGGTTAACCGCGCGCCAGTCGCGGTCGCTCCCGCGCCTCCAGTGGCCGCACCGCTGACCACGGCTCCAGCACGTCCAGGCGCTATCCAGCCGCTTCCGCAGGCCAGTGCGCCTGCGCCGGCTGCAAAACCGCCTCAGACTGCCCAGGCGCTCTCGATCATTCCGAACCCGGCCAGTCCCTGGGGTACCGCCCGTGAGTGGAAAACCACCCTGGACACCAGCCGCAGCGTGGCCCAGGTTCATGCCGAGTACGCCAGCCTGCTGAAAGCCGAGGGCTATTCAACCGTCGACACCAGGACCAAGAACACCGAAGTCCGCAGCGAATACCGCAACGCCCGCGGAGGCAAGGCGGAACTGAGCGTCAAGAAGAAGGGCAAGCGTATTGAAGTCAAGGTAGAGCGCAAATAACTCCACCCTCTGCTTGAAAGGGGACCATATGGTCCCCTTTTCTTGTTCCCATAACAGAGGCCCGCAGCAACTGCCAAACGAGCGTTAGGTTTCTGCTACGCTGAAGCTCCAACATCCTGTTTAGCTGCGTATGCCTATGCCCGCCTGCCCTGCCACTCTGCCCAGCCTCCCCTGTGTGAGGCATGTCGTCATGTGGCACCCCAGGCCAGGCAGCCTCCGGCTCTCGCGGCTTCTTAACCAGCGCCGCGCACCCTGAACTTCTCTGCTCTGGACCTCCCGCCTGCTTGTGGCTGTGAGGTGTCGACGCTGCAGCCCGGAAAATCGCTTCCTCTTGTTCCCGGAGGTTCTATGACCCGCAAAAAGACCCCCAAAGCTCCGCCCAGGGCCGAGCCAGACGCCTTTGAGGCTTCTGTCGCCGCTTATGACGACGCCTCAGGCAGCATGTTTCAGATTCTTGCCCCTGACGGTACCCTCACCCGCCCGGACCTGCTCCCACCTGCCGACGTGCAGTTGCGCCTGTACCGTGAAATGCGCCGTGCGAGGCACTTCGACGAGCGCGGCTGGGTGCTCTACCGCCAGGGCCGCCTGGGGGTCTTCCCTCCTTTTGGAGGCATGGAGGCCAGCCAGTGCGGCACCGCCGCCGCACTGACCAGCGACGACTGGCTGTTTCCCACCTACCGTGACACCGGCGCGGCCCTGACCCTGGGACTCCCGATTGCGCGCACGCTAGCGTACTGGCGCACCAGCCCGCACGGGTGGGCCATGCCCGAGAACCTCAAAGTGCTGCCGTTTTACATCCCGATTGCCACCCAGTACCCGCAGGCGGTTGGTGCCGCACTGGCTGAGCAGCGTCAGGGTACCCGCAACGTGGCGATGGCTTTCATCGGCGACGGCGGCAGCAGCGAAGGCGACTTTCACGAGGCACTGAACTTCGCCGGCGCCCTGAACGCCCCGTGCGTGTTCATTCTGCAGAACAACGGCTGGGCCATCAGCGTGCCCACCCGCAAACAGACCAAGGCCACCAACCTCAGCCGCCGCGCCGAGGGCTACGGGATCCCCGGTGTGCGTGTGGACGGCAACGACGTCCTGGCCACCTGGCATGTGACCAACGAAGCGGTGCAGCGCGCCCGCGCCGGCGAAGGCCCCACCCTGATCGAAACCGTGACCTACCGTATCAAGCCCCACACGGTCGCCGATGATCCCAGCCGCTACCGGACCGAGGAAGACAACGCGGGCTGGGCGGAGAAAGATCCGGTGGAACGTATGCGCCGCCACCTCATGAACAGCGGACTGTTGACCGAGCAGAGTGAAGCCGAACTGCTCTCGGAAGTTGCCGCGGAGTTCGAGGCCGCCCTGCAGGAGGCCGACAGCTACCCCGACCCCACCCCGGCCGAAATCCTGGACCACGTGTTCGCCGAGCCCACGCCCCAACTCCGCAAACAGCGGGCCGAGCTGCTCGCCGAGGTGGACGCATGACCGCCACAGCCAGCAAGACAAAAACCATGACCATGGTCGCCGCCATCAACGAGGCCCTTGACCTTGCCCTGGCCAACGACCCCGCCGTGCATATCTTCGGCGAGGATGTCGGCGTGATGGGCGGCGTCTTCCGCGCCACTGACGGCCTGCAGGCCAAGTACGGGGTGGACCGGGTCTTCGATACGCCGCTGGCTGAAGCCGGCATCGTGGGCATGGGCATCGGCATGGGACTGGCCGGACTCAAGCCGGTGGCCGAAATTCAGTTCGCTGGCTTCCTGTATCCGGCGCTCGACCAGATCCTGTCGCATCTGGGCCGTTTCCGGCACCGCACCCGCAGCCGCTATCACCTGCCGATGGTCATTCGCGCGCCGTACGGCGGTGGAGTTCACACCCCCGAACAGCATGCCGACAGCCCCGAGGCCATCCTGGCCCACACGCCCGGCGTGAAGGTCGTGATTCCCAGCACCCCGTCAGATGCCAAGGGCCTGCTGCTGTCGGCCATCAACGATCCGGACCCGGTGTTCTTTTTCGAGGCCATCAAGCTCTACCGCAGCGTCAAGGAGGAAGTGCCGGAAGGCGACTACCGTGTGCCATTGGGGAAAGCCCGCGTGGTCACCCAGGGGGACGATGTCACCGTGGTCTGCTACGGCGGAATGGTCGAAGTTGCGCAGAAGGCTGCTGAAGCCGCCCGCACTGCGGGGATTGGCGTGGAGGTTATCGACCTGCGCACCCTGGTCCCGATGGACACCGAGACCGTGCTCCAGAGCGTCGAGAAGACCGGCCGGGTCGTTATCGTAACCGAGGCGCCGCGCACCGCAGGGTTCCATAGCGAAATCAGTGCCACCATCGCAGAAGAGGCCATCGAATTCCTGCGGGCGCCCATCGTGCGCGTGACCGGCTTCGACGCACCGTATCCACCTTTTACGGCCATCGAAGATGTGTACCGCCCCAACCCCCTGCGGGTGGCCAAAGCCATCAGGAAGGTCATGGCCTACTGAGCCAGCACCACTGAATAACGTCGCTGGAAGCACGTTTCCACCTCAGTGGAACATCATGAAGGACAGGGACGATGGAAGAGATGCGTCTCCCTGTCCTTCTGCTGTCTGCCGGCCTGCTCGTAGGTGCGGCGGCATTTGGCGTAGGACAACTGCAAGCTCCGCGAGCGGCCTCGGCTCATGCCACAGCACCGGCGGCCGCTCCAGTGTCTCCTGTGCCCGAAACGGCACCGGCCAAAGAGCATGCTGAGCCGGAAACGCCAGCCCCTGCAACGCCAGAACCCACAGCTTCACCGGTCGAAGCGTCGCCAGTTGTCACTCCGGTGCCTGCTCCGGCTGCGCTGCCAGCGCGGGCCAGCATTCCTGGTATCCGCCACGAGTACCAGCGGCTGAACAACTGCGGCCCGGTGACCATCGGCATGGCCCTGAGCCGCTGGGGCAGCGCGGTGAACCAGTACGACATCGCGCCGCGTCTTAAACCCTCCAGTGGCGACGTCAACGTCTCCCCCGAAGAGCTGGCGGACTACGCCCGTTCCCAGGGAATGGACGTCCACCTTGCCCGTGGCGGCGACCGCACGCTGCTGCGGCGGCTGCTGGCGGCCGGCTTCCCGGTGATCGTGGAGACCTGGTTTGTGACCCCGGATTCGGGAGGTATGGGGCACTACCGCCTGCTGACCGGCTACGACGACGCGGCCATGCGATTCAGTGCCCTGGACTCGTACCTGGGACCTCTCAGGATGGACTACGTGGGGTTTGACCGGCTCTGGAGGTCATTCGGGCGTACCTATCTGGTGGTCAGTGCTCCGGAGAAGACGGCGCAGGTGCGCGAACTGCTGGGCTTCCGGGCTGACCCGCTGGCGGCCAAACAGGAAAACCTGCGGGTGGCGCAGGCCGAGGCCAACCGTCTGGGCGACGCCATATCGTTCCTGAACCTGGGACAGGCGCGGCTGGAGCTGGGGGACGCGCGGGGTGCAGTGCGCGCCTTCGATCAGGCGTTTGCGGCACCTGCGGACCGCAGCCTGGACCCGACCCGGCCCAGCTGGGTTCAGGGCGGGCTGCCCTGGCGCACGCTGTGGTATTCATTTGGGCCGCTGGAAGCCTACATGCGCACCGGACGCCCGGCAGATGTCCTGAGGCTTGCTGGAGCAGTGCTGCGCAGCGTGCCAACACACGAGGAGGCCCATTACTGGCGTGGCCGGGCCCTGAGTGCACTGGGCCGCGAAGCCGAGGCGCGCGTGGCCTTCCGCGAGTCTCTCCGGTTACGCCCAGGCTTCGCGGCTGCTCGCGTGGCCTTGACAGCCCTGAACTAATCCCCTTTTCCCGGAAGCCAGAGGCTAAAAGCAGCCAAAGCCTACCCACGGGAAGTCCGGCCCGTTCCTTTGCGGAACCCCGCGACCACAACAGATCCTAAAACGGAAAACCGCCCGGCCATCACAGCCGGGCGATTGATCTGGCAACGAAGCCTCAGTCGTTCTTGGGTGCGTCAATGACCTTGGCGGCCTTCTTGTTGCTCTTGCCGGCGCTGGCCACGATGGTCTGGCCCTTGCCTCCAGCCGAAGCTTTCTGCACGGTCTGACCCAGATTGGCCGTCTCGCGCTCGACCTGCTTGTTGATGATGACCTGCTGAATGATGCCGATCAGTGTGGACAGAATGATGTAGATCGTCACACCCGCCGGGAAGGTCAGGGCGAAGTACAGGAAGATCAAGTAGATAAACGCCTGCTGCTTGAACATGTCAGGCGTCTTGCGCGTCATCACGTACAGCTGCCCGATGTTCACGACCAGGTAGATGAGCGCCAGGATGTAGAAGGGGTCCGGAATAGCCAGGTCCGGCAGCCACAGGAAGCCGCTGTCGAACTCGAAGTTACGGATGGTGGACCACAGCGCGATCAGGACCGGGAACGGCAGCAGGGTAGAAAAGCAGCCGGCAGGGTTGAAGTTGTAGTCGCGGTAAAGCTGCTGCATTTCGGACTGCATGGCGCGCTGCGACTCCATATCGCGCTTGTCCTTGTACTTCTCCTGAATCTCTTTGATCTTGGGCTGCATGATCTGCATGCGGGCGGTGGTACGGCCCTGCGCCTGCATCAATGGCCACATGATGAGTCTCAGTAACAGCGTGAGCGCGACCAGCACCAGCCCCCAGTTGCCGATGAACTTGTACAGGGACTCCATCAGCTTCACGATCATCAAGCTGATCTTCCCGAAGAAGTTGGGCTCGAACAGGCCCGGCAGTTCGGTATACCCGCTTTGGTACAGATGGATCAGCTCGTTACGGCCGCCATACACTTCCAGGCTGCTGTCGCCCTCCAACCTCACCTGAATCAGACCCTGACGGCCGCCCGTGAGGGCAACGTCGGCCCTGGTCCCCTGCTGTGGACGCACGATGGTTGCCAGCGCCACCTGGCTGTTCATGCCACTCGGCACTTCCTGCAGCGCTGCGTACTGAATGTTCTCGACTTCCAGCGTCCCGCTGCCCTGCGCGGCAGCCGGCTCCCCGCTGGCTGGAAGCGCCTGCACACGCGGGTTCTCAGCATTCCCAAGCCCGGGGAACAGCAGGGTGTACTGCTCTGGTCCGCCCTCGACAGAGGTCCTGACATCCATCTTGTAATTCCGCGGATGCAGCGTCACGGTCTTGGTGACTGTGATGCCGCCCTGTGTATAGCGGAACACGGCGTCCTGACGGTTTTTGGGCAGGTCGGAGGTGACCTTCGGTGTGGTGACTGTGGCCGGCTGAGCGGGATCAAGCCCGTCGGCCTGGACGACCAGTGACTTGCGCGTCCCCACCATGTTGATGATGCTCTTGCCGTTTTTCAGAGCGCTGAAGTCGTAGGTGCCGTCGCTGCGCCGCTTGATAAACGGCGTGCCGGCGTAGTTCTTGACGTACCAGCCAATCACTTCGCCACGGGCGTTGAACACCACGTCCTGCAGGTTGCTGGTGGCGATGTACTCGTCGCCACGGATACCGTCGAAATCAGCGCGGATCCACTCGGGATTGATGGCCTTGCCGAACGTCGGCAGCGGCCCGGTCTGCCCGCAGCCGGTCAGCAGCAGGGCGCCAAGGGCGGCCAGGGGAAGCAGGTGTTGTGTCTTCATGGATGTGTTTTTCTGCCTTGAGGAAAACGTTCCGGCACGGGGTCTACCCCGCCCGGGACGAGAGGATTACAGCGCATGATTCGCCAGGTGGCCAGCCAGCCGCCCTTCAGGGCGCCGTGGCGTTCGATGGCCTCCACAGCATACTGAGAGCAGGTAGGGATAAACCGGCAAGTGGGTGAGGGCTTACGCGGCGACAGCTCGCGCTGATAGGCCCGGATCACGCGGACCAGCCCACGTGAGGCCAGGCTCATGAGGTGAATCCTTCGGAAGTCACACCTGGGGATACGGTGCCTGGCGCGCGTGGGTTCCCGCCACCCTTCCGCCCTTTGACCCGGCCAGGAGCCTTGGCAAGAGCTTTCCCCAAGGCTGCCTGTATGTCACCAAAAGAGGCGCGCAGAATTGACGGATTGGGCATCAGGATGGCACGGCAGGGCGGCAGGCCACCCGGCAGGGTCCGCAGCGCCTCACGGACGCGGCGGCGGGCCCGGTTGCGGTCCACTGCGCGCTTCAGCGACTTCTTGGGCACCACGATGCCAAAGATGGCTCTTGGCTTCCAGGTTT
Organism: Deinococcus deserti VCD115; assembly: GCF_000020685.1. Taxonomy (NCBI): domain Bacteria; kingdom Thermotogati; phylum Deinococcota; class Deinococci; order Deinococcales; family Deinococcaceae; genus Deinococcus; species Deinococcus deserti. Next base: position 444,408 of record NC_012526.1, on the reverse strand, counting down.
CCCCGTAGCGCGGCCGGTATTCCGTCAGGCGCAGGGTGAACAGCGGATCGCGGACCACTACACCGTGCTGCCGGACCTTGCGGAACTCACGGTCGCCCCGTAAAGAAGCCAGCGCCACCGGACGTGACCGACGGGTATCGGCGGAGTCCTGAGTGGCGCTGGGTTGGTCCGTGCTGACGATCACACCCTCCTGGGGAGAAGGGGGATTACTCGTCGGCGACGGTGAGCTGGTGACGGCCCTTCGCGCGGCGGCGCGCGAGGATATTCCGGCCGGACTTGGTCTTCATGCGGGCGCGGAAGCCGTGGGTCTTGGCCCGCTTGCGGACGTTGGGCTGATAGGTACGCTTCATGCTGCTCTCCTTGCTCGTGGCGTGGCTCGGTGCGTGCCCCGTACTGGATCTTACTCAGCCGGGGCGCGGCCACAGCCGACTTCACGCGATAGAACTCGCCCCCCGTTGCAGGAGGGCAAACTCGGGGAGTGTATCACAGTGCCTGCCATTGAGAGAAGTGGGCAGGGCCATATTCGCTGCAAAGCAGGTAAAACGCACAAATCTGGCAGCAGGTCCGAAGAAGGTCTCCTAGCATGCCCGGATGCTTCTCAAGGAACAGGGATGGACCGCTGTACTCGGCGCCGGCGTGCTGCTGGTCGGGGTGCTGAGCCTTTGGCCGGTGCTGTTTCCCGCCCCGCGTCTGCCGGCGGTGACCCGGGTCACCCTGCCGCCTGTCTCCGGGGCGCAGCCCGGCAGAGCCCCCGAATACCCGACAACTTCCAACATCACCCCCCTGATTTCCGGCCGGCTGAACCTGAACATAGCTTCTATGGAGCAGCTTGAAGCTCTGCCCAAAGTCGGCCCAGCTCTGGCCCAGCGAATTGTGGAAGGCCGGCCCTACCACTCGCTGGCCGACCTTGACCGGGTCAAGGGTGTAGGCCCAGGAACGCTGAAGGTCCTGGAGCCACTGGTGTCCTTCTGATGCCCAGGGACCTGAAAGCGTCCAGCGATCGGACTGTCCGGGCCGTGGGACGCCCAGAGACGGGCATAAAGCCAGACACGGGGCTAAAGAATGACGCCAAACAGTCGCCCTCCGTTCCGTCCACCGCAGCGATGGAACGTTCGGGCAGCCGGGTGGCCTGGACGATTCTGCTGGCTCTGGGCGTCATTGGCGGGATTCAGCTGGGGCTGGGAACTCAGTGGAGCGCGCTGGTTCTGGTGGCAGGCGTGGCTCTGGCGGTATGGGACGCGCGGCCGCTGCTGGCTGGACTCACGCTCATTGGCGCCATGGCGGGCTACGCGGCGCTGCGCACCCAGCAGGCGCAACCTGACCGGCTGGCGCCCTGGACAGGCGCACAGGTCACCTTGCGCGGCGACTGGGACGGTCAGCTGCTGACCCTGGCTGACCCCCGGGGCCGGGTGGTCCTGTCGCCCAAACCGGAGGCCCGTCCCGGACCGCTGGTGGTCAGCGGCCGGCTGGTCCGTCCTGAAGGTCAGCGCACCCCGGGTGGCTTTGACCAGGCCGCGTGGTTGCGGGCTCAGGGAGGGCTGTTGACTCCGGCGCCCACCGGGGTTCTCGCCGGCGCCAGGCTCCGGCAGCAGGCCCCTGAGGATGGTCTGCGCGGGTGGTTCCGCCGTGGGCTGGTGGCTGGTCTGCCTCCCCGGGAAGCCGCCCTGATGCAGGCCATCGAACTGGGCGACCGAAGTGAGATCAGCCGTCAGGAATTCCAGGACGGCTCTGGTATACGCGACGCTTTTGCCCGCGCCGGGCTGGCACACCTGATGGCCCTGTCGGGGCAGAATGTTGCGCTGATCACAGCCCTGCTGTTGTGGCTGCTTGCCCGGTCCCCCTTGAACGTGGCTGTGCGTTACGGGCTGGGAGCCGGCCTGCTGCTGGTGTATCTGTTCGCACTGGTCGGAGTGTCACCCAGCATCACGCGGGCGGTCATCATGGGCTTCACTGTCCTGGTGGCACTGGCAGTGGGCCGCGGCCGACCCGACCCGCTGGGTCTGATTGCGCTGGCGGCCACAGCCTGTCTGCTGGCTTTTCCACTGTGGCTGACCGACGTGGGCTTTCAGCTGTCGTTCCTGGCTGTGCTGGCCCTGACGCAGTCGGCGCGGCTGGCGGACCGGCTCCCAGAACGCTGGCCACGTGCCTTGCGGCTGGCCCTGTCTGCCACCGTACTGGCGGAACTGGGCACACTCCCGGTTATTGCCTCCACGTTTGGAGAACTGCCGCTGGTGGGGCTGCCAGCCAATCTGCTGGCCGGAGGAGTGATGGCTGTGCTGGTCCCGCTGGGCTTCGTTGCGGGGCTGCTGGGTCCCCTGGGCGGGGTCGTGAATCTGGCAGTCGAGCCACTGGCGGGCCTGCTGCTGGGCATCGTGGAGGTCTTCGGGCGGGCTCCGGTGCTTTCCTGGGGCCAGATCGCACCTGTGGGTGTAGCTTCCTACGCGCTGTGTGCGCTGGCTGGCGTGCTGTGGCTGCGGGGGCAGGTGCGCGCCCAGGTGGTTCTGGGGACCGTGCTGGCCTGCACCGCGCTGACGCTGCTGCCCGGCCAGTTGCGGCCTGCCCGGGAGGTCGTCTTTCTGGACGTGGGTCAGGGCGACGCGACCCTGATCCGAGTGCCGCAGCTGACCATGCTGGTGGACGCTGGAGGGTCTGTCGGCAGTGACTACGATGTGGGCGAACGGACGGTAATTCCTGCCCTGCGGGCCATGGGCGTGCACAAGCTGGACGTAGCAGTGGCCACCCACGCCGATACGGATCACATCGAAGGTTTAAGCAGCGTTCTGCGTAACCTGCCCGTCGGAGAGCTGTGGATCGGCCACCGCAAGGCGGGCGACCCCCTGGTGGATGACCTGCTGGCCGTCGCTGCCCAGCGGGGCGTGGCGGTGCGTGAGGTCAGGCGAGGCGACCGTGTGCAGGCTGACGGCGCGACGCTTACCGTCCTGTGGCCCCCAGGACACGTCTGGTCCACCGAGGACAATGAGAACAGTGTCGCCCTGAGCCTGGAGTCGGGGGGATGGCGCACAGCGCTGCTGGGTGATTTGCCCAGCGACACTGAGGCGGCGTTGGGGACTGGCCATCTGGACGTGCTGAAAGCGGCGCATCACGGGAGCCGGCACAGCACCGGAGCAGCGCTGTTACAGCAGGCCGCCCCAGCCCATACGGTGATCAGCGTGGGACGCAATACCTACGGCCACCCCCATCCGGATGTTCTGGAGAAGCTGCGTCAGGCAGGCAGCCGGATCTGGCGCACCGATCAGACCGGAACCATCAGGTGGCCGGTGCCGTGAAGTCCACCTGTTGACCACTGCGCGCCGAGGCAAACAGTGCGTCGAGCACCCGGGCCTGCGCCACGGCGTCTGCCGGAGGGTAAAGCGCTGGGGTCTCACCGCGCGCCACCTGCTGAAAATGTTCCACCATGGCCGCGTAGGCATTCACCAGGGCAACTTCCTCGTGCTGCAAGCCATCCGCAGTCGTGAGCCTCAGAACCACCGGTTCGCCTGCATGGCTGCCGAAGACCCCATCCACTTCCAGTACGCCCGCTGTTCCAACCACGCTCAGGCGCTGTGTGGGCGCAGGACCCCAGTCAAAGGCGCAGTCCACACTGGCCAGCGCGCCGGAGTAACGCAGCACCCCACTGAGGCCCAGGTCCACCCCTCCAGATGTCCAGCGGGCCTGCGCACTGACCGACTGGGGCTCGCCCAGCAGAAGCCGGGTCAGGTTCACCACATAACAGCCCACGTCATACAGCGCCCCGCCGCCCTGAGAGGCATTCCAGCGGAAGTCGTCAGGATTGTTCAGTGGAAATCCGAATGCGCCCCGGACCACCCGGACGTCGCCCAGCACTCCGGACTGCACCAGCTCACGCACCCGGGCCACATGCGGCTGAAAGCGGTACGCGAAAGCTTCCAGAAGCACCTTGCCGCTGTCTTCAGCTGCGGCTGCCAGCTCCTGTGCCTGATCAGCGTTCAGGGACAGCGGCTTTTCGGTCAGGGCGTGCTTGCCCGCCCGCAGGGCCGCCAGCGTCCAGGGCAGATGCACGTCGTTGGGAAGCGGATTGTACACCGCGTCCACGTCGGCATTGATCACGTCCTGATACCCACCCACCAGCGGAACATTCCATTCCCGTGAAAAGGCGCGGGACCGCTCGTTGTGCGGGTCACGCACTCCCAGCGCCGTCACCTCTCCCCCAGCAGCGCGGATGGCCGGAATCAGGGCCTGCGCAATACGCGCGGCCCCCAGGATGCCCCAACGAAACGGCGCCTGAGATGCAGTCATGCCCAAAGGTACCGCCTGCCGGGCCTGGGCAGTGCTGGCCGGCGCTGCCGGAGAATTTGACGGCGGCGCCCCGGGCACCAGCAGTCTGCACGGCCCGGTGGGCTGCTGCCAGACGACAGAGGGCCTGGCGAACCCTTTGCTCAGCGCTTGGTCAGCAGATAAACCTTGGGCCAGTGACCACCGCTGTACACCTGCAGCAGCTCGTGGGCGTGCCATTTGCTCTGATCGCGCAACAGGCGCTCGAACAGACGAATCTCGTGGGTAATGACCGCCACGCGTCCCTGACGGCTGGTCAGGCGATGCATCTCGGTCAGGAAGGCCGGGTACAGAACCTCGTTTCCGCCGTGGGTGCCAATGGCGTCGCCCCAGGGCAGGTCCGCGACGACCAGATCGAAGCTGCGTGCCGGCAACCCGGTATGCAGCGCGTCCACCATGGCCACTTCCACTTCGCGGCCAGCGGCTTTCAGGTTACTGCGGGAACATTCGACCGCCTTGGGATCGATATCTACCCCCACCAGCGCGTCGTACGGGCCCATCAGGGCGCGCTCGACCAGCAGCGTGCCACTGCCGCTCATAGGGTTGAAAATGCGGTCAATGTCGCGCTGTCCGGCCAGCTTGTGAGTCGCGTAGGCAATGCTGGCATTCAGGCCGCCGGTCATGTTGCATACCCGCCAGGGGCGCGCTGTCAGGGGGCGGGGAGTAATGCGGGCCAGCACGTCCCAGCCTCCCTGCTCCTGGGGGCGCAGGCGGATCAGCAGTTCGCCGTCTTCAGGCTTGTGGGGCAGGTTCAGGCGCTCCTCAAGTTCTTCGGCCAGGCGTTGCATCACCGTGGATTCCTTGCCTGCAGCGCCCAGACGGAAGGAGGCGTGCCCCCCGAAAGCCACCACACTGTGGAGGAACTCGGTCAACTCCCCTAACTGCTGGTGCCCCAGCAGCCCGCGCGGACGCGGCACGTCCCAGTTGCGCACCCGGTAGGTCGCGACTGCGGAGCGCAGCCGCGTCAGTCGCTGTGGGTCTCCAGGAAACCAGAAACGCAGACCACGGATATCGCGGGCCAGCGGCACCGCCTCAAGTTCGGTGGCAGCCACACGCTCAAGGCCACTCAGGACCTCCAGTTCATATTCATTGGCAGGCTGACGCGTGCGGTGGTCGGTTTTAGGACGACTGGCCTTGCGCCCGGACGGGGCCTGTCCCCGTTGAGCGGGGCGGTCGGAACGTGCGGGGGAGCGGGGCATAGCAGGGCAGTATAGCGTCAGACGAGGCACGAAGGGCAGTGGTAGACTCGGCGCGGTTTATGACACGCACCCCTGCCCTGCCGCGTGTTTCAGAAATTTCTGCCTGTGGTGGGCCGAGCGGCCGGCCGTGGCTGACTCTTTTCAGTCTGCCGCTTCCACTGCAGGTTGTTCCAGCACGGCGCTGCCCGGGCGGTACCGGTGCTGTAGCCACGGCGGAGGTTCTGAACAAAGGAAGCCGACCCCGCCCTGTTCATCAGCCTGTGCCTGGTCTTGCTCTGTTCCTGGGGCGCCTGGGCCTGCTGTTTCCTGCGGCCTTTCAGCCCGGCTGCTCGCCGGACCAACGTCGCTCCTCAGAAAACAGGCAGCTTTCCCAGACTTCATGACCTTGACTCCTTTGTCTCCCCGGCCTCAGCGGACCCTGATTTCGCGGCTTCAACCTCCGCAACTCATTGCCCTGGTCTACATCGTGGGAATCGTGGTGGGGACCCTGCTGCTGCATCTGCCCGGCGTGACGACCCCAGGGGCGAAGCTCAACAGCATCGATCTGCTGTTTACGGCCACCAGCGCCATCTGTATTACCGGTCTGGTTGTCGCCGACACTGCGGAGGTCTTTACCCGCACGGGACAGGTCATCATTATTCTGCTTTCGCAGATTGGCGGCCTGGGCATCATCGCGTTCGGAACGCTGTTCGCCCTGTTGGCAGGACGGCGCGTGAACTTCACCGAGCGCCAGCATCTGGTGCAGCAGATCAATGCACTGAACGTAGGCAGCGTGCTGTCTCTCGTGCGGACCATTTTCCTGTACACCATGGTGGCGGAGGCCGCTGGGGCGGCTCTGCTGGCGCTGCGCTTCGTGCCTCAGTTCGGCTGGGGTGAGGGCCTGTACCACGCGGTCTTTCACTCCATCAGTGCTTACAACAACGCGGGCTTTGTGGTGATGCCCGGTGGCATGGCCCAGTACGCCCAGGATCCACTGGTGTCCGGTGTGATTGCCCTGCAGATTATTCTCGGTGGCCTGGGTTTCCTGGTGCAGCTCAACGTGCTGGCCCACTGGCGCAGCCCCCGGCGTAACCGCCTGCTGGTGTACAGCAAGCTTACGCTGAGCACGACGGCTGCGCTGCTGGTGCTGGGCACGTTGGCGCTGCTGCTGCTGGAATGGCACAACACCCGGACGCTTGGAGACCTGGGCATGGGGGGACGGCTGCTGACGGCCTTTTTTCAGAGTGTCACTCCGCGCTCCGGCGGCTTCGCTACGGTGGATATAGAAAGCCTGACCAACGCCAGTCTCTTTCTGATGATCGCCCTGATGTTTATCGGTGCCAACAGCGGTTCAACCGGCGGAGGCATCAAGACGAGCACCTTTGCCATTCTTCTGGGCAGTGCCTGGAATCTGGTCAGCGGCCGGACCGAGCTGATCACCTTCAAGCGGCGCATCCTGCCGGAGAACGTCGTGCGGGCCGGGACCATCACCACCATTTACACCCTGCTGGTGTTCACGGCATTTTTTGCCATGCTGGTCACCAATCCGGAGCTGGGCTTTACCCATCTGCTGTTCGAGACCGTCAGTGCCGCCGCCACCGTGGGCCTCACCATGAACACCACCCATCTCGTCAATGACCCAGGTCTGCTGATTCTGACCGTGCTGATGTACCTGGGCCGTATCGGACCCGTGACCTTCGCGCTGGCCCTCAATCAGCGCCAGCAACGGCGCAACGCCATCAAGTACCCGGCTGAACAGGACATCCTGGTGGGGTAAATCCCTAGGCTGACAAGCGCGGGCCCGGTATAACGATCAACCGGCAGACCACCCGGACTACGCTTGTCTCCTGACCCCCGGCCCGTATCTCAGCCCTGCTACGCTGCATCTCAGAGAGGACTGAATGAAGATCAAGCAATGCCTTGTTATCGGCCTGGGGCGGTTCGGAACCGCCGTCGCCACCACGCTCTACGAGATGGGCCACGAGGTGGTCGCCATTGATCAGAACGAGGAGAACGTGGAGCGCGTCATGAACCTCGTGACCCACGCGGCCATCGTGGACGCCACCGATGAGCGGGCGCTGCGGTCCATCGGGGCGCAGGACTTCGACGTCGTGGTGGTGGCCATCGGTACCGATGTGCAGGCCAACATTCTGGCCACCATGAACGCCAAGAGCCTGGGAGCCCCCTACGTGGTGTGCAAGGCTGTTGACGAGATGGCCCGCCGGGTGCTGGAGCGCATTGGGGCCGACCTGGTCATTCGCCCGGAACATGACATGGGCGTGCGGCTGGCCCGGCAGATTGCTACCCCCAATATCGTGGACACCCTGGACCTGGGCGGCGATTACGCGATTGTGGAAATCGAGGCCAACGAGCGCTTACGTGGCACCCTGCGGGACCTGAACCTCACCGGGCGCTTCAGCGTGCAGGTGATTGCCGTGAGCCGCGCCGGCAAGGTGGAGGTGACTCCCCGCGCCGAGCATGAGGTGCGTCACCATGACCGTCTGGTTGTCATTGGCAACAGTCACAGCATCGATGACCTGCGCCGCTACCTTGGCGAATAACAGGGAACAGAACAAGACGCCAGTACAGCTCAGTGTTCCAGTGGCAGCCAGGAGGCTGGCGTCCAGTTGAGAGCAGGACGCGCGAACAGAAAGCCCTGCATCTGCGAAACGCTCATTTCGCGCAGCACTTCACGCTGTGCCTGCGTCTCGATGCCTTCGGCCACGACCTTCAGACCTAAATCGCCGCAGATCTGCACGACTGCGCGGATAATTACCTGACCGCGCGCCCTGGTTTCGGTGTCCAGCTGCCGCACAAACTCACGGTCGATCTTGACTCCGCTCAGAGCAAAGTGGTGGATGTAGCTCAGGCTGCTGTAGCCCGTACCAAAATCGTCGAGCATGACGCCTACACCCAGTGACCGCAGCCGGTCGAGCAGGTCAGCAGTGCGGGTCGGATTCTGCATCATCAGGCTCTCGGTAATTTCCAGCTCCAGCTGCTCCGGAGGTAACCCACTGCTGTCCAGGGCGCTGCGCACCGTACCGATCAGGTCACCGCTTGCGAACTGCAGCGCAGAAAGATTGACCGCCACCCGTACCCCACCCCATCCGGCCGCGGCGCGGCACGCTTCGTGCAGCACCCACTCGCCAACCCGCACGATCTGGCCGCTGCGCTCCAGCAGCGGAATAAAGACGGCCGGACTCTGTGGACCGTGCACCGCGCTGTTCCAGCGCAGCAGCGCCTCAGCACTCACGACCTGTCCGGACGGGTCATCCACCACCGGCTGATAGTGCAGTTCAAACTCACCATTTGAAAGGGCTGTCGCCAGGGCCTGCTCCAGACCTGGGCCGGTGTGCTGGGCCGGATCATAGACCCGCCAGGCATGGCCTTCGCGCTGGGCCTCCTGCAGCGCCACTGTCGTCACACGCCGCACCTCATCTGCCCGGAGGCCATGGTCAGGCCAGCAGGCTGCCCCGGCACTGACCGTGACAGGCACACTGGATGTTCCTGTACCCAGGGTCAGGCCCTGCAAGGCACCGGAGACGCGGTTTCTGAGTTCTTCGACCATCCCCGATGGACTGAGCAGGGTGAATTCATCAGGACCGGTGCGTGCCAGGGTCTCTCCGGGATGCACCGCCTCCTGTAATCGGGTCGCCACAAGGCGCAGCAGGCTGTCTGCAACGTCATACCCGTGCGAGTCATTGAGGAATCTGAACTGGTCGATGTCCAGCATCACCAGTGTGAACGGCTGGGCCTGCCGGCTGACCTGATCCAGGTGGGCGCTGAGCATCAGGCGATTGGGCAGACCAGTCAGGTGGTCAGTCAGCCGGCCACGTTCCAGCTCAATGAGCTGGGCCTGCACCGTGTGCTCGGCCTGCTCGCGCAGCTCACGCTCGTACTCCGCAGTGCGCTTGGCACTTTCGACCTCCAGCTGCGCAGTGACGTCACGCAGCTGCTGCTCTCTGCTTTCGTTGCTCAGTTCACCCTGCAATTCCATGACCCGCCGCAGGTGCCAGATCGTCTCATACGGTTCGCGTGGCTCGTGCGCGCTCGCCAGCAGAAGATGGGCCTGGACCTGTTTCAGTCTCCGGGACCCAAGTTCGCTCAGGGTTAAGGCCCGCGACAGGGAATCGGCAGCCTGCAGCGTCTCATGGCGTCCCAGCAGCGACCCGCCCAGACCCAGCAGAGCATCGATCTGGGCATCCAGATCGCCCTGCTGCTCCGCCAGCCGGTAGGCGTCATGCAGGTAGTCCTCGGCCACCTTATGCTCGTTGGCGGCAGCATGCATCAGGGCCAGGCTGTGCAGCGCCGCCGCCTGCAGACGCAGGTCACTGAGGTGCCGGGCGCCGGTCAGGGCTTCTTGCAGGTAACCGCGTGCGGTCTCCAGATCTCCCAGCTGCCGGGAAGCTTCACCTGCGTTCAAGGCAAGGGTGATCCGGGAAGCAGGGTCTCCATTGTGGTCAGCCAGCGCCAGTGCCTTCAGAAACTGTGCCCTGGCTTCCTCAACATCATTGCGCTCAAGCAGCAGCATGCCAAGGTTCGCACGAACATGAATTTCCGGTGCAGGAAGTCCGGACTCCTTCAGGGAACCCAGGGCCTCCTGAAGGACAGAGAGTGCCTTCTCCTGCTCTCCGAGGGCAATCAGGATCAGGGCGACATTACTTTGGGCGTAGACCATCCCGGCAACATCACCAAGCTCCTCCCGGATGCTCAGCGCGTCCCTGAGGGTCCGCAGGGCTTCCCGACTATGCAGTTGCCGGTGCTGCTCCTGTGCAAGCTGCATCAGGGCGTCCGCCTGAAGGCCAGGCTGCCCGAAGTGCTGCGCGGTCGCGATGGCCTGCTGGAAACAGCGCAGGGCCTCTCTGCTCCTGCCCTCGCTGCGGCAGATCAGGCCCGCAACCAACTGCCGACGGGCGCCGAGCTGCTCATGCGCTTCGCTGGCCTGCAGCGCCTGATAGGCAACTGCAAACTCGCCCGTGCGAACCGCCGCTTCTGCCTGCACCAGTTGCGCCTCCAGGGCAGACAATGATGGGGGTTCGGTGGCGTCGCCGCGTTCTTCCGAGGGTGAGGGATCCTGGTCTGGACGCATCGACATAACAGTGGGCATCAGCATACGCCGCTGGCCCTCTCAGATGTTTTTCAATTATTGGGAACTGGTATAAGCATCCAGGTCAAGCCGTCCACGCCCCAACTGCCCGGCGTAGGCCTTGTTCCCGTCCACCGAATCAATAGACACGGCCGTAGCCCTCAGGGCACCGACAGCTTCCCGGGGTGTGCGGCCTTCACCCAGGCCCAGGGCCAGGGCGCCGGCCACGACTGGGGTGCTCATGGAGGTGCCGGTCCACTGGGCAGCGCGTTGTCCCGGGAAGGGCCCGACAATGATCTCGCCAGGGGCATTCAGCTGCAGTCTCTTACCGTAGGACGAGAAAGTGCTGTGATTCCAGCTGTTATTCACGCTGCCCACAGAGATGTTCAGAGAGGAATCTCCAAAGCTCGAGGCAGGATAGTCCAGCGAGCTCTGTCCCGAGTTCCCGGCTGCCGCCGCCACGACGATACCCTTGACATTGGCGTACTCGATAGCAGCCTGGATTGCGTGCACGGACTCTGAGGTTCCCAGGCTGAGGTTGATGACATCCGCACCACGATCAGCCGCCCAGACAATGGCTGCGGCAACATTCAATACGTCACCGCCGCCCTCGGGGTTCAGCACCCGCAGGGGCATGAGCCGGGCATTGGGGGCAATCTGAGCAGCGATCCCGGCGATCACCGTGCCATGGCCGAATTCGCCCTCCCCTGCGGTGCCGACTTCCTGGGGCAGATCATCGCCATCGACAAAATCCTTCCAGGTAGAAGAGTCACTCAGGCGGCCCTGAAACATAGGGTGGTCCACGTCCACACCAGTATCGATCACAGCTATGGTGATGTCCTTGCCCAAGCGCTGCACATTACGGTAAGCGCCTTCAAGTTCAATGCTTTTCCAGGCCTCGGTATTGGCAGGCAGCGCTGTGTATTGCCCGTCGGTCCAGAAGTTCTCGGCCCCGTTGCCCCACAAGCCAACTGCGCCATTTGCCCATAAACCCACCGCACCATTGCCCCACAAGCCAACAGCGCCGTTGCCCCAGAGCCCGACGGCTCCATTGCCCCATAGGCCAACAGCACCGGCAGCCTGCAGGACCCCCCGGTTAGGCTCAACCCCGCTCACCAGCGCCGTCTGAGGACTCAGGGTCGCTTGAGGATCTCCTATCACGGCGAAGGTGGTTGTCCGCAGCACCACCTGACCGCCATACCGGGCGACAAGTTCAGCATCGCTCTGTGCCGACGTGACGTTGACCGTCAGCAGCCGCGCAGGAGAACTGGGCGTAACGGAAGCAGCGTCACGAGGAGAAGACCCGCAGGACGCGAGGAGCAGCGCAGGAAGAAGAAAGGAAAATACGGGAACGCGCATGGGGTCTCCTTAAGAAACGTAACCACGTAGGGGGGCCACAAGTCACTCGACTGAGTTGCAGCAAATGAACAGCCTGAGGTATCGGTAACTGAGTATAGATGCTCGCCCGGACTCCTGCCCTTCATAATGAACGGCAGGTCATTTCGTCCAGGAAAACGAGCCACTCTAAACGGCTTATCTCAGCTTAGCCTCAAGCGTATGACGTCCTTCTTCACCCCGAGACATGAAGGCACCACTCCTACCGGCTCAGCGCCACAACCAGAGCAGCGAACAACGGCAAGATGGTTGCCAGCCCCCAGATCACCTCAGCCCGCACTGAGCCAGGCCGACGTAACCACAAGACCAATACGGCCGCGCTGCACAGAGTCAGCAGCAGATAAACCAAGGACAGTCCCGACATCTGTGCCGCAGTGTAGGGGGTTCTAACGACTTGCCTGGCGCTGAGCCTCATCCAGAGCAGCGCGGGCACTCTGCTTGCCTGTTATGGCGTCCAGAATGGCGTCTTCCAGCAGCTTTACCCACTCGGCGTAGGCTGGCGTGGTGGGACGAGGTACCGCACGGCTCATCTGTCCATGGGCGGCCCTGAGCTGCGGGTTTTTGGCATACCAGCTGTCGAGCAGGGGCGTCACACTGCGCCGGGGAGGAGCATAGGCGGTGGTGCTGACCCAGTCGGCCAGACGGGCAGGCTCATTCAGATAGGCCCAGAAGGCTACTGCCCCAGCCTGTTCCTGGTCACTGCTAACCTTTGGCACTGCCAGCGTTCCACCCCCCAGGGGAACCGTGCAGGCTCCGGGTTTCTCACAGGGAAAGGGAGCCACACCAAGGCTGAAAAATGGCAGACGCCGTGCGTCCGTCCAGTTGGCCACACTGGCCAGCACAAAAACGTTCTGACCACGGGCAAAGTCGAAGGCCGCGCGCGTGGCCTCGTTGAGGCTGCGTGGCTGCGCGTGACCAGCCTGCGCCATGCGCGCGAGCTGGGTCAGGGCTTCCACGGCGTCTGGTCCATTCAAGGCCGGCTGGGTACCGTTCACCAGCTGTCCGCCCCGCGACAGCACGTTTGCTTCAAAGGTCCAGGCATCGGCTGCCGCAACCAGCGGGCGCCGGCCACCGGTCGCCAGTTTGCGGCTGGCCTCCTCCAGACCGGCCCAGGTGTTGGCGAAGGACACACCTGATTTTTTCAGCAGTCCGGCGTTGTACATCAGCACCGGCACGCTGACATTCCAGGGCAGGCCATAGGTCTTCCCGCCCAGTTCCCCGGCCCGCCAGACTGCCGGATAAAAGTCGCTGCGGGTTGCGGCCGGCAGCGTGTCGACCGCAGGGCTCAGGTCCGCCAGCTGACCTGCGGCCGCCAGGGCCGGGAACTGCGTCAATTCCAGCTGCACCAGCGCCGGGGCATTGCCAGTCTTGAGGGCCGCCTGCAGCTTGGGCAGCAGTTCGCGGTAATTGCCCTGGGCGACCGGAACCACCTCGTACCTGCTCTGGCTCTTGTTGAAGTCACGGGCATAGCCAGCAACCGTGTCCTTGACCCCGGTCATGGCATGCCAGAACTCCACCCGGACCGGTGCTGCAGACGCCTGAGCATGCAGCAGAACTGAAATGCTCAGCATGGACGCAATGCGGAAAGACAGGGCGCGGCGCATGCCGGGAGTGTAGCGGCCAGGGATGACCAGAGTTTGACCGCTGACACGATCTGCATTTTTAGTATTGATTTTGAGCACCACGCTGCAGGACCCGCTTCAAAGCGGGACTTGCTGGTTTTCAGGGCCGGAGTTCGCTACGCCTGAGAAGCCAGTGGCATTCCTCTCTCCTGTGGGCACCCTGAGCACTCCCTGACCGCTCAGGGCAGCACGGGATACAGATCGACACGCCCACCAGGCTTGACGTCCTCGCGCGCGGCGATACCCACGACGGCGCTGCTTCCCTCGCGGCTGCTCAGGCGGGTGATCAGGGTGACGAACTCATTGACATCAAGTCCCTGGTTGGTGATGTACTCGTTGGGCACCCCGCGCGTGGTCAGGTCAAGCACAGCGTCCGTGACCAGATCGCTGATCTGCTGCTGCATGGCGTAGGTTCCGCCTCCCAGTGTGACCGTGGTCCGGCGAATCACTTCCCCGCCCCGGTACAGCACGGCATTGGGGCGCGCTTCACAGCTCAGGTCGACGGCAAAACCTACAGCACTGTTCTGCGCCGAGCGGCACTGCACGAAGGTGCTGGCATTGAGGCCTCGCAGCTTGGTCTCCAGCGCCGTACGGGCCGGGCCACTCAGGCGCACCGGCGGCGTACCCCGCGCACCCCGGGCCTGTGCGGCGCGGCCTGCCGTGGACAGAAAGGCATCCAGGCTGCGCACGCTGGGCACCACTGCGGCGTACACCAGCTCGTTTTTGGGATAGGCCAGCTCAGTATTGCGGCTGACGTTCAGTTCGGTGCGGGCGCTGCTGTACTCGTCCTGGAGCTTGCCCAGCGAGGCCCGGGTACTGGCCAGATCACGGGCCAGCGCCTCGTTGCTTGCATGCAGCTGGCTCTGTTGCGTGCGCAGCGCAGCGAGATCCCGGCGAACCTGGTCCCGTTCGCGGGTGGCCTGGGCGCGCTCCTGGACAGCCCGGTTGCGCTCACTGGCCACGCGGTCACGGTCCGAGGTGAGTTTGGCCCGCTCGGTGGCCAGGGCATCCAGAGAGCTCTGAGCCACCTGGCGTTCCTTCTCCGCCTGCACGCGTGCCTGCTGCGCGGCAGCCAGGGCCGTCTCTGCCTGCTGTCTGGAAACTTCCAGGGCACGTGCCTGAACACTCAGGCGGCTCAGGCTCTGCCGGGCCTCCTCTGCCTGCTGCTGAGCCTGAGATGCCCTGGCCACCGACTGAGCTACGCGGGCTTCGGATTCAACCGCCCGCGCTTCAGCCCGCACTGCACGTGCTTCCACCTGAACCGCACGCGCCTGGGCCTGCTGGGCACGCTGCTCGGCCCGCTCAGCGCGCTCCTGTGCTGAGCGGGCCCGGGCCAGCACCTCCTCGGCCTGAACCTGGGCAGCCCGCGCCCGGTCCTGGGCGCTGCTGGCTTCCTGTTCGGCGAGTGCGGCCCGGGCCCCGAGATCCAGGACCTGTGCGTCCAGCGTCTCTGCGCGCGCGCGGCTGGCTTGCAGGGCAGCCTCGGACTTTTCCAGCCGGGTACGGCTTTCCTGCGCCCGCTGCTCGATGGCCTGCACGGTCCTTTGCAGACGCTGAGCTTCGGTTTTAAGAGTCTGCTCGGCGGCGCGGGCCGCTTTCAGATCACGGCGTGCGGAGTCCAGATCACGCAGGGCTGCCTGCTGCTGCTCACGCAGCTGTGCGGCTTCCTGCTGGGCCCGGTCCCGTTCCTTCTGGGCGGCACCCAGTTCGCCCTGCACGGCCCTGAGGTCCTTGTTCAGGGCCTCGATCTTCGGCCTCAGCTGATCGGCCTGCGCGATGGTATTGATCGCACTGCTGTTCAGGGCCAGAAATGCCGCCAGGCTGGCGGCGCTGATGCCCATGCCTGAAAGCACCGCCACGATCAGGGCAGTCTGCTTGGGCCGCAGCCCGAACCAGCGCAGATGACGGCGGCCCACCTTTTTGGCAATGGTATCGGCGGCGTAGGCCACTACGCCGGACAGGATCACCACAAAGGGCAGGAACAGCCAGAGCATGCCTTACCTCTCCTTACAGCTCGAAGTCGTCGCCCAGATAGTGGCGTCGGGCGTCCTCATCCTGCGAGAACTCCTGCGGTGTGCCCTCAAACTTGACCTCGCCGTCATACATCAGATAGACGCGGTCAGTCAGGGCGATGGTCTCGCGGACGTTGTGATCGGTAATAAAGACACCCAGGCCCCGCCGGTCGCGCAAGTCACGGATCAACCGCTGGATCTCACGGATGCTCTTGGGGTCCACGCCGGTAAACGGCTCGTCGAGCAGCAGGTAGTCCGGGTCGGTGGTCAGTGCACGGGCAAGTTCCAGGCGCCGCCGCTCGCCACCGGACAGCTGATAGGCGTAGCTGCCGGCCAGATGGGTCAATCCGAACTCGGCCAGCAGCGAGTCTGCGCGCGCTTCCTGCTCGGCTCTGGACAGCTTCTGGTATTCGAGGATGGCCAGCAGGTTGTCGCGGGCCGTGAGCTTGCGAAAGGCGCTGGGCTCCTGGGGCAGGTAGCCGACCCCCAGCCGCGCGCGCTCATGCATGGGCAGGCGGGTCACGTCCCGATCACCGATATGAATACGTCCCGCCCCAGGCCGGATAAAACCCACCAGCATGTAGAAAGTGGTGGTCTTGCCGGCTCCGTTCGGCCCGAACAGGGCCACGATCTCACCGGGCCGCACCATAAAGCTGGCGTCCCGCACCACGGCCCGGCGCCCATAGGTCTTGCCAAGGTGCTCTGCGACCAGATGTGGCCGCCCGTCCAGAGGGGCCACGCCAGCGGAAAAGGCAGTCTGGGGCGGGCTGGAAGCGGCGGGCACGGTCACATCTGGCAGCGTAGCATGTGTGCAGCAGGCGGCCGTGAGCACCTGCACGGTTGACTGAAGAGGACCGGGGCCGGGCTTACACTGGGGCCATGCTGTTGACCATCATCGTGCTGGATTCCGTGGGCGTGGGTGAGCTGCCCGATGCCGAGCAGTTCGGGGACGCCGGCTCACATACCCTCAATCACACGCTGGAGGCCGCACCCGTCAAACTACCGAATCTTGCGCGGCTGGGGCTGGCCAGTGTGACGGGCGTCCAGACCAGCGAGGCGACCATTCCTGCCGTGCCCGCCGAGGGTGGGTACGGTCGTCTGCGCGAGGTCAGCCCCGGCAAGGACACCAGCACCGGCCACTGGGAATTTATGGGCGTGCAGCTGCAACACCCCTTCCAGGTATTTCCTGACGGCTTTCCGCCCGCAGTTATGGACCGCTTTGACGCAGCCACCGGGCGCGGACACCTGTGCAACAAACCCTACAGCGGCACCGACGTCATCCGTGATTTCGGTCCTGAGCATCTGAAGACCGGCGCACCCATCGTGTACACCAGTGCCGACAGCGTGTTTCAGATTGCCGCGCATGAGGATGTGGTGCCGCTGGAGACGCTGTACGCCTGGTGTCAGGCGGCGCGCGACATCCTGCAGGGAGAGTTTGCGGTGGCACGGGTAATCGCCCGGCCGTTCCGGGGGGCGTTCCCCTTCGAACGCGCCAGTGAGCACCGCAAGGACTACAGCCTGACCCCACCCCCCACCGTGCTGGACGCCGTGAAGGCCACCGGGCAGGCGGTGGTGGGCATCGGCAAGATTCCCGACATCTACGCCCACCAGGGCTTTACTGAGGAAATTCATACCGACGACAATGCCGACGGCATCCGCAAGACCCTGGCCAGGATGCGTCAGGCGGCACAGACAGCCGAGCGGGGTCTGATCTTCACCAATCTGGTGGACTTTGACAGCAAGTACGGCCACCGCCGTGACCCGCAGGGCTACAGCGCCACGCTGGCTGCGTTTGACGCTGCGCTTCCCGAACTGCTGGCGGCTGTTCCCCAGGATGGTGCCCTGATGATCCTGAGCGACCACGGCAACGATCCGACCTGGCACGGCACCGATCACACCCGTGAGCACGGGCTGCTGCTGGCCTGGCGTCCCGGGATGCAACCGGTGGCCCTGGGGGACCGCGCGACTTTCGCTGATGTGGGCGCCACCACCGCCGAGGCGCTGGGCGCCGAGTGGACCGGGCCGGGTGAGAGTTTCTGGAACGATCTGAACTGAGCGCCGCTCCTCTGCAGCTGGGCTCCGAGAGCTTCACCATGACCCTCACGCTGGGAGGCCGTTACGCTGGAGAACAGCTGTGGACTCTGCACACCGAACGTAGTTCGCTGGTGGCCCGGGTCCAGACCGATTTCGGGGGGGTGCTGCCGGAAGTGCGGCGGGTGCAAACCAGCCGTATGCACCCACGCGCGCTGACCAGTCAGGGCTACGCCGAGGGCGACGGCCGTGGCCGGGCCAGTTTCGAAACCGTGTTCGACCGGCGGTCGGGACTGATCACCCTGCGCCAGGGCAAGGAGGAGGTCTCTCAGCCGCTGACCACCGACTACCACGATCCTGTCAGTCTGCTGCTGTGGCTCAGGCTGCGCTGCGCCTCAGGTGCGGACGACCGTCTGCACGCGCAGCTGACCGGCGGGCGGGTCTTGATTCAGCGCCTGCCGGACACCGAGATCGGCGGGGTGCAGACCTGCGGATATTTCCTGCGGCCCGGCAATGCCTACGTGTATATCGGACGCGGGGGCCACTACCCCCTGATGCGCCTGATCCAGCCCACCGATTTTGGTCCGATCGAGGCCAACGTTCAGGGTGAAGCCCACAAGCCGGCCACGCCTGAGCGTGAGCGGCGAAGGCGCCGCGCGGGCGGTTCCGGCGAGCGGTCGTGAACTCCTGTGCCCTGAGTGCCCTGTGCCCTTTGTACCGACAGGCTCCTTCGTGCCAGTCTTCGCTTTCATTCCCACTTCAGAGGTCCAAGCTATGCAAGTTCTAGAAGGTGCCGCGGCGCGCGCCGCCCTGACCCGCAGTTTCGATGAGATTCCTGTACCGGACGCTGTTCTGGCTCGCATCGAGGCGACTTTCGGTGAGGCTTTGAGCCCTGAGCAGGTCGTCGAGCGCATCCTGGCCGACGTCCGCGCCCGTGGGGACGACGCCCTGCGTGACTGGACCGAGAAACTTGACGGCACGCGCCCGGAGGTGCTGGCCGTCAGCGGCGCCGAGATTGCCGCCGCACAGGTAGACGAGGAACTGCACGCGGCCATCCGGCTGGCGGTGGCCCGCGTCCGCGCCTTTTATGAACAGCAGCCGGCGCACGGGTTCCTGAACCACACCCCCGAAGGTGCCCTGGGGCAACTGGTGCGCCCGCTGTCACGCGTAGGCGTGTATGTCCCTGGAGGCCTGGCGCCTCTGATCAGCACCCTGATTCACACAGCCGTGCCGGCGCAGGTGGCCGGAGTGCAGGACATCGTGGTGACCACGCCGCCGGCCCGTGACGGCACGGTTCACCCGGCGATTCTGGTGGCCGCACGTGAACTGGGGATTACCCAGATCTACCGGGCTGGCGGTGCCCAGGCGATTGCCGCGCTGGCCTACGGCACCGCCAGTATTGCCGCCGTGGACAAGATTGCCGGCCCCGGCAACCTGTTCGTGGTGATTGCCAAGCGGCTGGTCTACGGCCAGACCGGGATCGAAAGCCTGCCGGGGCCCACCGAGACGCTGGTGGTGGCCGACGACAGCGCCGACCCCCGTCACGTGGCGGCCGATCTGCTGGCCCAGGCCGAGCACAACGGTGCCGAGCCGGTGCTGGTCTCGACCAGCCGCGCGCTGCTTGTGGCCGTGCAGGCGGAGCTCAGCGGTCAGCTTGAAGCCCTGCCTGAGCCCAACCGCAGCTGGGCCCGTGACAGCGTGCTTTCCCGCATGAAAGTGGTGCTGGCCGCCGACCTGAACGAAGCCCTGGCCCTGGCCAACCTGTACGCCCCTGAGCACCTGTGCCTGCTGACCCGTGATCCCTGGAGTCTGCTGGGGCAGGTCACACGCGCCGGAGGCGTGTTTCTTGGGGAGTACAGCATGGAAGCGCTGGGCGACTACGTGGCCGGCCCCAGCCACGTGATGCCTACCGGCGGCACTGCGCGCTTCATGAGCCCGGTCAACGTGAGGGACTTTCAGAACATCATCAGTGTGGTGGGGCTCAACGCCAGTGCAGTGCAGCACATTGGACCGGCCGGCGCTGTCCTGGCGCGCGCCGAGGGCCTGGAAGCGCACGCCCGCGCCATCGAGAGCCGGCTGTAAATGAGCCTGCCGGAACGCGCCGAGACCGACCCGGTCAGTCTGGTGGTGCGCCGCCGGGTGCGTCCTGGCCGTGAAGCCGAATACGAAGCCCTGCTGACCGAGGGTGCAGCGCTGCTGAGCCGCGTGCCTGGGCACCGCGGCACCGGCATCATCCGTCCGGTGGCCGGAGACCGGGAGTACACGCTGGTCACACGGTTCGATTCGCTGCGCGCTGCCGCCGACTGGGAACTCTCGGCCGAGCGTGCCGAATGGCTTTCCAAAGTCGAGCCCCTGATTGATGGTCAGGTCAGCTTCGAGAAACAGCCCGGGCTGGAGTTCTGGTTCACGCCGCCTGCAGCGCCCACCCTGCGTCAGCCTCCCCGATGGAAAATGGCGCTGGTCACGCTGGCGGCCCTGTATCCGGTGAGCGTGGGCAGCGGTCTGCTGCTGGCCCCCGCCGTGGGACACTGGCCGCCCCTGCTGCGCGCACTGCCGCAGATGGTGCTGGTGGTGGCGGTGATGACCTATCTGGTGATGCCGACGGTCACGCGCTGGGCGGCTCCCTGGCTGAGGCGCTGAGCCTTACGTGACAGCGCGGCGGCTGCGTCCGTTGCCTGGCAACATGAAGCGGCCAGGAGGCTGACCTCTGGTGCTCTGACCTCTCAGACGAAAAGCGCCCGTCCTGCTGAAGTAGTCGGCACTAGGCCTACGGCCTGGTCGCTTCCTGGCGGCACTCCGGGGAGACGTTATTTCACCAGGCCCCAGAACAATACCGGGATTCAGCCGTCTTTTCTGAGGGCCAAGGAAAAACCCCTCCCTGATATTCAGAGAGGGGCATGTGACTCAGTGTCAGCGGCGGCGGCGGGCGGGCTGCGGACCTACCCGTCCTGCCCCGGTTCCGCTCCGGGACTCGCTGCGGCCACCGTCACGGCTGCCGCGGGCCTGACCCTGATCACGGGGCTGGCCCTGGGGCCTGGACTGCCCACGGGTCTCACTGCTGCGGCCCGGGCCCTGCCGGCTTCCCTCCTGGCTCCTGCCGCCCTGGCTGCGCCCGGAGCTTGCGCCGCCCCGGTTGCCGCCGCCACCCTGCTTCTCCTGGATCTCCTTGTCGATCTGGGATTCCTCGCGGGTCACAGGAGGGTGCAGCGGCGCCGGCAGGCTCCGGCGGATGCTCTGCCACAGCGCCCGCTGCTCAGGAATCAGCAGCACGAGGTTGACTCCGGGACGGCCGGCGCGTGCCGTACGGCCGGAACGGTGGACGTGGTCCTCAGCAGTGGCGGCCACATCCATATGAATCACGATGCGCACTTCAGGCAGGTCGATGCCGCGACCGGCGATGTCCGTGGCAATCAGCACGCGGGACTGGCCGTCACGCAGCTGCTGCATGGTGCGCTCGCGCTTTTTCTGGTCCATGTTGCCCTGCAGCGGGCTGACGAGTTCGCCCGGCAGCATGGCCTGCAGCTGCTCGGCGCGCCGCTTGACCAGATGCTTGGTGCGGCAGAAAATCACCACGCAGCCGCCCGGTGCTTTCAGGGCGTCACGGACATGCTCGGCGGTGACGTCCAGCACGTCGGCCCGGCTGGTGTTGACCAGCAGGTGTGTCGCTCCAGTGGCCCCGCCCAGGATGTCCTCGTCGGCGCGGGCGGCCACTGTGGGGTCAGGCATGATGTCGATGCGCTCGGGCGACTTCATGAACTGCTCAGCCACACTGCGGATAGCTGCCGGGAAAGTCGCCGAGGCCATGGCCATCTGCAGGTGGGTGGGCGCGGCAGCCCGCTGGGCGGCGCGCAGGATGTCACCCACATCCTTCAGGAAGCCCAGCGAGAGCAGTTCGTCGGCCTCGTCGAGCACCACGTACCGCAGGCCGCGCAGGTCCAGTTCACCCTTGTTGACCAGATCCTTGAGGCGCCCCGGAGTGCCGGCAATCAGGCCCTTGCCACTGGCCTCGCTGCGCGTCTGGGCCGGCGTGATGCCGCCGGTAATGCGTCCGGCGGGCATGCCGAGTTCACGCGCCACATCACGGATCTGCACCGCCAGTTCCCGGGTGGGCGTAATGACCAGCACCTCGGGGCGCATGCCGCGCGCGGCACTCATCCCGATGCCGCGTGCTGCCGCCGGAATCAGAAACGCCAGTGTTTTTCCGCTGCCGGTGCGCGCGGTCGTAATCACGTCGCGTCCGGCCAGCAGAGCAGGAATGGCACCTGCCTGGACGGGAGTGGGAGTGCGGCCACCGAGCAGCTCGGGCCAGCGGTCAGGCGTCACGCTGGGTTGGGCGGTTTCGGGGCGGGGGCGATGGGGAGCAGAGGTTCGGGGCATGGCAGTCCTTCCGCAGCACCGCTTGAAATGCGGGCTGCCTCCGGCGGTGGGCCCTGCCGGGAGGGGATCTGGAAATGCGCGGCCAGTGACACACGCAGCGGAGAAAGAAACGGTCGGAACTGTTGAGGTCCCGGAGGGATCGCCACCCTGGGTGCAGAACACAGCACGGGCAGCAAGCACATCAGTATAAGCCACCCTCAGCCTTAAGAAAGGTCAGGACAACCTTCTGTGTTTTACAGTCCGTCTTTCGCGGAATCTCATATGCCCGAATCTGCCTCTGACAACAATTGAGGCATGAAACATATTATTTTTCCAACTGCTGCTGACGCTGACGCCTTTGTTTCCGACCTGAGGCAGCGTGGCGTGGTCCGCGAGGAAATGGGAAGCACTACCCTGAACCGCCGCGGTTCGGCCTCCACCACGACGACCCAGAGCTATAGCGATGGCGGTGACGGTGCCAGCGCCGGTGCCGAGGATGCTGGTGCTGGAGCAGTCAAGGGCACCGGTGTGGGCGCTGCGGTAGGTGCCGGCGCTGGTGTGCTGAGTGCAGCTGGCGTCATCGGCACGGCCGCTGCCACGGCTGCCACCGGCGGACTGGCGCTCCCGGTGATTCTGGGCATGACGGCCCTGGGCGCGGGCGTAGGCGCTGCAGTGGGCGCCACCGGTGGTGCCATGGGTGTGGATGAAAATCACGACGGCAGGACAGCCGAATACGAAGTGGACGATACCCACTACGACAGCATCGACAGCACCATGAGCCGTGGCGGCCGTGCAGTGGCTGTAGAGGACACTGTGCCCAACGACGTGCTGGAAGAAGTCATGCGTCGTCACAACGGCGAGTTTGTTGGTGGCAGCGACAGCACGACCTCCAGGCTGTAAGAGATCTGTCGAGCTGAAATCCAGACCTGTAAGGCAACCTCAAGCGGTGCAGCTCGCAGGTATGTAGTTCCGGTCTGTTGTACAGAGATTGCGACAACCAAACATGACGACAAAGCCCCCATGAAAACGGGGGCTTTGTCGTCGAACATTTTTCCAGGTTTTCCGAGTCTCAATCCGGCCAAGGGCAGACGCATGCTGACCCATTACCGCGCTCCCCAGAGAAGGTAAGGGCAGTAAGCACCACACCCGGCCAGGGAAGATATACCCCTGAGGCTGTCTTGCCATTCCCAGGATCAAGCGCAGGAAGTTGCCGGTAACCAGGCTTTGGCTATAGGGGAAGGCAGCACACCATTCTGTTCTCGACCAGTAGCGGCACAATTCTGTCTGCATTTTTGAAGCTCCTGGCCGTGCACCTGCTGGTGGATCAATTTCTTCGGACCGTAAGGTCCTATCGGAATCAGGTCCACTGGTTTGTGTCGCCTGATTCTGGTCAGGGACCTGAGTACGGAACACGACTCTTTTTCCTTTAGACCTGTTCTGCGCGCCTTCCCAGGTGGACAACGTTCAGGGAAATGGCATCTGCCGATCTCATTCAGGGTCATCGTTGTGACGACTGTACGCCGTGATGCTTCCTGAGATTAAGGCTGGAGTACGCCAGTCATCTGAGGCAGAATTCCGACTCAAAGCTGCCATAAGGTTTTCATAAACTCCTCAGCGACTGGGAACAGACAGAAGAACTGGTTACATTGAAGTGGTCCCCCACACTCCGGAGGCCTTCGTGAAGGATGCTTCGTCGCCTGACCATGACCGGCTGCTCGCGCTTGCTCGTTACGTCCTCTCCAACTCCTCTTCGAGTCATGCGCTGGAAAACATTACGCAGCTTGCGGCGAGGTTTCTTGGCCGCCAGGGAGCTCAGCTCAACCTGATCAGCGAACACCAGCAGCACACCCGGGCGCATTTCAACTGGGAGGGATCCAACATGCCCCGGGAGCTGTGCTTCTGCACGCATACCATCAGCCTGCCACCGGGCGAGCTGTTGCTGGAAATTCCGGATACTGCCCTCGACGCGCACTTCAAGCAGCATCCTCTGGTCGTGGATGAGCCGCATCTGCGGTACTACGCCGGAACTCCCCTGTACACCCCCGACGGATACGCCATCGGGAGCCTTTGTGTGCTGGACACGCGCCCTCAGGCCCCCCTGACCTCAGAGCAGCAACTGATTCTGACCCAGCTGGCAGAACTGGCGGTCATAGAACTGGAACGTGAGCGGGCGACCCAGGCACTGCAAGCTTCGTTTCAGCAGCAGCAGGCGCATGAGGCGCGGCTTCAGGCCATGATGGCCCACACCACTGACCTGGTGATCTTCAGGGACAGTGCGGGAATGATTCTCGACCTTAATCCGGCAGCCGAGCGGGTGCTGGGATACCGCCGGGGCGCGCCCGGCCAGATTGACCTGGAACTGTTTGGCGAAGAGGAATACATCCGCACCCGGGCTTCCGAGGAACACGTCATGCGTACCGGAGAACATCTGCGCCACGAGCGACGGATTCACCTCAGTGGCCGTGAGCGCGTGTTTGAAGCCGACACCTTTCCGCTGCAGCTGTCATCTGGTGAGGTGGACGGCGTGATCGTGGTTGCCCGTGACCTGACCGAGCGCCATGAACTGCAGCAGGCCCTCCAAGCAGCCAACACTGAACTTGAAAGCCGGGTCCAGGAACGTACCAATGCACTGGAAAACCTGGCCTACCGCGATCCTCTGACCCGGCTGAGCAACCGCCGGGCTTTCGATCTGATCCTGGATACAGCCCTGACCCAGGCCGAACACACCGGCACTGCAGTACATCTGGTGATTTTTGATCTGGATGAGCTCAAAGCCATGAACGACCGCTTTGGGCACACCCGTGGCGATGAGTTTCTGAAAACTTTTTCCTCGGCGCTGGGGCGGGTGTTTCACCAGGGATCGGTCTTCCGCTTCGGAGGCGATGAATTTGCTGTGATTTTCGAAGGTGAGCCGCCCGATTCTTTGCTGGACATGGCAGCGCAGACCGTGCTGCTGACCCGTGAGAGCGGATTCCTGCTGGTCAATGCATCGTTCGGCATTGCTTCCTCGCCGGCTGACGCGGTAAGCGCCAGCGACCTGTTACGGCTGGCCGATCAGCGCATGCTGCGTGACAAGATCGCCAAGCGCGCGGCCCGCCACATGCAGGCGCCTCAGCCAACCGGTTATTCGACAACCACACCTCATACTCCGGCGTCTGTGCTGGAGGCCATCCGGGCCACCCTGCATCTCCTGGCCCAGGAAGGAGAACTTGATGACGTCGCCTGGAAAGGTCTGCTGGAAGCGGCGGTGGTCAGTGTCCCGGGCGCCGAGGCCGGATCGCTGACCCTGTTTGAGGAGCGTGGCTTCGTATATCGCGCTCAGGTGGGATTTTCAGATGCCCTGCTGGGCATGCGGCATAGTGTTGCCGATGCCCATGCCTGGTATGGAGCCGGGGACTGGCAGACTGGCCGGGCCCGCCTGATCGAAGGCGCAGATGCAGTCCGCGAGCATTCGCGGGTGGCCGTAGACAGCCTCGAACAGCGGGAGGTCTACGAGCGTTACGGAGCCCTGCGGCAGCTCAAGGCCAACGTCAGCGTTCCGGTGGTGCTGAACGGTGAGGTCTTGGCCGTAATCAACCTGGACAACCTGAGTCACGAGGCCGCCTTCGATCAGTCGGCCCTGCAGACGGCCGAAGAGTTCGCAGCCCTTGCCGCGGCCCTGCTGTCCGACTACCGGCGCCGCGCACGTGAGCTGGCCCGGCAACGCGAACTGGAGGTTCTGGTCCGGGTCAGCGCCACCCTGCGGGACGCCCGTACGCCCGACGATGTGGAAACGCCCCTGTGCATGGAGGCGGTCAAACTGCTGGAAACCGAACAGGTGGTGTATCTGCGCCACCTGCCCGATGAGGAGACCCTGCAACTGACGGTACGAGGCTGGCCGTCCGAGACCACCCCACGCAGCGTGCCGTGTGACGATGGGCCGCTGTGGGCTGCGCTGCACTCCCGCCGCCAGCAGCAGGTCAGGGCTGATGCCGCCAGTGCTGAACTGTTCCACCTGCCTGAAGCCACGCTGCTGGTCACGCCGCTCTGGGCCGGTGAACAGGCTCTGGGGGTGCTGGTGGCGGCGCACAGAGCACAGGCCCCGTTTACCGACCTGGAGGCAAAACTGATTGCGGCAGTCGCCTCCTCCGGCGTCAGTGCCCTGCAGCGGGTGCGTGCCGAGCAGGGGCAGGCCGAGCGGGTGGCCGAACTGCATCTGCTGGCCGATCTGGCGCGTCTGAAGGGCGCTCTGGATCCCCCTGCACAGGTCGCGCAGCGTTGCGTCGCGGCGGCGCGGACTTTTCTGGGGGCTGATTACGCGGGCTACCTGCATCTGGACCCCCGAACTGCGGTCAGTGACGGGTCTGCGCCGTCCTCGTTTCATGCTGCCGTAGCCCCCCTGATCGAAGATTCTCAGGAGCTGGACCAGCTGCTGGACCCCGAGGCTCCCAGGATCGTCGCCGGGTCTTACCCCCAGAGCCCCGACGCTGTGCCTGCCCTGGTCAGAGCCGGGGTGCAGGGCCTGGTCGTGATTCCGGTGGTGGACCGTGGCCGCCGGGTCGGTCTGGTCTGCTTTATCTGGTTCCAGCCGCGGCGGACCCTGCCCAGCGCGGCGGAAACCCTGGCAACCCGCGTAGCGGAGCTGATTGGACGGGTGATTGAACGGCATGCCTATATCGAGGACCTGAAAAATACCCGCGAAGGCGCCCTGCTGGCCCTGGGCATGTCACTGGAACTGCGGGATTTCGAGACCCACGGCCACACCGAACGGGTGGTGACCCTTTCCACCCGCTTTGCCTGTCATCTGGGCCTGAAAGACGAGGAGCGCGAGGGCCTGCGTCAGGGCGCCTACCTGCACGATGTCGGCAAGCTGGCCATTCCGGACTCGGTGCTGCTTAAGCCGGGCAAGCTTGACGCTGAGGAGTGGCGCCTGATGCAGACTCACGCCGCCACCGGGGCCGACATGATCCAGCGCATTCCAACCATTCATCCCATTGCCCGCAGCCTGATCCGACATCACCATGAGCGCTGGGACGGCCGCGGCTATCCGGACGGTCTTGCTGGCGAGGACATCCCGCTGGCCGCACGTGTGTTCAGCCTGGTGGATGTCTACGACGCGCTGACCAGTGAGCGTCCCTATAAACGCCCATGGACACCTGCTGAAGCCCGCGAGGAAATCCGGCGTCAGGCTGGGGCACAGTTCGATCCGGCACTGGCAAAAATATTTCTGGAGCTGGTCGAGTCTATGGAAGAATAGTCAGACAAGGCCGGTCCTGCGGAACGGTCAGGCTTTTGAGAGGCAGCAGCGGGCACAGTCAGCCATAGGCCCATACCCCCTGGCCGACGAAACAGACAACACCGTCCCGACGAGGCAGTTTCCGGGAAGTGACCAGGCATCTGAGCGTCACTTTCCGGGAGCGGTCCCGCCGCCTTTTTGCGTATTTCTGGCATGGCTGGTCCGGGACATGCGGGTTTCTGTCCGGAACAACTTATCTGCGCACGCTCTGACAAGGCCGCTGCGGTGCATTTCCAAGTCTCCCCAGGCCCTCCGGCAGGCCCCCGGAAGATATACTCGAAAACCCAGTCAGAAGAAACGGGCGCGGTGCCCGGGAAGACCACCAGGAGCCCCAATGGACAGCAGAATCGTACTTTCAGAACGTAACATCACCCCGGCACGCTGCGCCCTGCCTGCGGACCTAGAGGGCTCCCTACCTGTCGCCCAGCTCAGCGTGAAGGTCGGCTTATGAGCGAGTCTGCCGAGGTCAGGTCAGTCAGTTCCGGAGGTCCAGCCGGTCCCGGGGAGCCCGTAACCCTGGGAATAGACCTGGGCACCAGTGGTGTCAAGGTGGTGGCACTGGATGCCACACGGCGTACGGTTGTATCGGTGACACGGGAATACCCGCTGCTGACTCCACAGCCCGGCTGGACCGAGCAGCGCCCTGAAGATTGGGTGGCCGCCACGCTGAGCGCCCTGGGGGAAGTCGCCGGGCAGCTGTCGGAGACTGGCCATACTCCCCTGGCATTAGGCCTGAGTGGGCAAATGCATGGAGCGGTGTTTCTGGATGCCCACGGTGAGGTCCTGCGCCCCGCGCCGCTGTGGAATGACCAGCGCACAGCCCGGCAGGTTCAGGACATTGAGGCGCGCGTTCCTTTAACAGACCTAATCGCCCGCACCGGCAACCGCGCAGTGACCGGCTTCCAGCTCCCCAAGGTGCTGTGGCTGAAAAGCGCCGAGCCGGAGGTCTTTGCCCGGCTGGCCCACGTCCTGCTGCCCAAGGATTACCTGGGATACGCCCTGACCGGGGTGCTGGCATCCGAACCGTCGGATGCCAGCGGGGTCGGAGCACTGAACCTTGCCCGGCTGGAATGGGACGCCGACATCCTGTCCGCCCTGGGGCTTGCCGCCACGCTGTTTCCTGAAGTCAGGCCTTCGACGGCCCGGGTGGGCACCCTGCATTCCTCGCTGGCAGCCGTGACCGGACTTCCTGCGGGGCTGCCGGTCGTGGCTGGCGGCGGAGACAACGCCGCGGCAGCGGTGGCCCTTGGACTGGGCTCGGCACAGCCGGAAATCGGCAGCGTCAGCCTGGGAACCAGCGGAGTGCTGTTTGCTCCCCTGAGCAGCCCCACGCCTGATCCGAGAGGTCGCGTGCACCTGTTTGCCCACGCCGACGGTGGCTATCACCTGCTGGGTGTCACCCTGGCCTGCGCCGGAGCGCTGCAGTGGCTGCGCGACCGACTGTGCCCGGAGGTGAGTTTCGAAACCCTGCTGCGCGAAGCGGAAAAAGCCGTTCCCAGCGAGGAAAACGTCCTGTTCCTGCCGTTCCTGGCCGGAGAGCGCAGCCCGCATATGCGCAGCGATCTGCGCGCGGCCTGGCTGAACCTGAGCCTGGCCCACAGCCGCGGCCACCTGGTGCGGGCCGTGCTGGAAGGCACAGCCTTTGCCCTGGCCGAGACTCACGATGTGATGCGGCAGCACACGCAACTGCAGTCTCTGCTGGCCACGGGCGGCGGCGCCCGCAGTGACCTGTGGCTGGGTCTGATGGCCCAGGGTCTGGACCTCGACATTTACCGCACTGCCTCCACAGCCGGCGCCGCCGAGGGTGCAGCCCTGCTGGCCATGCCGGAAGCCGGCCTGTACGCCAGTTTGCAGGAGGCTATGGGCACGGCGTCGCTGGCCGGGCTTCCGGTCCCACGCGTACCGTCACATGCCCCACGTACGGCCTACAGTGCTGCTTTTCAGCGTCTGTATGGTTAGGTCTTCCCCCACAGACCCAGTCTGACGTCAGCAGCAGCGCGTCAACGTCGCCTGGGGGTGCAGAACAACCCTCTGCATCCGGACTGGCCCCGGCACCTACGCTGCGGGGTCAACCCGTGGGGCAAAGCTGAACCGTCTGGGCGCGTGGCTCCCCTGTTCGGCATCATCTGGAGGCCACATGTTGTTTAAAGCACATCAGACTGTGTTGATGATCGGGGACAGCATTACCGATGCCGGGCGCACCCAGGGCACAGGGGAATGGGGGCAGGGCTACGTGAGGATGGTCCGTGCCCTGCTTCTGGCCAGCTGTCCGGAGCTCAATCTGAAGGTGATCAACCGTGGTGTCAGTGGGGACTCTGTACGCGACCTCAGCGCCCGCTGGGAGCAGGACGTGACGGCCCACCAGCCTGACTGGGTCAGCATCAAGATTGGCGTCAACGATGTCTGGCGGGCCTTTGCTGGTCAGCCTGACCTGGCGGTGCCGCCAGAGGAATATCAGGAGCGGCTCTCCGGGCTGCTGGACCGCACCATTCAGGCAGGGGGGCAGCCGCTGCTGATGACGCCGTTTCTGGTTGAACCCAACCGTGCCGAGTCCATGCGCCAGAGGGTCGAGCACTACGCAGGGTTGATGACGGCCCTGGGACGTGAGCGGCAGATTCCGGTGGTGGAGTTGCAGCCCGCGTTCGATGCGGCGGCCGAGGTTACTCATCCCGGTATGTGGGCACCCGACCGGGTTCACCCCTCAGACGCCGGACATGGCCTGATTGCCCTACAGTTTCTGCGTAAAGTCGGAGCTCCGATTCTGAGTGGTTCAGCCGACTAGTGCGCCTTAAATTTTTTCCATTTCTTAATCCCTGTTTACAAAACATTTATTTGCCGCCCTCATCAAAATGGGACCATAACTCATCACGGGAGCAGAGAAGACATCCTGACGGCACGGTCACTGGCAGGGGATGTTGGAGCCAATAGTGAGACCGGCCCGTGCGGACCTTCTTCCCTGACCTCCAGGGTCCATAAGAGGTAAAGCACATGGGTATCGCCCCAGCCTGAGAAGGGTGCGTTTCTGATGGCGGGGCTCCGGACGGCGGCTTGTGGCTCGCCCTGATTGATCTGCGCGACGCGGCCAAGGTGCCGTGTCCGGAGGAAGCTATGAAAAGCGTCCCTGTGATTCTTGGAGTCGTGGTCAGCGTTTCCCTGGTGGCCTGTATGCCAGCTGTCTCCACGACCCACGCCCCCGACATGCATAGCACCGCCATGACGCTCCGCCCCGTAGTCAGCCATCAGACCTCCGTGGACGCGGTCAATGTTCCAGCGGAGTTTGACGTCGTGCAGACAGTCACGGAGTTTGCGCCTGGGGCTTTTTCCACCGTACATACCCATGGCGGACACGGCTATATGACGGTGCTGAGTGGAGAAATTACATTCCGCCTCGCAGGTGGACAGGAGCGCAAGGCCAAAGCGGGAGAAACGATTCTGGAAAATCCAGGGGAGATGGGTCAGGCAGGCAATAGCGGAACAACTCCGGCGCGCTATGTCATCACGTTCCTGTTGCCCAAGGGCGCGGCCCTGACCACCCAGCAGGATCCGAACGCGCCGACTCCAGCTGGACAGAAGACCATTGCCCGCAACACCTTTACGCCAACCCGTCCCACAGGTGCATTCAGCGTGGTGCAGTTCATGATGAATTTTGCTCCGGGCGCCGCCACACCAGTACATACCCACGGGGGCGAGGGCTACGTGACTGTACTGGAAGGTGAAATCACCTTCAGAGCAGGAGGCACAGAACGAACCTACAAGGCTGGCGAAACCTTCACTGAACGGGTCAACGAGGTTGTGCAGGCCAGAAATGTTGGTCAGGTTCCCGCATCGGTGGTGGTGACCTACCTGCTTCCCAAAGGAGCAACGCTGACCACCAACCAGTAAGCCGCGCGGCTGAAGGGGCCTGGCGCCGGAAACAGGAAAACAGGAAGAACAGAGCAATCACCTGGCGTTCTTCCAGTGGCGCCCCCGTGGACCATCATCCTTCCGGACATCATGCCTCCAGCTCCATGATTTGGAGCCCCAGTCAGTTCCGTCATGACACTCACGGCAGAACTGATTGGGGACCTCCTGAGCACTTGCCGCGAGCAAACGCCTGCCTCTGGATACTGCCCCTGCGGCCCAGGCTTACAGACTGCGTCCCGGAGAGCTTGAGTTACACTTGGGCCCTCTCGCCAGTCAAGCTGCCTGCCCGCAAGTGGTCACAGGCCTGTCCCCGGAGGACTCTCTGATGCATTTCCCCCTCAAGACTGCCGCCGCCCTGAGTTCCATGCTGTTTGCGTCTGCCCTGGCCATCACCTACGGTCAGCCCGACGGCAACAGGCACCCTTTTGTGGGCGCCCTTGTCGGCGAGTTCGGCGCTCAGACCTATCCTTACTGCTCAGGCACGCTGATTTCTACAACTGTATTTCTTACGGCGGCTCACTGCGACCTGGGCCAGGCGCGGGTCACGGTCATGTTTGACAGTAAATACAGCAGGCAGACGAAACTGCATACCGGGACCCTCCACGCCCACCCGCAATATGGCGCGGCCCAGAATGACCCTCACGACATTGCGGTAGTGGTCTTCGACAAGCCCGTCACTGGCCTGACCCCCGCCCGCCTGCCCACCCGGGGCCAGTTTGACCGCCTGTCACCGGATCAGCAGTTCACCAGCGTGGGCTACGGAGGCCAGGAAGCGGTCAATCAACCCGGCGGACCGGTCAACGGATATCTCGACACCCGTGAATATTCATTCGGCACCCTGAATGCGGTCAACCCGGCGTGGCTGCGCATCTCGCAGAATCCGGCGACGGGCAACGGCGGCACCTGCTACGGTGACTCTGGTGGGCCGAACTTCCTGGGCGCCGGGGCGAGTGAGACGAATCTGGTCGCCGGGACGACCATCACCGGGGACGCGCTGTGCAAAAGCACCAATGTGACTTACCGGCTGGATACGGACTCGGCCCGGAACTTCCTGGAGCGATTCGTGGCCCTGCCCTGAAGGCCCTTCTTCGCATAACCACCGACTCACCAGCCGGCACATGGAGTTCCCATGTGCCGGCTTTCCTGACATCGGTCAGGTGGGCGCCTCTTTACCGGAGAGCAGGCCACCGTCCTGAGACGCCCCAGGCCCTGGATAAAGCTCAGATGATCGCCCGTTCTAGCCTGCTGCACACTTCACGCCGACACGGCGCGTAGCTTGAAGCCGCATGGCATTCTCCGGCAGGGAAATTCCTCTTCACGTTGTTGGCGCTGTCGCCTTTGCTGTTCAGGGGATGTATATCTCCCTGTATGGCCCGATATATCCGCGACTTCTGGAACACTTCGACCTGACCCAGGCGCAGGTCGGCTGGATTGCCGGGGTCAGTTTCCTGGGTTCCAGCAGTGCCATGCTGGGCGCCACCTGGCTGATGGGGTACTTCGGCGTACGCCGGATGCTGTCCATCTCACTGCTGCATGTGGGGATAGGTGCGGTCGGCGTCGGCTTCTCTCCTGGCTGGACTCTGGCGCTTCTGTCTGCCCTGGTCGCTGGCCTGGGCATCGGCGGCGTCAGCAGCGCCATCAACGTTTCGCTGGCCAGTCTTCCCGAGCGCTCTGCTCCCGTGCTGAATATGGTCAATGCCATGTTCGGGCTGGGATGTGTCCTTGGGCCACTCCTGGTGGCGGCACTGTCCAGCGGCACCACCCGCTGGCCTTTCGTCGTGGTCGGCCTGCTGGCCTTTGTGGTGCTGGTCTGTGCCCGTGGGTTACCCCGGACGGCACCAACCACGGCGCCCCGGGATACAGTTCCACGGGCAAAACGCGGCATTACGCTGTTTACGCTGCTGCTGTTCCTGTACGTGATGACTGAGGTCGGTGCAGCAAGCTGGATGACCACTCACCTGGCGCCGCAGCTGGGCGCCCGGAACGCTGCCGCCCTGGTCAGCGGATTCTGGCTGGCCTTTATGCTGGGCCGCTTTGCCGGCGCGCCGCTGACTGCGAAGTTTCCCCCACAGGTGCTGGTTCCGGCCGCCGCTGTACTGGCCATCGGCGCCGCTGCACTCACCTCCCTGCCCGACCTGCGCGTGGCCGCCTACATGCTTCTGGGCCTCGTTCTGGCACCGGTTTTCCCCACCACTGTCGCCTGGTACGGCCAGCATCTCACCCCCCGGCGGCTCCCGATTGCCATGACGGGCGGAACGATGGGCGCAGTGGCGATCCAGCCACTGATGGGGCTGGCTGTCAGTTCCTCCAGCGTATCGGCAATTCCTGTGGTTCTGCTGGTCCTGGCAGGCTGTGTGCTGGCGGTGTCGATCTGGATCAGGATGTTTCAGGGTGCTCGGGGCGCGCCTCAAGCCGGCGCCCGGTAGCTCTGGTCACTGCGCACCGAACAGACAGGCAGCCTTCAGGCCGGCAGCGTGAAGGTAAAAGTGGCGCCTTCGTTGCCCTGTGACGTGGCCGACACCTCACCTCCGTGCCGGATCACTATTCGCTGCACCGTGGCCAGCCCGACCCCGGTACCTTCAAATTCGTCCTGGCGGTGCAGGCGCTGAAATACCCCGAACAGTTTGTCGGCGTACTGGGGATCGAATCCGACCCCGTTATCGCGAACGTGAACCGCCCAGACCGCACCCTGACGTTCCGCCCAGACCTCGACCACGCTCTCGTCCCGGGGCCTCGAATACTTCAGCGCGTTGGAGAGCAGGTTGATCATCACCTGCCTCAGCAGTGCGAAGTCGCCCTGCACCACCGGCAGGCTTCCGATCTGCCAGCACACGCGCTGATCCTGCACCTGCGCAGCCAGTTCAGCCTGAAGCGACCCGACCAGTTGCCCCAGATCTACCTGGGTCAGCTGCAGTGGCTCCTGTGACTGACGAGCAAAGTTCAGCATGGCGTCAATCAGATTGTTCAAGCGGTCGGTGGAGTCCTCAATGACATTCAGATACCGCCCGGACTTGGGGTGCGCGTCCGTGTCCATCACGCTGCGCAGCAGCCCGACAAAACCCTTGATATGCCGGACTGGCGCGCGCAGATCGTGCGAGATGGTATAGCTGAACGCATCGAGTTCCTCATTTGCTCGCCGCAGCTGCTCGTTGAGCTGACGCTGGGCTTCGTTCGATGCCCGTGTTCTGGCCAGATCGTATTGAATCTGCAGCGCCTGGGTCCGGTGGTCCTGAGCTTCATTGAACAGCTCCCTTTCCACGGCACGCGCCTGCTCAAGGTGCTCCAGTGCAAGCCTGAACTCCCCCGCCTCCCGGTGAAACCGGGCCAGCAGATCATGGGCCTCCAGCAGTTCTGCGCGCAGATTCTTGTCCTGGGACAGCCTCAGGGACTGCTCAAGCATCTCGCGGCGGCCCTCTGGCTGCAACGACGCGTGATGCATCAGCAGCTTCACCTCGGCCAGCGGGTGCCGCGCAGAAGGAGCCAGGCGCAGCCCTTCCTCATAGCACTGCCGGGCCAGTTCCGGAGCTCCCAGCGCCTGATGGGTCTGCCCCAGACTGTCCAGGGCCAGCAGTTCGGTCTGACGGTCTCCGATCTGGCGGGCCAGTGTCAGGGACTCTTCCAGGAGCGGCATGGCCTGTTCATGACGGTCAGACTGTCTCAGCGTCTCGGCCATGTTGTGGATATACGCCGCCGTTAATCCATGCGCTCCGAGCGACCGGGCGCGTTCCAACGCCTGCTCATGATGCTCCAGTGCGCTGGCGTGCTGTCCCAGCTGCCGGTAGTGGGTCGCGATGTTGTTCAGGGTCGATGGAACGTGAAGATCGTGCTCGTCGTAGGTCTTTAACGCTTCGAGCAGATATTCCAGTCCGGACGCATAATCGCCCAGCTCGTTGGCAATAATGCCCAGGTTATTGAGACACGAGGCCAGACAGGTGCGGTTGCCCGTTTCACGGCTGAGCGCGGCCGACGCCTGCAGGAGCTCAGACGCCGCAACGTACTGCCCCTGCACCCCGTGGATATTGCCCAGCAGCCGCAGGCACCAGGCCTCGTGGTGCTGGTCGGCACGCCTGCGAAAATCCTGCAGGGCTTCACTCGCGTGAGCCTGGGCACTGTCAAACTTCGACAGTCGCCATTCCAACGTCGCCAGTTGCAGCAGAACACGCGCGGGGCTGCTCTGATCCTCCTGCTGCCGCGCCAGGGTCAGGGCCTCGCACAACACCAGCAGCGCACTGGCCCAGTCCTGCTGCTCAAGCTGCGATGCCCGCGCCAGCAGAGCCTCAACCTGACCGGCCCCAGAGCTGGGGGCCTGATCATCCTGGGGGCTGGAGGGAAAATTGGTCATGTCGAGTGTGGCCTGAATTCGAAGCTAACACAGCCTCTGCTTCGCAATTCTTACTTAAGGTAGTACTGGACTGCATAAACAGTTTCCCGGCCTCTGAGCGCCGGTCCAGCGAATCCGAGCCGCCCCGCGAAGGCTCTCCGGTCGAAACACGCTGCATGAAGCGCGGGGCATATCCACTGAATCTTCTGCCTGCGGCTTCAGCTTCACAGCACGTTCCTTTTGGTGCCTGCGGACAATCGGCTGCCCGGAAGGCTCCGCAGTCTGATGTGGCATAAAGGCACTTTCCCGACACCCGCCCTGCGTGCGACCCTTCTGTACGTCCAGGCCATTGATAAACATTACCGGGCGCACGGCACCGAGCAAACGGACCGTCAGGACTTCTATCCTGTCGTTATGCCAGAAAACCACAACCACCCGGGCGCAGAAGCAGGCCACGGTGATTCGCCCGCCCTTGCGCATCTGCGTCACCTTGTCCGGCTCACCGGACCCAGCGGCAGTGAGGAGGACGTTATCCGGGCCGTCCACCATGCCGCTGCCGCGCTGGCCGATCACACGGAGGTGGACGCCTTCGGGAATGTCATTGCCATCCGGCGCGCCGCCAGCGAGGGAGCACGCCGGGTGATTGTCGCGGCACACATGGACGAGGTCGGCTTCCGGGTCAGGCAGATCACCCCCACCGGGTTTCTGCGGCTGGAAAAAGTAGGCGGCACCGATGACCGCATCCTGCCTGCACAGCGCGTCTGGGTGCGCACGCAGCAGGGCCGGCTGATGGGCGTGATCGGCACAAAAAGTGCCCACCTGCTGACTGACACCGACCGGCAACGGATCGTGCCCGCACCCGAACTGTATGTGGATATTGGCGCGCGCAATGCGGACGAAGCCATCGGCATGGGGGTTCATCTGGGAGATCCGGTCGGATTCGTGGGGGTGTTGACCGAACTGGGTCAGAACACCGGCCGTTACACAGCCCACGCGGTAGATGACCGGGCCGGCTGCGCCGTGATGCTGGCCCTGCTGGAACGGTACCAGGACAGCCCTCCGCCGGTCACGGTCATCTTTGCCTTCACGGTGCAGGAGGAGGTCGGGCTGCGCGGCGCTCAGGCGGTGGCCAGCGCCTACAAGGCCGACGTGGCCCTGGCTCTGGACATGACGGCCGCCGACGATACGCCTGAGCTGGGGACCTGCCACCTTCAGCTGGGAGCCGGGCCGGCCGTGAAGGTGATGGACTTCTCGACCATGGCGCATCCGGCAGTGCGGCGCGGCCTCATCGCTGCTGCGGACGCGGGCGGGATCGCTGTACAGCACGAACTGCTGCGCGGCATTGGCACCGACGCCGGGGCCCTGCAGTACGGAAGCCAGGGCATACCGACCGGCGCGGTATCGGTGGCCAACCGCTATACCCACAGCCCCGTAGAGGTGGTGGACGAACGCGACCTCAGCGGCGCCCTGGAGTTGCTGGACCACTTTATCCAGCGTCTGCCGGACCTGGATCTGCGCTTCGTGGCGCTGAGTGACACCTGAGGTCAGTATCGTTTGCCCTGAAAGGGGTCCTGGCGCGCAGGCGTCACATCCAGGGCCCCACCGTTTCTGACGACTTTTCATAGCTTAACGAGCCGACCCGCTGGAACCCGTATCCGTCCTGAGGCGCCGTCTCCGGCACCCTGATACCGACCAAACCCCCACCTGGAGGCACCAGACATGACCCCCTACCGCAGACTTGGCCGCAGCGGCCTGCACCTTTTCCCCATTGGCCTGGGCACCATGCAGTTCGGCTGGAGTGCCGACGAACAGACGTCCTTTGACATCATGGACGCCTACGCCGAGGCCGGCGGCAACTTCCTGGACACCGCCGACATCTACAGCAACTGGACCCCGGACAACCCTGGAGGCGTGTCCGAGGAGATCATGGGCCGCTGGATGAAAGCCCGCGGCAACCGCGACCAGATGGTCGTGGCGACCAAGGTCCGGGGACCGATGGGCCCGCGCGGTAGCGAAGGGCGCGGCACCATTCACCAGCGCGAAGGGCTGTCCCGGCGCTGGATTCTGAAGGCCTGCGAGGACAGCCTGCGCCGCATGCAGGTCGATCACATTGACCTGTATCAGGCGCACTGGGTGGACAACCAGACGCCCATCGAGGAAACGCTCGAAGCCTTCACCGAGTTGGTGAAGCGCGGTTATGTTCGCTACATCGGCTGCTCGAACTACAGCGCGTGGCGCCTGATGCAGGCCCTGTGGACCAGTGACCGCCGCGGTCTGGAAAGCTATGTCAGCATCCAGCCGGAGTACAGCCTGCTCTCCCCCACCCGCGCGAACTTCGAGCGCGAGCAGCAGCGCGTGGCCGCGGAGTACGGCCTGGGTGTGGTGCCCTGGAGCCCGCTGGGCGGGGGAATGCTGACCGGCAAGTACCGGCGCGGCCAACCGCTGCCCGACAGCGTACGTGCCAGCGAGAATGCCGCGCGGCGATTCAGCGACCAGAACTTCGACACCGTCGAGACGCTGGTTTCGGTTGCCGAGCGGCACCAGGCTCACCCGGCGCAGGTCTCGCTGGCGTGGCTGCTCACGCAGCCGGCGGTGACCGCGCCGATTATCGGGGCCAACAGCGTCAAGCAGCTTCAGGAACTGCTGGGCACAGTGGACCTGCAGCTGACCGAGGATGACCTGAACGAAATCTCCCGGGTCAGCGACTGGGAGCGGGCAAGGACCGAGCGGGAAATTTAACGCAGCAGAGAAAGCGGGCGGTGGCTTATGCTCCACCGCCCGCTTTTCTTTCTACTCAAACCGGCTTACGGTGACGCGGCACGCCCATGAACACCTCTGTGGTCATTGTCGCTGCGTTTTTGTTTTGCCTCAGCGCTTTTTCGGGCGGCGTACCGGCTGACCCTGGGCCTCGTGGTAGGCCGCCAGAACCTGTGCGTCCAGTTGCCCTTTCTGGACGGCGCGCTGAACGGCACACCCGGGTTCGGTCATGTGGGTGCAT
This sequence comes from Deinococcus deserti VCD115, assembly GCF_000020685.1. Lineage (NCBI taxonomy): Bacteria > Thermotogati > Deinococcota > Deinococci > Deinococcales > Deinococcaceae > Deinococcus > Deinococcus deserti. Next base: position 405,920 of record NC_012526.1, on the reverse strand, counting down.
TTGCGGAAGCGGCACTTGGTCGCCAGTTCCTCGATCACCTCAAAGTTCACGCTGCGGGAGTCGGCGTCCCAGACTGCGATATCCCGCAGGCCAGGGTTGTCGATCAGCAGTCCCCCGCCGGGCACCCGGTAAAGGGTCCGGCCCGTCGTGGTGTGCCGGCCCTGCTGATCGGTCTCACGCACGCTGCCGGTGGCCGCGACCTCCTGGCCCAGGAGCCGGTTGGTCAGGGTGGATTTGCCCACGCCGGACGAACCGATCAGGGCCACGGTCCGGCCGGGTGTGAAGTAAGGCTGGATACTGTCGAGCCCGCCATGCTGAGCTGCCGAGATCTGATGCGCCGGTAGATCGGGCCCAAGGCGTCTGACCTGTTCCAGATACCAGGCGGCGTCCTGCACAAGGTCTGATTTGTTGAGCAGCACGACCGGCTCGGCGCCGCTGACCTGCACTGCGGCTACATATCGGCCCAGGCGCGGCAGGTCAAAATCCTGATCCGGCGTCGTGACGATAAACACGACGTCCACGTTGGCTGCAATGATCTGCTCGGCTGTGCCGCCATGCACCGCGCGGGCGAACGTGGTGCGCCGGGGAAGCACCTGCTGAATGCGTAAAGCCTGCGCCTCTGCCAGACGCTGCGCAATGACCCAATCGCCGATCACCGGCACCTGCTGCCCCGGTGCTTCCTGACGCAGCGTTCCGGCCAGCAGGGCGTCCTCCAGGCCCTGCGCTGTCCAGATCTGATAGGACGCCCGCCCGACGCTGGCAATCCGTCCGGGCTCAGCCTGCACAGACTCATCCTGCAAAAACGGCTCGGCGGCCTCAGCAAAGAAATCGGACCAGCCCAGGTCCTGGAGAGCGCCCGTCATCTGAGCTTCGCCCGCCTCTGGGACCGGTCAGTCACGGCAAGGGTGTGGTACACGTCATCAGTCATACGCCCAGGGTAGACCCTTCCTCTCAGGTTGTGGGCCAGCCTTTCCTTGCGAGATTCGGTGGTCGCATCACCAGGACTGACGATCACAGGACAAATCGGGCGGGCAGACCGCTACATGCAAAAATCCTGATAAATAGCGATAAAAAACCGTCCAGCACAGTAAAATCGAAAAGTAAAACTTGAACAGAATGCTTGGCATCAACCCTGTATCTTTCGGCATCTCAGTCGAAGGAGGTCATCGCTTGAGTAAACCTGATCACAGTTCCAACCCCCTGACCACCGGGGTTCAGCTCTAACCAAAAGTGTCTTCCCACGGCCTCGCCAGGCGACGGCACGTGAACAGAACGCGAATCGGAATATCCCGGTTCGCGTTTTTTGTTTTTGATTCGGGGAAATCCTCTCTTCCGGTCACCTCTGTGCCCTGACTGAAGCACACGGGCTCAACAGATGGGCCAAGTCCATCGCTCCATTCTTGTATTGTCTTATTGATATGCGACAAGAGGCCGAAAGTCTGGAGCTTCTGATCAAGCTGGACCTGCACAGTGGTGTCCCGCTGTATCTGCAGCTTTCCGAGAGCCTGAAGCGGGCCATCGACCTGGGTCAGCTTAAGCCGGGGGATACGCTTCCGCCGGTTCGTGCGCTGGCTTCCCGGCTGCGAATTGCGCCCAACACCATCGTGCGGGCCTACGCCTCCCTGCAGGACGCCGGCATGATCGAGAGCCGCGCGGGAGCAGGCACCACCATCACCGCCCGTTCGCACGCGCCTCCAGCCCAGCAGGAAGCGCTGATACGCGAGTTCCAGCTGATCACCACCCGCCTGCTTCATGCCGGGATTACCCCTGCCACTCTGCACACGCTGCTGCAGGAGCTCACCACGTCCACGGAGGTCACCTCATGATGCCCGTCGTCCTACAGGCCCAGGACCTGCGCACCCGGCGCGGGAAACACACCATCCTCAACGACTGCTCCATGCAGGTGGTTCAGGGAAGCATCTATGCGCTGCTGGGTCCTAACGGTACCGGCAAAAGTACTCTGCTACGCGCCTTCCTGGGCCTGGAACCCGTGGAGACCGGACGAATGACTGTTCTGGGTATTGATCCCAGTGTCAGCCCCGGGCGGGTCAAAGAGCAGGTGGCGCTGGTACCGACCGGCGGGACCCTGCTGCCCACGCACGACGCGCAGATGCACTTTCAGGTGGGGGCCCGCCTGCACCCGGAATGGAACGCTGCACTTGCCCTGGAAACCGCTGCCCTGTTCGGGGTGCCGCTGCGATGCGCTGCCCGGCACCTGTCCACCGGCCAGCGCATCGGTCTGGCGCTGGCCTACGCGTTTGCCAGCCAGCCCAGACTGCTCGTTCTGGACGAACCCACCAACGGCCTGGACCCGGTTCACCGTCAGGCTTTGCTGTCCCGGCTCGCGGAATACGCGGCGGACGGCGGCACAGTCATCCTGACCTCCCACGTCCTGGCCGAGGTGGAAGGCATTGCGGATCACGTGGGGTTCATGCACTCGGGCCGGGTGGTTCTGGAAGGTGAGATGGACGCACTGCGCGACCAGTACAAGACAGTGCAGGCCATCTACCAGGAGGACGTACCAGCGTCAGTGGCCGGGTGGCTTCAGGCCCACCACACCCCTGAGCACGTTCAGGTCGACGGGCCGGTCGTGCAGATTCACGCCAGCGGCAATGTCGACGAAATGATCCGGGTGCTGATGAGCGCCCAGCCGCTGGACCTGCAGGTGCGGCCCCGGCCGCTCGATCGGCTTTACGCCTCAGTGATCGGAGGACAGGCATGATCTGGTTTGAATGGACCGCGCGGCGCCACACATGGATCACGCTGTTTCTGGTGACTGTCGCCGTGAGCCTGGCCTACGCCTTGACTGCCACTCCCTTTGACAACATGTATGGTCTGGCCGACCGCAACCGTGACCTGAACGGCGTGCGCGTGCCGTTCTACTCAGCGCTGCACTGGAATGTGCTTGAGTTCGCCCTGATGATGTTCGCCGCGTGGTTCGGTGCCACAGCGCGCGAGAATGCCGCCTTTCTGAACCTGCAACCCCTGTCGAGAGTGCAGATCGTTGGGGGACGGCTGCTGTTCGGTCTGCAGATCCTGGCTGGACTGGTGCTGCTTTCCCTGCTCCTTCAGGGGCTGCTCATGCCGCTGCCCGCCACCTGGATGGACCGCGAACTGCTCTGGTCACACCTGGCCACCGACAGCCTCCTGATCTATCTGGAAGCGGCGCTGGTGTTCGGCCTGGCCACCCTGCTGTCGGCCTTCGTGCCGGTCGCGGTGGCAAGCCTTGGAGCACTGACCCCCGTGCTCGCCGATGTTCTGCTGCGGTCCTCCAGCGAAGGTGGGGGTGGGCTCTGGACTGCCAGCAGCTTTTACATCTATTCCGCTTCAGACCTGGTAGCCAAGGGAGCAACGCCGTGGCCGTCGTTCATTCAGACCGTAAAACCGCAGCAGACGTCCCTGACCGGTGAGACTCCCTTCCTGGTCCTGATGTCAGCGGCTGCCGTCGGTCTGGTTCTGATGGGTGCTCTGTGGGCCTGGAAACGGCGGAACGCTCCGGGCTGGACCAGCCAAACCTGAGCTTCAGGCTGTCAATAAGACCGCGCCTTTCTGGTGGAGGCGCGGTCCTGTTTGATCCCATCAAGACCGCCTGAGGCCTGCCCATCAAATCCGTGCCACAGGTCAAGGCCGGAAACAGGCAGAGAGAAGATTGAACCCTTCGACTCCGGGTCTATGCGCTACGCCAGTTCCACATGGACATGAACCGCAACTGCCGGGTCGTCTAGGTGCAGTTTCCGCAGGCTGGGCACACGCAGCGCCACTGCTCCAACCACCAGCAGTGTGACGATCCCACCCAGCCACCCCAGGGCCAGCGGGTCACGTGTGAGCTGGTAGGCCTGATACCCGATGGGGCCACCGCCAGCATGCGGCTGGCCAGCAAAGACCCCACTCCAGTCGGCAGAGGCGTGCGGAATTCAGGGAAGCGTAAGGATCAGTTCGTGCCATCAACAGAGGGCTCCGGCCTGCCTCCGTATGCCGCGCACACCGTACAGGTAGGGTGCTCCGGCAGGCCGAACAGGGGTTGGGCAGGACTGGGGAGCCTCCTCTATAGGACTGCGCGGTGATTGTGTCCAGCTAATGCCTCCGTGGTCCTCTTAACCACCTGGGGTGCCCAGCGCGCTTTACCTGACGTTTTTCCGCTTCCTCTCCTCCCTCCGCGAGTGAGGGCCATTTCTTTTCTCGGGCCACGGTCCGGAGAGGAAATAACCCGGCTTAATGACGCTCGCGTTCAATTCAGCTGCACTCTGATTACCCTGAGCCGGAACGGAGGAAAACATGACGGATGAACAGACCGGCCCCCGCGTTGACCAGCCCGACCCAATGTCATCAGACACCCGGGGAAGCACACCGGAGGTCGTGGAAGCGGTAGACGAAAGCGGAGCCAGCAGCGGTGGCGGTGTCCTGGGCGGGACGGCCAGTCACGCAAGCCTGCATGACGTGGCTGATGAACAGGCTGACCACCCCACACCTGCCCTTGACGCCGATGGTGACGGCGAACTGGCGGCCCGACTGGTCGATGCTGACGGTGACGGCACTGCCGACGACGCGGTGATCAACGCACCGGACACACCGTAACTCCCGCCTTTATCCTGAGAGCTGTGCACCTCCAGAAGTAAGAAGCTCAGACCGGAGCTATCTCGCGCCGTTCCATGCCGGGAGGCTGGGGTACCGGTCTGAGCGCTTATTCCCGGACTTATTCCAGACATAAAGGAGTTCCCTCATGCGTGAAGCAGTCATTGTGTCTACCGCCCGCACCCCCATTGGCAAGGCCTACCGAGGGGCCTTCAATGCCACACCTTCCCCTACACTCGCTGCCCACGCCATCCGGGCGGCGGTTGAACGAGCCGGCGTGCAGCCCGCCGAGATCGACGATTGCGTGATCGGTGCGGCGCTTCAGCAGGGCGTGCAGACCACGATCGGCCGCAATGCGGCGCTGCGTGCCGGTCTGGGTGTCGGCGTGGCCGGCATGTCGATTGACCGGCAGTGCGCTAGCGGATTGATGTCGATTGCTACCGCCGCCAAGCAGGTCATCGTGGACCGGATGGACGTCTGTGTTGCTGGCGGCGTCGAGTCCATCTCGCTGGTGCAGACTCCGGAAATGCGGGTCGGCCCGGACCCGGAACTGCTGTCCATGCATAACGGGGTGTACATGCCCATGATCGACACGGCCGAGGTGGTCGGCCAGCGTTACGGCATCAGCCGGCAACGCTGCGACGAATACGCCCTTCGTTCGCAGCAGCGTACCGCCCAGGCGCAGGCCGAGGGCCGGTTTGACGACGAGATCATTCCGGTGACGACCCGCATGGCCGTGCAGAACAAGGAAACCGGCGAAGTGACGATGAAGGACGTCACGATCAGCCGTGACGAGGGCAACCGTCCGGACACCACGCTTGAAGGGCTGCAGTCCCTCAAGCCTGTTCGAGGCGAGGACAACCAGATCACCGCCGGCAATGCCAGTCAGCTGTCCGATGGTGCCGCGGCCTGCGTGGTCATGGAGGCGGAGATGGCCCAGAGCCGCGGGCTGAAGCCGCTGGGCCGGTACATGGGCATGGCTGTGGCCGGAACCGAGCCCGATGAGATGGGCATCGGTCCGGTCTTCGCGGTGCCCAAGCTGCTTGGCCGTTTCGGGCTTACCGTCGAGGACATCGGCCTGTGGGAGCTCAACGAAGCTTTTGCCGTGCAGGTGCTGTACTGCCAGGACCGGCTGGAAATTCCGGATGACCGGCTCAACGTAAACGGCGGCGCCATTTCCATCGGTCATCCGTACGGCATGAGCGGAGCCCGTCTGGTGGGACACGCGTTGCTGGAGGGCAGGCGCCGGGGCGTGAAGTACGTCGTGGCGACCATGTGTGTCGGCGGCGGTATGGGCGCCGCAGGACTGTTCGAAGTGCTGTAATCCGGGTACGGAGGAAAAAAGGGTCCGGCTGGCGATCAATCGCCAGCTGGATTTGTCAGGGCGTCAGAACGGCGAAAGTCCTTCCAGGCCCGCCGGACAGCCTTCCTTACACGAACCGGTCGATTACGGTCACGCCGCGTTCCACGAAACGGTCCATATTTACCAGCACGTCGATAGACTGCTCCAGCGTGACCCGCTGCCCAAGCAGCTGATCCGGCCTGAGGGCGCCTCGGCTGATCATGGCAAGCATCTCCGGATAGGCATGGGCAGCCATACCATGACTGCCGTACAGTTCCAGTTCGCGCGCGATCACCCGGTCCATCGGAATGGCGGGGCGGCTCTGCTCGGCCAGCAGCAGACCCACCTGCACGTGACGTCCACGTGTCCTGAGGTTCGCAACAGAGTTCGCGCAGGTCTCCGGGTGCCCCAGGGCGTCCAGGGACACGTGCACACCACCACCTGTCAGGTCCCGGACCGCTCCGGCGACATCCGGGGTCGCGCGGCTGTTGATCAGAAGGTCTGCTCCCAGCTGCCCGGCAAACCGGAGTTTTTCCTCATCGATATCCACCGCCACCACCCCGGCACCCAGGGCCTTGGCAATCATGATGGCCGACAGGCCGACCCCGCCGCAGCCGTGGACCGCCACCCATTCACCAGCCCGGACGCGCCCCTGATGAACCACAGCCCGGAAGGACGTAGCAAAGCGGCATCCCAGACTCGCAGCCGTCACGAAATCCAGATCATCCGGCAGGGCCACGAGGTTCTGCTCGGCCTGGTGGAGCGCCACATACTCGGCGAACGAGCCCCAGTGGGTAAAACCAGGCTGAAACTGGCGGTCACACACCTGCTGGTTCCCAGACTGACATTCGTGGCAACGCCCGCAGCCGGAAACGAACGGGACGGTGACCCGGTCGCCGACCTTCCATCTGCGGATGTTTTTGCCGACAGCCACGACCGTTCCGGCCAGCTCGTGTCCCGGAACATGCGGAAGGGTGATGTCCGGGTCGTGCCCCACCCATCCATGCCAGTCGCTGCGGCACACGCCTGTGGCGCCCACCTGGACCACCACGCCATCTTCAGGAGGCGTGGGATCAGAAACCGTGACGAGCTCAGGGCGAACATTGAACGCATGAACCATGACAGCCTTCATGCAGCAACTGTAGCGGGCGTCCGGGAATCACCCGTCACACAGGTTTATGCGAAAGCAGCGTCCAGAGCCTCCTGGTGTTCGAACCTCAGCTGATGCTGGAGGCGGCCTACGGCGCCTCCCATCCGGGCTCGCAACGCCTCCTCGGTGTCACCTGCGATGATCAGGTGCCCCATCGAATCCCCACTGTAGGCACGTTCCCAGCCTTCCTCACCGGCCGTCACGCGAAGTTCCGCCGCCCGGACGCCCTCCAGGTCGCCGAAGTCCGGCACGGCCACGCACAGTCCCGGCTGCGGCGCAATCAGCATCCAGCCACACAGCGCCTCCGGTTCACTGGCCTGAAGAAGGTCCCGCACCTGCGCGGCGTTCTGGGCGCCGGTCTGAATCAGGAATTGCAGCTGGTTGAGGTCCGGGCCACCCGAGCTGCGGAGGGTCTCGTTGATCCGTCCGCCTCCGGTGCGGCAGGCGATCTCGCACAGGGACAGTTCTCTGTCCGGGGCAACAAATACTTCGGCATGGAAAGTGTGGCCGTGTGGCAGTTCCAGAGCGTGACACACCGAGCGGGCGTAGGCGTTCAGGGAGGCAAACAGGGGGTTTCCTGGGCTGAGCATGCGGCCCAACCACCTCACCGTGTGCGAAAACACCGATCTCCAGCCCGGACGTCAGGTACTTGCTGGGCCAGCTCCAGAGGATCTCACCTTCCACGCACAGACCGTCCACGTGATACAGCTCGCCGGGGTGGAAGGTTTCCACACAGAGGTCCGGGACATACTCCGCGAAAGGAACTCGGGGTGCGAATCCTGTTTCAAGGAACGCAGTCAGGGCCGCTGGGTCGGAGATCTTACGCCCGAAGACCGACCCGGAACTGGTGCGTGGTTTGACATACACCGGCAGGCCGTGCTGCGCGACAAAGTCCAGCAGGACCAGCGGATGCTCCAGCGGTGCACCGGCGTGCACCGGAATGCCCAGGTCAGTGAAGCGGGCGCGCGTCAGCGACTTGTCGCGGAACCCGGCCGCATTGTCCACACCTTGTCCCGGGAGGCCCCAACGCTCACGCAGGTGCGCGGCGCGCAGGATGTCATCCTCGCCGAATACCACGATGTGCGTGAAGGGCCGCTGCTGGTGCAGACGCTCCAGGTCGGCGTAAACGTTGCCATTGTTCAGGTAGTTGGAGTACGCCCTCACGAAACCGAAAGCCGGGTGGGCGTGCAGCTCAGCCAGAACGTCATCACTCACGCTCTCCCGGTCCACCACCAGACTGAACGACCCTGCCACGACATCCGGACCGGCCCACTCCAGGAACGGGAATTCGGCGGGGTTGTGCAGGGTAAGCAGAAGGATGTGCTGATTGGTCACACTGCAGACCTTACGGGACTGCCGGGCGTTGCACACGCCGGAATGCCAGCTGTTCGGCCAGCATCAGGCCACCGAGGCCCACAGTCCCAGGGTGGCGGGAACGACGGGTGCCTGCAATCAGCCTGCTGCGCCATGTACGCTCCTGAACATGTTGGTTCATCTGCGGCGCCTGCGACTGTTCCTGAAGGGATACGGACGGTCCCTGCTGAAGCTCTTCTTCGGGCTGCTTTTTCCCCTCGTTGTTTTTGTCGCTATTGCCGTTGATGTCTATGAGAAGGATCCGTTCACGTTCGAGGAGCCCCTCATGCTGAGCATTCATGCCTTCAGCTCTGAGCCCCTTGACCGTCTGGCCGCCGCACTTTCCGCGTTTGGAAATACACCCGGAATGTTACCCCTTACGGTCTTGCTGGCCGGATGTCTGTATGTCCTGCAGCCCAGGGCAACGTACTTTCTCCTCCTTTCCCTGGCAGGCTCGGTGGTATTTCATGCGGTCCTCAAAAAGGCTTTTGACCGTCCCCGACCGACCTACTGGACACCGATCGCGCCAGAGGCCGACTTTTCATTTCCCAGTGGCCATGCGATGTTTGCCACCTCACTTGTTCTGGCGCTGATTCTGCTGAGCTGGCCAACCCGCTGGCGTCCGCTAATGATGGGCCTGGGCGTCACATATGTCCTGGTCATGATGTGGTCGCGGGTGTACAGCGGGGTGCATTATCCGACCGATGTCCTGGCAGGAACGCTGGTGGCATTGGTCTGGGTGGGCATGCTGGACCGCCTTCTTCAGGGTCACCGCCTGTTAAAGCGCCCGCAGCTGGTCATGCTGGATGATCCAGCCCGGATGGACGGAGAGAAGCAGCCTGAACAGGCTTAAAAGCAGAAAATCCGCAGCAAAGCGGATTTTCTCAATGGTCTAGCCGAAGGAATCCAGATTCCTGACCCTCCGATTTGTGGTTGCGCCATACACGAACTCATTTCCCTAAAATCGACGTTTTCCAGGCTGGCATGGCCATTTCCCGCTCCCCGCCATTGGCATAGCACACCATTCGAATCGGGGTTTCCCGTGCTCCGTGTCCGCCGGGCGGACGCTGCTGGCCTTGCTCCCGAGCCGCACCACTGACACTGGCGGGCATACTTGTTGATCCAACGGCCTTTAGCAGCATGTCATTCACTACCCTTTGCCCAGCCACCCGATGCTGGAGAACTACGGAGGGAGCCCGCGGTACCGCGGGCTCCCTCCATGGCCCCCTCAGCGGGGGCGAATATCCAGGCTGACCGTGACCTCTGTAGGATCAAGCGTGTCGTCCTTCATTCCCAGCTTCAGGGTGTACTGATCGGCGTACTGCACTTCCAGCATCTTCCGGGCCAGGTCTTTGACGCCAGGGGCTACCTTGTGGCGCGTCACCACGAACTCATGTGTTCCTGCCTCGACGGTCTTGGGGAACACCATGTGGTTGTCTGGGGAAATTTCCGAATACAGCAGGTTACCGTTGACGTACACGTCCACCATGCCGCTGGCGCCGGAATCATTATGGAAGAACAAGTGCGACGTTGCTGACCCCTGAGGAGAGAGGGAGGCGACGAACAGGGTGGCGATCAGCGTAGCTTTCAGAGATTTGCGGTTTTGCATGGCCATGATCCTCATGTGTGGTGGCCCGAGACCAGAAGGAATAAGGGCAAACAATTTTTGAATATCGGGTGTCATCAAAACCATTTGAATCAGGGGCACCTCCGGATGCCGAGCATGGACAGGTCAGGGCGTGGCGATCAGTTCATTCAACGAAATCAGGCCGTCTTGCTCACTCACGTGGAACGCGTTGCCCACGGCGTTCTGACCTGAGAAAGCCAGAGCTGTCCGCTTCGCCGTCGAGTTGTACCAACGGGCGGCGAGCGTCCCATCATTCAGCTGCTGAGTCCGTACGGCCCCGTATCCCACCCCGCCCAACATCGTGTTGAGCTTCTGCAAGCGCTCCTGGCATTCTGCGAATGTCAACTGCGTCCCGGCCATTTCCGCCATCTGCGCACTTATCGGGACGTCCTGCCTGGCCAGCACACTTCCCAGCAGAAAGGTGACCATCAGCAGCAGGCGAGCGGAGCGTGATCCCTGTGTCGTCATAGGCATAGCACTTCCTCCTGTGCAGGCATCGCCTGCATCTCGTGTTCGGGCGGCAGACGTCCTGTCAGTGACGGACAGTCGGAACTGACGGCCGGTGGAGCCGCTGCCATACACGCTGCATCACAGCGCTCCACCATCCCTGGCGCACCCCGTTCCGGTCCTTGTTCAGCTGGAGCACAGCGTCTGCAGCAGCCTCACGGTGATAGCGGTGCAGTTTATCCAGGCCACCATTCAGGGTCGGGTCGAACTCGGGGCGCATACAACACTCCTTGTGCAGGCGAGACGGCGGGATGCGGTGAGAGCTGACATCAGGCCGGCCGGGAACTCCGACGTGGCTTGATGCCTTACGTTAAAAGTCGTTCAGGCTTCTCAGCATCGGGAAAACTTGGGGGGTGGCCGCCAGTGACCCTGGTGAAAATTAGGGGGGTCACTTCCGAAGCGCTCCAGAACGCCAGAAAACACGTCGAATGACGTGCCAATATGCCCGAGCTCCCGAACGGCAGTCCTACTCATGGCAGCGGTGCATACACAAAGACTCAACGTGCCCCTCTCTGGCCGCAGCGATCAGGTGTCAACCGGACGCTGCCTGCCGGGCACGGCATAGGGCAGCGTCATAGACGCCAGCTGAGACCCCGTAAGCATGCCGGGAAGTCGGGTGTACCTGATGGCGGCGCAGCACAGAAAGGAGGGACGTCTCCGGACCTGCTCAGGACGAGGAGGAGGACTCAGCCAGCCCGTTTCTGAGGGCCCAGCGGGCAAGCTCCACCCGGTTATGGACCCCGAGTTTGCTCAGCATGCTCGAAACGTGTTTGCTCACGGTTGCCGCACTGATGTTGAGCTGCTGCGCGATCCGCTTGTCTGAAATGCCCTGGGCAAGCAGCCTGAGCACGTCCTGCTCCCGTCCAGTCAAGGGGGTGACTCTGGTCTCTGCGTATGTGGTCTGGACCGCGTTCTCCAGCATCGCGGCGACGTCCGGTACCAGGTCCTCCAGCCGTAAGGCGCTTCCTTCCTGGCGGCACACCTCGTACCGTTCACCCATGGCGGTTCGCAACGCGGTGTCCAGCCTTCTCACATGCGGAGCGAAACACACGTCCCAGGGCTCCCCGGTGCTGGCCCGCATCGCCTCGCTGCACCCGACCATCCGGGCCGCCAGGCTCAGCTGTCCGGCATCCCGCGCGTGGAAAGCCATCTGATGCAGCAGCACATACCTCAGCAGCGCATTCGGCACCTTGAGCATGTGCTGCCAGGCCACCTGAGCAAGCGGCAGCGCCGTGTCCTGCTGGCCCTGAAGGTAGGCCACCCAGCTTCGCAACCCCAGCGCAAAGGCAGCGCCCTCTCCACCGCCGTATTCCTCACTCAGGGCCTGCGCACGCTCAAAGCACCGGGAGGCTTCAGGCAACTGCCCCAGGCGGAGATGCACCACGCCCATGTTGTTCACGGCCGTGCGCAGGGCCAGTGGTTCGCCGAGCTGCTCGTACAGGGCCTGCACGCGCACGAACAGCTTCAGGGCCTCGAGATGGTCGCCTGCCCGGGAAGTCACCGAGGCGAGAATAAGCAGAACGTCAGCCTCACCAGACGCGTTCCCCAGCCTGCGGTACAGCTCACCCGCGTTCCCCAGCGCCTGCCGGGCCTGATCGAGCTGCTGGAGGCTCATGCTGGTCTGACCCAGGGCGCACAACGCGTCTGCCAGCAGCGCGGGTTCGTCTGCCGCGTCCGTCATGGTGACGATCTGACGCAACCAGCCATGGTGCTTCTGCGTCGCCTCATGCCCCCAGTAGGGTCCCAACGCCCTGACAAGCCGCAGGGCCTGCGCGGTGCGGCCCGCTTCCACGAACCATTTCAGGGCCGCATTCAGGTTTGCGTCGTCCGGGGCAAGGCGCGAGAAACATTCCGGGGCAAGGTGCTCTCCACGCCGCTTCGCCTGCTCTGCCAGCGCGAGGTAATACCGTGCGTGCCGCTCGCGCAGGCCTTCAGCTTCATTCAGGGTGCCGAACAGATCTGCGGCGTACTCGCGAACCGGTTCCAGCAGGCGCCATCGGGGCTGCGGGCCCTCGGCGGGCTGAACGAGGCTGTGCTCGACCAGTCCGATCAAGGCCTGACGCGCCGACGCCTTTTCCGTCACAGCTTCCAGGGCCGGCAGGGTGAATCCGCCGATAAAGGCCCCACACACCGCGAACACCTCGCGCTGCTCTGGGGTCAACAGGTCCACACTCCAGCCGATAGTGCTGCTGAGCGAGTGTCCATGGTGGGGGCCGTCACGCGGGCCGTCTGAGAGCACCTCCAGGGGCCGCTCCAGCCACTCGAGCAACCCCTGCGGGGTGACGGCGCGCAGCCGTGCGGCGGCCAGTTCCAGCGCCAGCGGAATGCCTTCGAGCAATTCGCAGATGCGCCTTACTGCAGGCTCGTTGATGGTTGTCAGCTGGAAAAGCGGATCGACCGTCTGCGCGCACGCAACGAACAGCCGAACTGCCGGACTCGCCAGCCCAGGTTCCCTGAGTGCGGGCAAGGGCAGCGGGCCGACCGGCAACTCCTGTTCTCCACGGACATGCAGCGCGGTGCGGCTGGTCACCAGAATCCGCAGGTTCGGAGCTCCGGCAGTCAGGGCAGCCACATCGGAGGCCGCCGGGGCAAGATGTTCAAAATTGTCGAGCACCACGAGGACACTCTGCGGTCCCAGCTGGGCGATCAGGTCCGCACGGTCGCCAGCCGGGACTCCGAGAGCCTGGGCGACAGCCGGCACCACCTCCGACGGCTCCCGCAGCTCTGCCAGGTTGACCCACACGGCTCCCCGCTCGAATTCCGGGCTCAGGCGGTAGGCGAGGTCCAGAGCCAGGCGGGTCTTGCCGATGCCTCCAGGGCCGCGCAGGGTGAGCAGCCGGATCCGGCGGTCACTCAGGATGCGGCTGGCGGTGAGCAGGATGTCCTCCCGGCCCAGCAGAGGGTTCGGGCGGGGAGGCAGACGACTGGTGGCCTGCGGGGAGCGCGGGGCGTTCATACCGTGCCCTCAGCCGGGTCAGAGGAACCCCGGCGGCTCTCACGCCCGGCGGAGGCTTCCAAAAGTGCCTTGCTGTCCACGTTGCCATGGGGAGATTTTTGTTTCAGGTTCCAGGGAGGGTGCATATGGCTCCTCCAGGAGTGGCCGGTCTCTGGCACCGGCCAAAGGAACTGCACTGACAGCCGAAGGAATGCTCAGGACCGGACAGGGCGGGCACACCCTGATGGCCGTGATACGACCAGCCTGCGGTGAATCGAGCCGGTGTCCTGCGGATGAAGCAGCCAGCGGACACCGGTCTCCAGCGCTCCGAGATTGTCCGTGTCCCACGGGCCGGTGTAGAACACTTCCGCCATGATGAACTCCCCGTACACCTGCTTGATGGGGTACCCCTCCGACCGCAGCGTTTCATCGAGCGCCGCAAAAGCCCGGCCTATGTACTCGTATAGCACTAAACGTTTCTATGCCAATAAGTACCTTCCTATTGAACACTGGATTTACTTTTTAGGAACCAGTTGCTACTGAGGACGGTTTGACATTTGAATTGAGCAACAATGCATCACACTCGTGGCTTACACTCGTACCTTCGGAAGGGCCGACCACAGCATGATCCACAGTGGCATACGGCCTGATGTTCTGCGAAATGGACGCCGCCCTCAGGCCATAACTGTGATGAGCGGAAAGTCAGCCGTATGAAGGGCAAGTAAAACACCGCAGCCAGAAAACAGGCTTCCTAGATGACCCGGACGCTCACCTGCCCCTCAGCGCCAGATTCCAAACTAGTCGTAGCGTGAGCTGATGGCGGTAGATGCGGACGGTGCCGCATGGCGAACACTTCAGACCGCTCATCTGTCATTGAATACCCATCATGCTCAGAAATCTACAACTGTTACGGCAAAAACGTTGACATAAGCAGTATCAATCGCATATTATTGGAGTCCTGCGCGGTTCGGCTCCGCTGCACAAGTCAACGGATTCCCCTTGCGATGCACGTCTTCGCAAGCTCAAATGTCCGCCCTTCTCCTGGGGTCTGCAGCAATTGACTGTAGACCGTGGCCTGACTGGCCAACCACCTCTCTGCTGTTCACGGCGACTGCGCACTGAGACCCCACACTTTGCTTTCAAGGACCTCAGGACTATTGCGGCTCTCTTGTGGCGGCCTTCCCTGTTACATGGCGCCTTGCCACTTCCGGCCCGTCAGGTTTACATCCTCCGTTGGGCGGACCATAGGCAGACGTCGAACCAGAACACGAGACAGAACGGCACTCAGCTGTTCTTCAAGCACACTCTCTTTTCACCAGACTGAGGGGTACCTCCTCAGCCCGTATTAAAAGGACCACCGATGACCTACATGCACCATCCGTCAGAGATGTCTGCTGATGTGCATGCCGTGGTAACAGCCGCCCAGGAACTTCGTGCCGCGAAAGAATTCCTGCAAAGCGGGCATCTCATCAAGGGTGTCCAGAGGCACGAACGCGCTAAACGCGAGCTGTACCAGGCAAGCCATACCCTCATGACCAGCGGTGCTGGTCAACCGGGATTCCAGAGCGCCCAGCAGACCGAACTCTTTACCACATTTCTCCTGGCCCTCGCTGATTTTCGCGGCGCCTACGAGCAGCGCCGCGCAAACAGCACGGACAGTCAGGCCGCAAGCGCTCTGGTAAAAGCCATAAAAAACGTGATTGGCGAACTGGGTCACATCGAGCGGAAGCTGAACTGACCTCTGGAGAACGGCCGCACCTCTCGCACTTCCTGACCGCCTGCCACTGATCCCAACCTCTCGCCATGTTCCGGCGGCCAGCGTCGCCTGGGCACTACGGAGACGACAATTACCATGCCAGCAAAATCCACACTGAATTCCTCCACACCCATTCCCAAGCGCGCACGCGCACCCCGGCAGGCCCGGATCACAACCCCCAAGTCTGCTGCCCATGACCCCGCCGCTGAAGTGGAACTCGATCGGCCTACAGAGCTCACCGCACTGGACCAGTTGGCTGCTCCTGTGGACCCGGAAGTGCTGGACGATGGCCTGGGTCTGGAAGCGGACCTGGATTCAGCTCCGGTTGACGCCACTAAGGACGCTGAGGAACTCGAAATTCACATCAGCGCGGACGCCTATCAGGGTGATTCGCTCCGGCAGTACCTGCACGAGATTGGACAGATCGAACTGCTCAGCGCCGTGGAAGAAATGGATCTCGCGCGCCGGTACGAGGAGGGCGAAGCGGCCCGCAATGAACTGGAGAGCAACCCGGACCTCGACGACCGCCACCGCCGGCACCTGCAGCGGCTCGTCGAGGACGGTGAAGCAGCCAAGAAGTCTCTTACTGAGGCCAACCTCCGTCTGGTGGTCAGTATTGCCAAGAAATATGCGAACCGTGGACTGAATCTTCTGGACCTGATTCAGGAAGGCAACCAGGGCCTGATTCGTGCGGTCGAGAAGTTCGAATACCGCCGGGGCTACAAGTTCTCCACCTACGCCACCTGGTGGATCCGTCAGGCCCTGACGCGCGCCATCGCAGACAAGTCACGCACCATCCGCGTCCCTGTCCACATGGTGGAGACCATCAACAAGCTCAGCCGCATCAGCAGGCAGCTGGAGATGGAACTGTCGCGTGAACCTCTCGCGGAGGAGATGGCCGAAGCGATGGGACCGGGTTGGGACGCCGAGAAGGTGACGGATACGCAGAAGGTGGGCCATGAGCCGATCTCTCTGGAAACACCGATTGGGGACGAGGGCGACAGCTTCTACGGAGACTTTCTTCCGGACGAGCGCTTCGGCTCGCCCGTGCAGAACGCCAGTCAGACGCTCCTGAGTGAGGCGCTGGAACGCGCACTGAGCTCGCTGGGAGAACGTGAAGCGCTGGTCCTGAAGCTGCGCAACGGTTTCGTGGACGGCCGCGAACATACGCTGGAAGAAGTGGGGCAGCTTCTGAGTGTCACGCGTGAGCGCGTGCGCCAGATTGAAAGCAAGGCTCTGCGCAAACTCAAGTACGGCGAGAGCCTGAACGCCGGCCTCCGCGATTTTCTGGACTAAAACGCCTGCTTCACCCCAGTTCCACCCTGACCTGAGACAGCCCTCCTGCATGGGAGGGCTGTTCTGCTGACCTCAGGAATTATTGATCGGCACTTTTGCTGCCCGTGCCTATGGACCGTGCTGGACACCCGCCGCGCAGGTCACGGACTGGCTGGCGAGCCTACGAGCCTATGGATCTCCTCACGTGCTTCGTCACGACCGCGCCGCAGAAATTGATCTCATAAATGGACAAGCTGTTTCGAGGTTTTAGCTTCCAAAAATTGAAAACTACGAAAAACCCCGCTCACGCGGGGCTTTCTTGTGGTGTGCCCGAAGGGATTCGAACCCCTGGCCTTCTGATCCGTAGTCAGACGCTCTATCCAGCTGAGCTACGGGCACATCCTGTAAGTTTTGGCGAAGAGGGAGGGATTCGAACCCTCGATACCTTGCGGTATACACCCTTAGCAGGGGTGCGGTTTCAACCACTCACCCACCTCTCCAACTCTGGGTATTTATGGCGAGGGGTGAGGGATTCGAACCCCCGGTAGGTTGCCCTACTGCAGTTTTCAAGACTGCTGCCTTCAACCACTCGGCCAACCCCCCTTGCGGTGGGTGCGTCTCAGGTGCTGTCCTGAGCGCGAGGGGAAGTATAGGGGGGAGGTCGGAAGTTGTCAACGCTTTTGTCGGATCAGCCTGAGCAGGCCCAGCATCAGGGTGCCTAGCATGATCCAGCTTGGAGCGCGCCGGGACGACTGAATACGGCCGCGTAGCAGTTCATCCAGCGCCTCTTCGTGGGGGGTGCGGGGCGGCACTGGGCATGTGCTGGCCGGCAGGCTCAGGTCTGCGAACAGCACGTCTGTGCGGTAGGTGTTCTCGCGGGGATGACCACTGTGGGCCGCCAGATCCAGACCTGTCTGCCGCAGCTGCTCAGGCGGACCTTCCTCTACCCAGGGCGCCAGGGCCAGAAAGCCCGGGCGGGGCGACGTCAGAACATAGCTGCGCGGCTCGGGGGCGTCCTCGGGACGGCCAGTAATGGCACTCTGTCCGTCGAAGGTCAGGTCCAGCAGGTTGCCGACCACCATGGGATTGACGGCGTAACGGATATTCCGGCCGCTGGTCGTGGCGGTCCAGCTGCTTTCCAGCCAGGCCACCGGCTGATCACGCACCTGTTGGGGGTCAGGCGGAAGACCTTCCAGGGAGGTCCACGGGGCACCGTTGGCATCGGGCTGCAGCAGGACCGTGCAGCCCTGAGCCTCCAGGCGCTCAATCACATCGGCCCGGAACGCGTCCAGGCTAATAGCTACGCCCAGGTCTCCGACCGGTGTCGGAAACACCCGCAGTTCATTCAGGCGGCCGGGGGTCAGGTCCACGCCGTCTCCTTGCTCGTCGGGAGTGAGGTGCACCTTGTCGGTCACCCCGATCAGATTCCCACTGGGATCAAGCAACACCGTCTGGTTGGTCAGCACGCCAGGCTCACGGCTCAGAGAGCGGCCGCGGCGCACATAGCGGGGCATGGGCGTGCTGCCACAGCAGAGGTAGACGCCGTATTCGCGGGCCAGGTCCCGGCAGGTCTCGAGGTACAGCCGTGTGTTCTCCTCGCTGCCTGCCAGTTGCAGGGCGCGCACCGGGCCGGTCCGTTCACGCAGCATCAGCGGCAGGGTCCTGACCAGCCGGGTGGCGAACAACGCGGCGGCGGCCCGCTCGAAGGTGCGCAGCCGGGGTGCCCAGGGCGATCCGCGCAAGACCAGAGGAAGGCCATTGAGTTCGGTCAGGACCACCAGGGTTGGCCGGTCCGGTCTCATGTGGGGCCGGGCCTGTTCCAGCTGCGCCCGCATCCACCGGCGAAAGGCCGCCGCGCTGATGAAATCCTCGGCGTGCCACTTGGGCTGGACAGCCACCACACGGAAATGCCGGTCACCGGACGCCATGAACCCAGCGTACCCGCGATGCGCCGCAACGTGAAATGATGCGCGCGTGACCCAAGGCCTGCCTGCGGAGACACCGCGCTTCGAGCTGCTGGGCGACGCGGCCCTGGTGGTGCATTCCCGCCGCGCTCAGGCCCTGAGAGCCAGCCTGCTGGCCTCTCCCCTTCCCGGCGTGCGCGAGAGTGTTCCGGCGCTGAATGTGCTGACCGTGCTGTTCGACCCCCTGCTGGTCGAGCCGGACGAGATCGAAACGGCCCTGCTTACCCGCCTGAGGCATCTGGATGACGCAGATATCGGTGCAGGGCGCGACCTGATCATCCCGGTCACGTTCGACGGAGAGGACCTGACGTGGTGCGCGGCACATGTGGACCTGAGCGTGCCGGCTTTCGTTGAGGCCCTGTGTGCGCTTTCTCTGGAGGTGGCGTTTCTGGGCTTCACACCTGGGTTTGCCTTTCTGACCGGTCTGCCCCCCAGGTTTCAGATGCCGCGTCTGACCACCCCGCGTGAGCGCGTGCCAGCTGGCAGTGTGGCGCTGGGCGGGCCCTGGGCCGGGGTGTATCCGCGGGAAACGCCGGGCGGCTGGCGACTGATTGGCCACACAGACGCGCCGCTCTTCGATCTTCGCCGCCCCGAGCCTCTGCTCTGGCAGCCCGGCGACCGGGTGCGCTTTGACCCGGTGATCCCATGATCGAGGTCTTCAGGCCGGGGCTGCAGACCACGCTGCAGGACACCGGCCGGCAGGCGCGGGCCCTGGGGGTGCCGACCGGCGGGGCTGCGGACCCGGTGGCCCTGCGGATGGCCCAGGCGCTGGTGGGCAATCCGGCCCACGCAGCGGCCCTGGAACTGACCCTGCAGGGCCCGGCACTGCACTTTCACGCCGGGGCGCTGGTAGCGCTGTGCGGTGCCCCATTTGAAGCCAGCCTGGAGGCCGCTGCGCTGCCGCTGTGGCAGGCGGTGCAGGTGCGGGCCGGACAGACCCTGACCATCGGCGGCACACCCCGCGGCCTGCGGGCGATCCTGGCGGTGCGCGGCGGGCTGGCAGGCGAGCAGGTCTTTGGCAGCCGGTCCACCGACCTGCGCAGCGGCTTCGGCGGGCTGGCAGGACGGGCCCTGCAGCGCGGCGACCGGCTGACCCTGGCCAGCCACCCTCCACCCGCGGCCGCGTCACGGGCCAGGGTGTCGCCGGAGCTGTACACGCCGGTGGGTCCGCAGCACAGCTTGCGGGTTCTGGCAACTGCGGAAGCCACCCCAGAGTTGCTTGAGTCCCTGCTGGAAAGAGAGCTGACGGTCAGTTCCCAGGTAGACCGCATGGGCGCGCGCCTGACTGAAACTTTCCGCGCTCCGCATGATCCGGGCCGGGTCAGCCTGCCGAATGTGCCGGGGGCGGTGCAATTGCCCCCGGATGGGCGCCCGATCGTGCTGCTGCCCGACGCCGGCACCCACGGCGGCTATCCGACGCCGCTGGTGGTGGCCAGCGCAGATCTGCCGCGCCTGGGCCAGCTTCGGCCCGGCGACCGGCTGCACTTCACGCTGGTGGACACCGCGCAGGCCAGGGCCGCGCTTCAGGCCCGTGAGCAGTCGCTGCGTCTGGCCGAAGACGCGCTGCGCTGGTGGTACAACAGGACATGACCGAACGCCGCATAGACCTGAATGCCGATCTGGGAGAAGGTAGCGAACATGAGGCGGCCATCATGCCGTTCGTGACAAGCGCGAATATCGCGTGTGGTGGGCATGCCGGAGACGTAGAAAGTATGCGTGAGAGCCTCCAGCTTGCCGCACGTCATGGTGTGGCCGCTGGTGCCCATCCCGGCTTTCCTGACCGCGAGGGCTTTGGGCGACGTGAACTGCATTTCCCACCTGCTGAGGTCACGGCGTTCGTGCGCGAGCAGATCGAGGCCCTCAAGGCTGTGGCTGCGCAGCAGGGAGTCCGGCTTGCGCACGTCAAACCGCACGGCATGCTCTACAACATGGCGGTCAAGGACCCGGCCCTGTCGGCAGCCATTGCGCGTGCAGCCGCCGACAGCGGCGTGCCCCTGTATTACGGTCTGGCCAGACAGCACAGCGTCATGCTGCACGAAGCCCGTCTGGCCGGCCTCAAGCCCGTTGGAGAGGGTTTTGCGGACCGGGGATATGCACCGGACGGCAGCCTGTGGCCGCGCGGGCAGGTGGGGGCCCTGCTGGAACAGGAAGCGGCAGTGGCTCAGGGAATCGCCCTGGCCACACGGGGGCAGACGGTGGCGGTCAGCGGCGAAGTGGTCAGCGTGCCTGCACAGACGCTGTGCCTGCATGGAGACGGCGCCGAAGCCGCCACACTGGCCAGGGCCCTGCGAGTGGCGCTGGAAGGCGCCGGGGTGCGGGTGCTGGCTCCGATCTGAGCGCTGCCAACCTGTTTAGAGTAGAGGGCTGTCAGGGTCGCGTGATGCCCGTCATGGTTCGCTGAAGCGGTATGCGTGACGCTCCTCCCCTGTCCCTGGAAAGCCTGAATGCCGGGCAGGGCCGCTCTCGCCCACTGACGGCGCTTCCACCCGCGAGCCGCCTGGAACTGCCTCTGGTTGTGCTGGCCGGGGTGGCACTGCTGCTCTGGCCGACCCATCCGCAAGTGGCGGCCTTTGACCGTTTCGCCCTGCCAGCGCTGCTGGGCCTGCTGATCGCCATGAATCTGGCGGCGGCAGGTTACTTTCCGCTGCCTGTTCTTCTTGCAGCCCGCGTGGCCATGGTGGGGGCCTGGAGCTATGTGCTGCTCAAGGCCGCCTTTGTGGTGCTCAGCCTGCCAGCCGGATCCCAGGTCCAGGCCCTGGCTCCCGTCCTGCTGTGGATCCCCGCGCTGATGGTCTCACATACCTGGCGGCTGCCACACGCAGAAGCCAGGTGGCTGACCAACGCAGGGCTGCTGGGGCTGCTGGGGCTGACTGTGGGTGCACTTGCGCGGGGAGCAGGCGAAGGCACAGCGCTACTGCTTCAGGTGCTCCTGGGCTGCGGCGTGCTGCTGACTGCCCAGCGTTCGGTACTGGAGTTGACCCGGCGCCAGACAAAACGCGGAGCCTGGGCTGACCTGGACAGCGGGCCGCGCGATCCCCTGACCGGCCTGCCGCAGCGCAGCGCTCTGGAGCGGTGCCTGCGCCAGCTGTCCGCACGGCCTGCTGGCGTGTCGGTGGCTGTGGTGCGGATCGACCATGCCCAGCGCCTGGAAGCCGAACGAGGCGAGGCCTTTATGGAGCGGCTGACGGCGCATGTCGCACGGAGCCTGGTCGAATGCGTGAGAGACGATGATCTGGTGGGTCGGCTCTCGGCCCGGGAGTTCATGGTGCTGCTGCGCGTCCCGGATGCGCGGGCAGGGCGGGCGGCCTGCGAGCGGCTGCGGCTGCGGGTGGCGTCTCGGCCTATCGAGGGGGTCAATCCCAGCATCAGTGTGGGGCTCTCGGATCTGCATGACACTCCCGAAAACAGCCTGATGCACGCTGAGCATGCCCTGAACGACGTCACTTCCGGGGCGTTCAACCGCGTGCAGGTCAGTGCCTCTAGCGGTCCGGAAGTCAGGGCCGGGTAAGAGCCAGCCGGCCCTGGCAGGGCCTACACTGAAGGGAAGTCGGGGGGTTCAGCTGGGACCTCCCCTTCCTTTGCCCCGGTGTCCTGACATTTCCATGACATAAGGGCAGACAATCAGGAGGATTATCATGGTTCTGTCAAAATTCATGCCCCACAATCCGAAGTTCAGCGCCAAGTTTGCGGAGTCCGCCCGCAACGCCCACGTGACCGCCCAGGCACTGGTGGATCTGCTGGAGAACTACACCGACGTTGAGCGCAAGGTGCAGCGCGTGCGCGACCTCGAACACGAGGGCGACCGCCTGAGCCGAGAGATCACCAACCTGCTGGCCGAGTCGTTCATCGTGCCATTTGACCGCGAGGACATCATTGCGCTGAACGATGAACTCGACGATCTAGTCGACGACATGGAAGACGCCGCGCGCAAGCTCAGCCTGTACGGCGTAGAGGCCCCCCTGCCGCAGATGGCGCAGCTCGCCCGCGTGGTCGAGCGCCAGTGCGCGCTGCTGGCCGAGGGCATGCCCATGATCGAGGACACCCGGAGGGGTCCGGATCTGGCCAGGATTGCCGTCGAGATCCGCAAGCTCGAAGACGAGGGCGATACCATCAGCGACGAGGTGCAGCGCAGCCTGTATCAGGGTGTCAACGACGTTCATGGCATGATCCGCGCCATGCGTGGCGGCGAGATCGTGGACCTGATCGAAGACGCGTCTGACCAGGCCCAGCGCGTGGCGAAGACCGTCGAGAGCATCCTGCTCAAGAACGCGTGAAGGCAGGCTGACCCACATGGAACCTGCCCTGATCGGCCTGATTATTATTCTGGCCCTGGCTCTGGCCTTTGACTTCATCAACGGCTTTCACGACACCGCCAACGCCATCGCCACCTCCGTCGCCACCAGAGTGCTGACGCCTGCTCAGGCCATTGCCATGGCCTCTATCCTGAACGTGGTGGGGGCTCTGTCGGGCACGGCTGTTGCCAAGACCATCGCCACCGACATTGTTCCGCAGGATTTCGCCACGCTGGAACTTACCGGCGCTGCGCTGCTCAGCGCCATCCTCTGGAACCTGTTTACCTGGTGGAAAGGTCTGCCCAGCAGCAGCAGCCACGCGCTGATCTTCAGTCTGGTGGGTGCAGGTGTGGCCGCTGGCGGCTGGGGCATCATCGTGCCCAAAGGCGTGCGCAAAACCCTGATCGGACTGGTGACCAGCCCGACCCTGGGGTTTATCGTGCCGATTGTGCTGATGGCCCTGCTGTCCTGGCTGGTGCTGCGCTGGATGAAGCCGCGTACTGTGACCCGCAGCTTCCGCTGGCTGCAGATCGGCTCAGCGGCCTTCATGGCCTTCTCGCACGGCGGCAACGACGCCCAGAAGGCCATGGGAATCATGACCTTCGCCCTCAGTGCTTACCTGGGCACGCAGGTCGAGGTCGTGCCCCTGTGGGTGATTCTGTCTGCCGCGATTGCCATGGGCCTGGGCACGGCCATGGGGGGCTGGCGGATCATCAAGACCATGGGCTTCAAGGTCGTGGACCTCAAGCCAGTCGACGGCTTTGTGGCTGAGGCCAGCGCCGCTGCTGTGATTACCGCCGCCACCCAGCTCGGCATTCCGGTCAGCACCACCCACACCATCAGCAGCAGCATCATGGGTGTCGGCACCACCAAGGGATTCCGGAAGGTCAAATGGCAGGTTGCCGGCCGTATCGTGCAGGCCTGGGTGTTTACCATTCCGGTGTGCATTGCACTGGGCTGGGCCTTTCACAAGCTGATTCTGCTCAGCGGCGGGTAAGCCGCACCGACGAGGAAAAATAAAGTGCCCCGGCCAGCTACAGGCCGGGGCACTTTCGCTGCGTTTACCGGCTGGCCCAGAGTTCGATCAGCCCGCGCAGGGTCAGCGTTTCGTCGAAATGGTCAATCTCCTGGCAGATACCCTCGATGGTCCGGGCAAAACCCCCCGTGGCGATGGTCACGGCCTCACCGGGAAGTTCAGCGCGAATGCGCCGCAGCAGCCCGTCGACCATCTCCGCGTAGCCGAACACCAGCCCGGACTGCAGGGCATGAACGGTGTTGCGGCCAATAGCGGTCTGCGGCGCGGCAAGCGTAATACGCGGCAGCTTGGCCGCGCGTGAGAACAGCGCGTCGGCGCTGACCTGAGCACCGGTGGCCAGCACTCCGCCCAGAAAGCGGCGGCCCTTGCCCACCACGTCGAAGTTGGTGCTGGTGCCGAAATCCACCACGACGGCGTAGTCGTGATGGTCCATGTACTTTTCGGCACCGAACAGGTTGCACAGACGGTCGGCGCCCACCACACCCGGCTGATCGAGTTCGACCCTTACGTCCGGAAGATTGTCCGCGTTGACGTCGAAGGCTTCTACCATAAAGTGCCGCCGGAGAGCGAGGGCGTAGTTCTCCCCTACAGGCGGCGCCACGCTGCTCAGGACAGCCGCGTGCGGCGCCTGTGCGCCGGCCAGGGCAAACAGACCGTGCAGCTGCAGCGCCAGGTCATCCGGCAGCATGTCGCGGTTGGTGCGTACGCGCCAGGTATGGGTCAGGGTCAGGGACTGGTCTGCGAGCCCCAGCACGGTGCTGGTGTTGCCGATGTCCACGGCCAGAAGGGGAAAGGCGGGCACACCCGGCATTGTACGTGCCGTGCGCTGCCCGCCTGGGTCAGTGACTGCCTACTGGAAGCTGGCTAGGTCCAGGGTCACGCTGTAGGCACAGTTGGTGTCCGCCTCGGTGCGCAGCAACAGCTCGATCTTATCGCTGGCGCCCAGACCGGCCTTGAGCGGCTCGAAGTAGAACACCAGGGTGCCGCTCCACTTGCCGGCCTCCTCCTTGAAGTCATTGACGTAGCTGCTGCGGACCGGGGAGATCAGCTTGCCCTCCAGCCCCTTGAGCCGTGCCAGATAGGCGCCGCGGGCTTTTTCGGTGGGCAGGCCCCGCACGCTGACATCCACGCGCAGTTGCCCGTCAGGCAGACGTGCACCGGCCAGTTCAGCGCCCAGAGCGTCAGTCACGCTGAGGTTCCGGAACCGGTCACGGGCCTCGGTGGCCTGAAAAGCCAGCTGGTCGGCCTGCCCACTGGCGGTGACTGCCACCGGGCGGCTGCCTTTGCTGAAATCCTGCGGCGCGGCCAGCCAGTCGGCCACGCACGACGCTTCACCGTCAAAGACCTTGACCGCCTCCTTACCAGCCACGAACTGGCCCTCTCTGACGCCCAGGTCCAGGGTCAGGAAGGTGTTGACCGGGTCACGCCGCCCGTAGGCACTGTCGATGACGTTCCGGGCGGTGGTCTGCTCCAGCTGAGGCACCCAGGCCAGGGCAGAAGTGGAGAGCAGCAGGGTGACGGTCAGAAGAATCGGTTTATGCACTGAGAACCTCCAGAAAAGTGATGAGATCAATCCTTGAAATAGACCACCCGGCAGGCCTCGCCCGCCGAGCGGAATTCACGGGCAGCAGCGGCCGAGAGCTCGACATCTGCCAGATAGTCGGAGTTGGGTGCGAATTTGGAAGGAAGAACGCGGCTTGCTTTGACCCGCGTCACGTTTTTGAAAGGAGCCAGGCCCGCTTCAGACGTGACGTAGGTGTGCAGGTTGCCTTCCATGACGAGGTCGGAACTCACGCCCTTGATCAGCTCCGGATCGGGCCAGACTTGTGCGCCCCCAGACATCACAAAGCTGCTCTGTGCCCGCTGGAAATTCCCCAGACCACGCACATCGACAACCACCGTGCAGCTCAGCGGCCGGTCTTCCTGGCCCCCCGCAGCGCCGTTGCCTCCCGTGCCGGGACGCGCCGCCTCCCCACCATTGCCGCCCCCACCACCCGGGCCGCCGGTACCGGTACCAGCGCCGGGTCCTGCGCTTCCCGCTCCTGGCCCATTGCCGGCAGGAGCAGTCCCGCTTCCGCCCGGGGTAGCGCCTGAAGTGCCGCCACCTGGCGCCGCCCCGGATGGTGCCGTGCCACCCGGAGCCGTGCTCTCAGGCGCTGTACCGGACGGCGCGGCTCCAGCGGGTGCAGTTCCGGCTGCTGGGGTTGTGGCCGCCGGGGTTCTGGTCGCAGCGGGCCTCTCCGGCGCAGTTCCCGCTGTTGGGGTTCCCGCAGCGGGGTTCCTAGTTCCGGCCCGGGCAGACGGCGCCTGCGCTACTGGACTGCCGCCTGCGCCCGTGGCCGGGCGCGGCTCAGGGGTGGTGGCAGGGGCGCGTGTCTCAGCGGGCGTACGGTCCGGATTGCGGCGGGCAGCCTCAACGGGTCGCTCCTCGGCTGTACCGGATGTGGGGGTTGTGGACCTGGAGGGAACAGGGCCTGAAGTGCTGGGAGCCTCCGCTGCCGCACTGACCGGCGCTGCTGGCCGGTTCGCTGGCGTAGCAGGAACCGGCGCAGGTGCCGCTGCCTGAGGAGCAGGCGCGACACTCGCCGCCGGTGGACGAGCTGGAACCTCGGGTGCGCGAGGAATGGGCCGGGCTGGAACCGGGGCCACCTCCGACGCTGGAGCCGGAGCCAGCGTGCCCCTTGGCGCAGCCGGCACCTCCAGGGTTTGACTCGCAGACGTTTGGGCCGGACGCGCAGGAATGGCTGCTACCGGGCTCGTCGCTCCCTCGGGGGCTGGCGTGGGGGTTCGGGCTGGCGCCTGAATGGGCTCAGGTGCGGCCGGCAACCGCTCTGGCTCAGTTTCCGGAGCGGCCGTGATCTCGTCCCGGCGAGGCAGGGCCGCCACCGATTCGGGCTCTGGCGGAGCCACGGCCTCGCTTTCTGAGGGCGCCAGCTCAGGGGCAGGTGCTTCACTGGCCCCAGGCTCAGCAGCCACTGGGTCCAGCTCACCCGGGCCCGGGGCCTGTGAGGTCTCGGGGGTCAGCTCGGCAGGCTCTTCAACCGGCGCAGAAGGTGACGGGGCTACAGCCACAGGCGTGTCCACTGTCGTCCGGGGCGCCGGAGCTGCCCCCGCCACCTGTGATGACGGCGCTCCCGCCGCCTCAACCGCTGGCGCCGCTGTGGCTTTGGGCGGACCCGACGCCGCCTGTGGCGTGTTGTTGCTCTGTGCATCCCGCCCAGTGGTGGGCCTGGAGGGAGCCGGCGTGGCAGGAGCAGGCGCCACTGCTGGAGGCACTGGTGTCGGCCGTGCTGGCGGCGTAACGGTTGGGGTCTTTACGGGCGGCGGCTTGACAGCAACGGGCCGCGCCGGAGCTGGTTTTGCAGGCTCCGGTTTTGTGGGCGCCGGTTTGGGCGGAGTCGGCTGCGCTGCGGGCGGGCGCAACGGGGCCGCCGCCTCAGCCGGCTGCTCCGGCGGTGGGGTGGGCTGCGGAGCAGGCGCCAGGGTGACCACTTCCAGAGGGGCGCGGCGGGCGTCGGCGGGGGTTCGGCGGGGTTCGGGGTCATAGGGCCGGGACACCAGCAGGCCCAGCAGCAGGGCCGCATGCAGCGCCGCCGTCACCCCGGCCGCGCGCCAGCGGTCGCGCTGTTCAGGAGAAGATCGTGGGCCCGGGCGCTGGGGCAGGGTGGTCATGGAGTCCCGGCCGCCTTGCGGGTGCCCAGCGCCAGCCGTTCGCCCCCAGCCTTCTTGATCTCGTCCATGACGCGCACAACCGCGCCATAGTTGCCCCGCTCGTCAGCGCGCAGCCCGACAGTGCCGCCGGAAGTGGCCAGCAGCGGCTTGAGCTGGCTGCCCAGCCGGGTCAGGGTGGTGGCCTTGCCGTTCAGAAAGACCTTCCCGGCGCGGTCCACACTGACGACAGGCAACGCTGGCGTCTCCTGAACCGTCGTACTGGCGCGCGGCAGGTCAAGCGGCAGGGCGTTGTTTCGCGCTCCGAGGCTGCTGGTCAGGAAAAAGAAGATCAGCAGCAGCAGCACGATGTCCACCATGGGAGCAAAATCGAAGGTCACCTCGTCTGCGCCCTCGCGGAAGCGGCGTCTCACCGGTGCGCTCCGTCAAAACTCAGAGACACTTCAGGGCGGGGCGGCAGGCTGACCACAGGGGTCGGCACATGCGCAGCGGCGAGGCGTGGGGTCAGCCAGCCCGGCAGATCCTCACGGACCCGCTCGGCCTGGGTGGCAATCCGGTCAGCCCGCGCGCGCAGGGCATTCCGGGCCACATAGGCAATGATGGCCACGACCAGACCGGCTGCCGTGTTGACCAGGGCCTCGCTGATCCCGGTGGCCAGCTGGGCCGGGGTGGGCGCGCTGGTCTGGCTGAACACCAGAAACGAGCGCACCATCCCGATCACGGTGCCCAGCAGGCCCAGCAGCGGCGCGACCTGGGCCGCCGTGCTCAGGGCACTCAAGCCGGCATACAGGCGGCTGTCTTCGGCCAGAAGCGCTGACTGCATGGCCGAGACTGCCGCGTCCGGGCCCCGGTCAGCGCGGTGCAGGCCCGCCCGCAACACCTGAACCGCAGGAGCAGGGTGAGCAGAGCGGTCCACCTCTGCCAGGGCAGCAGCCGGGCCACTTTCAGCCGTAATGGCGCGGGCCCGCTCGATCAGGGCACTGGCATCCTGACCCAGCCGGCGCATGGCCTGGATTCGCATGGCCGTGAGGTACACCACATAAAGGGACAAAGCCAGCAGCACCCAGAGCAGGGGGCCGGCGGCACGCAGCAGATCAAGTGGACTCACTCGTAACGGTTAACACGGTGGGCTGTGGCAAGCGTGAACTGCGCATGGGGAGCCTCATAAATCCAACAAATGCACCATCTGCAATCCACACTAAGTCACTCGACTTTAGACCCGAAGACGCGTAAAATGACCAGGAAATCAGGAATCATTCCTAACAAGATTCCCGGCCAAGGAGACCGTATGACCAACCAGCCTCACCAGCTCGAAATCCGTAACCTGCACGCGTCCGTGGGCGATCAGCCCATCCTGCGCGGCATCAATCTGACTGTTCCCCGTGGCGAACTGCACGCGGTCATGGGCCCGAACGGCAACGGCAAGAGCACCCTGGCCAAGGTCATCGTGGGCGACCCCGAGTACACCGTAACCGAAGGCGAGGTGCTGGTGGACGGCGTGAACATCCTGGAGATGGAGCCCGACGAGCGTGCCCGCCTGGGCCTGTTCCTGGCCTTCCAGTACCCGGTCGAGATTCCCGGCGTCACCATTGCCAACTTCCTGCGTCTGGCCATGCAGGCCAGGAAAGAAGAAGGCCAGGAAGTGTCTTTCACCGAGTTCTACGGCAAGCTCCAGAACGCCCTGAAGGTGCTGGAGTGGGACGAGAGCATCGTGGAGCGTTACCTCAACGAGGGCTTTTCGGGCGGCGAGAAGAAGCGCAACGAAATCCTGCAGATGCTGATGCTCGATCCGAACTACATCATCATGGACGAGACCGACAGCGGACTCGACGTCGACGCGCTGAAGATTGTCGCCCGGGGCGTGAACTCCATGCGCGGCGAGAACCTCGGCGGCCTGATCATCACCCACTACCAGCGTCTGCTCGACTACATCGTGCCGGACAAGGTCCACATCATCGTGCAGGGCCGGGTTGTCCAGAGCGGCGGCCCCGAACTCGCCAAGAAGCTGGACACCGAAGGCTACGACTGGGTCAAGGAACTGGCGACTGCCTGAAGCGCTCACGGCGCAGGACGTGACCGGTGAACCTCTTCCCCATCCGCCTTTTTCGCGGAGCCTGTCACGCCCCCTGCGACGTGCCTTCCCAAACAGACCTCTTTAAGGAGTCATCATGACCGTTAATCCTGAAGCGTCCAACATCAACACCGAATACGAATACGGCTGGAGCAACCCCGAACGCTACGCGATCAAGGCGCCTAAGGGCCTCTCGCGTGACGTCGTGGAAATGATCTCCAAGGCCAAGGAAGAGCCGCAGTGGATGCTGGACTTCCGTCTCAAGGCGCTGGACATCTTCAACTCCAAGCCTATGCCCGAGTGGGGCGCCGACCTGTCGGGCCTCAACCTCGACGAGATCTACTACTACATCAAGCCCGAGGGCTTCAACGCCCGCTCCTGGGACGACGTGCCTGAAGACGTGAAGCGGACCTTCGAGCGTCTGGGCATCCCCGAGGCCGAGCGCGCTGCGCTGGCTGGCGTGGGCGCGCAGTACGAGTCCGAGATGGTCTACCACAACCTCAAGGAGGAGTGGGAGAAGCTGGGCGTGGTGTTCCTGAGCATCGAAGACGGCATGCGCCAGTACCCCGAGATGTTCCGCGAGTACTTCGCGACCGTCGTGCCACCCGAGGACAACAAGTTCGCGGCGATCAACTCGGCGGTGTGGTCAGGCGGCAGCTTTGTCTACGTGCCCAAGGGCGTCAAGGTGGACATTCCCCTTCAGACCTACTTCCGTATCAACGCCGAGAGCAGCGGGCAGTTCGAGCGCACCCTGATCATCATCGATGAAGGCGCTCAGGCCCACTACATCGAAGGCTGCACCGCCCCCGCCTACAACGCCGACTCGTTCCACTCCGGCGTGATCGAGATCATCGTCAAGGAAGGCGCGCGCTTCCGCTACAGCACCATCCAGAACTGGAGCCACAACGTCTACAACCTGGTCACCCAGCGCGCCGCCGTGTACGGCAACGGTGTGATGGAGTGGGTGGACGGCAACCTGGGCAGCAAGGTCACCATGAAGTACCCGGCCTGCTACCTGCTCGAAGAGGGCGCGCGCGGCGAAGTCCTGAGCATCGCCATGGCCGGCCGCGGCCAGCACCAGGACGCCGGCGCCAAGATCGTGCACTTTGCGCCGCACACCTCCGGCACCATCGTGTCCAAGAGCATCTCCAAGGACTCGGGCCGCAGCAGCTACCGCGGTCTGGTCAAGATCTACGAAGGCGCCAAGGGCTCCAAGACCAACGTGGAGTGCGACGCCCTGCTGCTGGACGAGGAAGCCCGCACCGACACCTACCCGTACATCGAGATCGAGGAAAAAGATGCGCGCGTAGGTCACGAGGCGACCGTCTCCAAGATCAACGACGAGCAGATCCTGTACCTGCAGTCGCGTGGTCTGAGCGAGGACCAGGCAGCCGGCCTGATCGTGCGCGGCTTTATCGAGCCGATTGCCAAGGAACTGCCGCTGGAGTACGCCGTGGAGCTCAACCGTCTGATCGAACTGGAAATGGAAGGCAGCGTCGGCTAAGCGGCGTGGCGGGACGCGGACGCCACAAGGTGACATCCGCGCCTTGCTGGAGGAACAATGACCAAATTTACCGAACAACTGTCCCAGACCGGCGGCCCGGAGTGGCTGACCACCAAGCGCCAGGAAAGCCTGGAGCTGTTCAACGCCCTTTCTGTGCCTACCGAGCAGGTCGAAGCCTGGAAGTACACCCAGGTCGAGGTCGACTTCGACGCCCTGCAGCCTCACCCCAAGCGCGGAGTGGCGCTGGACCTGGCCGCGCTGCCTCAGAGTGTTCAGAAGCGCCTGCAGGGGACCGACGTGGGCGCCTTCCTGGTGCTGGACGGCCCAGATGTGGTCTACCGCACCGAACTGCCCGCCGATCTGCGCGAGAAGGGCGTCATTTTCACCGATCTGAAGACGGCTGTGGAACAGCACGCCGACCTGGTGCAGGCTCACCTGTACTCGGTGGTTCCAGCTGAAGTGCCCGACGACACGACCATCGCCGCGCCCGGCACCACGCCCAGCAAGAGCCCGGACCCCAGCGAGGGCAAGTTCAGCGCCCTGGCGGCGGCCCTGTGGACCAACGGCGCGTTCGTGTACGTCCCACGCGGCGTGGAAGTCGAACTGCCCCTGGGCTCGTTCCGCGTCATGAGCGAGGCTGGTACCTACACTGCCACCCGCACGCTGGTGGTGGCCGAGGAAAACGCCCAGGTCACCTTCATTGACGAGCAGGACAGCGAGGATCTGCCCAACACCTACGCCATCGGCGCGGTGGAACTGGTGGTCAAGCAGGGCGCACGCCTGCGCTACGTGTCCATCCAGAACTGGGGCAAGGGCGTCACGCACATTCAGCGCCAGCGTGGCGACGTCGCGCGCGACGCGACCCTCAACAGCCTGGTGGTCACCATGGGTGGCACGCTCTCGCGCACCGAGATGCAGTCCTACCTGCGCGGCCAGGGTTCGGACAGCGAGATGCTGGCCCTGTACTTCGCCAATGAGGACCAGCACTTCGACCACTACACCCTGCAGCACCACGCCGCCCCCAACGCCCACAGCGACCTGCTGTACAAGGGTGTGGGCGACGGTCAGAGCGTGGGCGTGTTCAGCGGCATGATCAAGGTGGACCTGGGTGCCCAGAAAACCGACGCCTACCAGAAGCACCGCACGCTGATGCTGTCCAGCGAGGCCCGCAACTTCAGCGTGCCCCAGCTGGAAATCAACGCCAACGACGTGCGCTGCAGCCACGGCAGCACCACGGGACCTGTAGACGAGGAGCAGCTGTTCTTCCTGCGTTCGCGCGGGATCCGCAAGGAACTGGCCGAGAAGATGCTGGTCACGGCCTTTCTGGAGGACGTCCTGGCGCGCGTGCCGCTTCAGAGCGTCGTGAAGTACATCGAAGGCATCATCGCCGAAAAGGTCGGAGCCGCCTAAGCAGCGTCATTCAGATCATGATGGCCACCCACACGGACGTGGGTGGCCATCTGTTTATTGAGCCGGAGTGTGGTCTTACTGTCCGGGCAGGGCCATGGCATCCCGGAGGTGCATCTCGACCGCCGGCTGCATCTTGGCGGCGTAAGCCAGCGCCATCTGGTCACGGCCGATGGTGCGGTAGGCCATGATCAAATCCAGCGTCATCTGGTGACCCAGAACCTGCACGCGTTTGTACATGGCGTCAAAAGCCGCCCCCGTCAGGGTGGCCAGCTTGTTGGCCATCAGGCGCTGTTCCGGGCCGGGTTTGTCGGTCAGCCGGATGCCCCGGGTGGAGGCGATGCGATTCAGTTCAGCCTGAGCCATGGTGTGCTCGGCGATCATGCGCTGTGCAAAAGCCCGGACGGCTGGGTTCGTGCTGCGCTGCAGGGCCAGCCGTGAGGTGGCAATTTCCGTCAGGTTGCTGATGGTCGCCGACTCCATGAACAGCACGTCGGAGTTGTTGCTCATCTGTGCGGTGGACATACCTGCCGTCATGGGCGGCATGCCGGCACCTCCGGCAAGCGTGGTGGGGGTCATCAGGGTCAGGGCCAGCAGCACGGATACAGGTTTCAACATCAAAGACCTCCGGAAATTGAAGTACGAGGAGCTTTCGCCTCTGCGCCTCAGGCTGCGGCAAACGCCTCCACGAAGCTCCGTAAGCTCTGTGAAGGCGTCCTGTTTTTCTCTTGATTCTCTCTTAGCGGCTTCTAGGGGCAGCGGCTGTATGAGATGAGTTCTCTGAGTTCGTGCAGGAGAAGACTGTCCTGGCCAGCACAGCAAAGGGCCGGCACCTTAGAAGGTGCCGGCCCTGAAGCGCAGAAGTTACTGCTGCTGGCCTTCTTCGGTGCTGCCCTCGGCCTGGGTGCCTTCGGCGGCGTGGGCCTCGGCTTTGATCTCCTCGATACTCGCGTCGCCTTCGAGCACAGCGGCTGCGGCTTCCTCGGACAGTTCACCAGCGGCGACCAGGCCAGCCACCTGGGCAGCCTGGGTTTCAGCAGCGGCTTCATCAGCGGTCATGCGCGGCGGCAGGACGCTGATCACGACGCTGTCTGCAGCCACGGCCAGCGTGCAGCCCTCGGGGAGCTTCACATCACCGGCAGTGATGTGGTCACCGATGTTCAGGCGGCTGACATCTACGGTCAGTTCCTGGGGAATGCGGCGGGGACCAGGAGCCACGATGCTCAGGTTGTGAAGCACGATGTCCACCAGGCCGCCCATGATTTCGCCCTGGCTCTTGCCCGTGGTGTGCACCGGGACAGACACTTCGATGGGCTCACCGTAGGTGACCATGTAAAAGTCCACGTGAATGGGCGTGCGGCGGCGCTTGTCCATCTGCACGGTCTTGACCAGTGCGGGGAAGGTCTCGCCCCCTTCAACGGTGATATCGAACAGGCCAGTGGTGCTCTGCTGACGGAACGCGCGGTCAAAGGCCTTGCGGTCCAGAGCAAAGGAAATATTGTTGTCCTTGTTGTAGGCAACGGCGGGGATCAGGCCTTCGGCCAGTTTCTCCTGGCTCTTGCGGGGTTTGGCGTTCAGTTCCATGTGCTCTCTCCTTAGCGTTTCTTCGCCGCCTCACTCTCGCCGCGCGCCGGACTTTCAGGCCTCTACAGACCAGCCAAACCGGGGGCGGGGGCGGACGTGCAACCGTGACAGTGTAGCAAACCCCGCCTGTCAGGTGGAAGGGCTATGCATGGCTCTGCTAAACTCCGCACTGTTGCCGCGCGGCTCCCTGCTTCCCTTAGTCACAGCCTTACCAGGAAGCCAGAGGTAGCCCCGGACAGAGACAAGGAGAAAGACATGATCAGTGTGACGGAACTGCGCAACGGTACCAAAGTGGAAATGGACGGCGGCCTCTGGGAGTGCCTGGACTACTCGCACCTCAAGATGGGCCGCGGCGGCGCCAAGGTCGTGACCAAGTTCCGCAACATGGAAACCGGCAGCATCGTGGACCGCACCTTCAACAGCGGCGAAAAGCTGCAGGACATCTACGTTGAGGGCAAGAAGATGCAGTACCTGTACAAAGACGGCGCCGACTTCATGTTCATGGACATGGACACCTTCGAACAGGTGATCCTGCCGCCTTCGCTGGTGGGCGACGCGGCCAAGTTCATGAAGGAGAACACCGAAGTGGAAGTGGCGATGTACGGGGAAAAGGCCCTGACCATCACGCTGCCCAACCAGGTGATCCTGAAGATCGTGGAAACCGACCCCGGCGTGCGTGGCGACACGGTTTCGGGCGGCACCAAGCCGGCCAAGCTCGAAACCGGCGCCGTGGTGCAGGTGCCCCTGTTCGTGGAACAGGACACCAACGTCAAGGTGGACACCCGTACCGGCCAGTACCTGAGCCGCGCCTGAGTGTCTGAGTTGGGAGGCGTCGCCACTGGGAAACCGGAGCGGCGCCTCCCGGCTTTTTCGTTAGACTGCGTTCAGCCAAACGACCGTTAGGTGACAGGTGGCCCTGGCAGCGCTGCATGATGAAGCAGCTACAGCACGGACCAACCGGCGCCGCCACAAGGAGGACCCATGAATCCCGAAGACCTCAAGAAGATTCTCGATGCCCTGAGCGTGGCAGATGTCCGCGAATTCAGCCTCTCGACCGGCAGCTTTGCCATGGACCTCAAGCGCGGTCCCCAGGCCGTGTCCTACCCGTCCCCGGCGCCCAGCGCACCAGCACCCATCTTTATGCCAGGCGCGGGTCACGCTCCTGCGGCTCCGGCTGCACCCGCGCCTGTGGCACCGGCAACGGACGCCGCTCCGGCCCTTCCCGCTGCAGCGACGCCCGCGCCCGAGGTGGAAGCTGCGCCTGCTCCGGTCAAGCCCGTCAGCGCCGGGACTCCGGTCAAGGCACCGATCGTGGGGACCTTCTACGCCTCCAGCAGCCCCGACGCTCCCCCCTACGTCAAGGTGGGCGACACCGTGCAGGCCGGACAGGTCCTGTGCATCATCGAGGCCATGAAGCTGATGAACGAGATCGAAGCCGAGCAGGGCGGCACGGTGCGCGAGATTCTGGTGAAGAACGCCGAACCCGTCGAATACGGTCAGACGCTGTTCATCATCGAGTGATCGAGCGCGCAGGTATGGGGGCAGCCGCCGTCAAGCGGCTCCCACCGGGCCTTGTCACCAGATTCTTCGCTGAAAAGGGGCATAGAAGCGATGTTTAAAAAAATCCTGATCGCCAACCGTGGCGAAATCGCCCTGCGTGTGATCCGTACTGCG
This sequence comes from Deinococcus deserti VCD115, assembly GCF_000020685.1. Lineage (NCBI taxonomy): Bacteria > Thermotogati > Deinococcota > Deinococci > Deinococcales > Deinococcaceae > Deinococcus > Deinococcus deserti. Next base: position 370,202 of record NC_012526.1, on the reverse strand, counting down.
CGCGAACTGGGCGTCAAGACTGTGGTGGTGTATTCCACTGCCGACGAGAAAAGCCTGCCGGTGCTGCTGGCGGACGAAAGCGTGTGTGTGGGGCCACCAGCCAGCAACCAGTCCTACCTGAACATTCCCAACATCCTGTCTGCTGCGCTGATGACCGGCGCCGAAGGCATCCACCCGGGCTACGGTTTCATGGCCGAGAACCCGGACTTTGCCGAGATGTGCCGCGAGCACGGCATCGTGTTTATCGGGCCCACGCCCGAGAGTATGCGCGCGCTGGGTTCCAAGGCGGGCGGGCGTGAAATCGCCGCGGCCAGCAACGTGCCGGTCGTGCCCGGTACCGGGGTCCTGGAAGACGTAGACGCCGCGCTGCTGGCGGCCAAGCAGATCGGGTATCCGGTGCTGCTCAAGGCTTCGGCGGGGGGCGGCGGGCGCGGCCAGAAGGTCATCCGCACCCAGGAAGAACTCGCCAAGGGCTTCGCACAGGCGCAGGAAGAAGCGCGGCTGTACTTCAGCGACCCGGCAGTCATCATGGAGAAGTTCCTCGAAGAGTTCCGGCACGTCGAAGTGCAGGTCATGGGGGACGGCAAAGGCCACGTGATCCACATCGGCGAGCGCGACTGCTCGATCCAGCGGCGCAACCAGAAGCTGATCGAAGAAGCGCCCAGTACCCTGCCGGACACGCTGCGCCAAGAAATCCTGGATGCGGGCGTGCGGCTGGCCAAACATGTGAACTACGCCGGGGCCGGCACACTGGAGTTCATTGTTGACCGCGACGGCAACTACTACTTCATGGAGATGAACACCCGCATTCAGGTGGAACACTGCGTCTCCGAGATGATCTCCGGGCTGGACTTCGTGAAGTTGCAGCTGGAAATCGCCTCGGGACACGGTCTGACGCTGCAGCAGGAAGACATCAAGCTGCAGGGCCACTCCATCGAATGCCGCCTGAATGCCGAGGATCCCGACAAGGATTTCCGGCCGGCGGCGGGCAAGATCGACGATGTGCACTTCGCAGGTGGTCCTGGCGTGCGGGTGGACAGCCACTGCTACTCGGGTTACGTCATTCCGCCGCACTACGACAGCCTGATTGGCAAGCTGATCGTGCATCACGACAACCGCGAGCAGGCCATCACGCGCATGAAAAGAGCCTTGGAAGAGACGGTCATTCAGGGGCCCAAAACCACCATTCCGCTGTACGTGAAGATCATGGACAACCCGTTCTACAAACGAGGCGCGGTCATGACCAACTTCCTGAAAACACGCATGGAGATGTAAAACTCGCGCCGCAGCGCAGGGGGGCAGGCACGCGCCTGCCTCTCTTTTTTATGCTGAAGCCATGACCCTGGCTGCGCGTGACGCCCTGTGCTTCCGTCTGGGCGGGGAAAACTGGCCTGCTGGACCGCTTCTGGAGTTGCTGGACCTCCCCACCACCGCGGCTGTACTGGACGTCGGTGCAGGAACAGGTCTGCTGCTGCGTGAACTGGAAGCTCGCGGACACGCCGGCACCCTGGATGGGATCGATACGCGCCCCGGAGCTGGCGTCCGTCACGGTCAGGCTGAAGCCCTGCCCTATCTGCCTGGCAGCTTCGACGCCGCGCTGCTGGTGCGGGTGCTTTCGCACCTGCCGCGTCCTCTGGTGGCCCTGGCGGAGGCCCAGCGGGTCCTGCGGCCGGGCGGCCAGCTGGTTCTGGCCGCCCATGGACCCGGGCATCTGGCGTCTACATGGCGGGCTCTGGGGCGTCCCGGCTCTGATCGGGGGCCGGACGCACCACTGCGCGAAGCCCTTCAGGCCGCTGCTCTTGTGGCCGTTCGGCTTGACGTGCGGGTGCGCGTGAAGGTCACAGAAGCCCATGCCCGCGAGCTGGTTCAGGCTTCCGCGCTGAGAGTCCCGGTGAGCAGCCAGCGCTTCCCGGTAGAGGACGCGCTACACCTGAGTGTCTACGTTGCGCGCTTCAGCTGAGCAGCCCCACGTCGAAGGTGGCCATCAGGCTTTTTTGAGGCGTTCCGGTGGCACGGATCAGCATCTGATTACCTCCGTTGCGGTACAGGCTGTCGGTGCTGTTAAGCGTGTCACGGCGTCCTTTTTGCCGGTAGGGCGCCAGAGCGTGCACCTGTTCATTCAATGCCTCTTCGAAAAACAGCTGTGAAACGAAATCGCCGCTGACCCTGCCACGGGCGTCAAGCGTGCGCAGGCGGTAATGGAGATGCACCGCGCGGCCCCGGTACCAGCCGGGATAGATCGTCTGGAAGCTGCAGCGTCCCTGGGCGTTGGTGATCTGGTACCCGCGCAGAAAATTCTGGCCTCTGGTGTCGAAACTCTGGTCGCTGACGTCGCTGTACATCCCCAGCGCGTCGCAGTGCCAGACATCCACGACCACCCCTGCAAGCGGCTCACACACCCGCAGCCCCACCCGCGACACCTGGAAAGTGAGGGTCAGGGGCACGCCGGCCGCCACCCTGCCGCTGGCGCTGTCCGTGCGGATATCGCGGCGTCTGAGTCGCTCGTCGGTAAAGAACGGGCCCTGAGCCGACTGTGGCCGCACGACGCAGCCCGGGAGACCAGCGGCTGCAGGAGCCGGGCGACCCGGCCCAGTCTGGCGGGCCAGTGCCAGCCCGCCGACAAACGCCGCGCCTCCCGCCAGACCTAATAACCGCAAGGCGTGGCGGCGGTCCAGGACCTGGCCTACCGGCAGATCGTCATCTTCCAGGTCATGGTTCTGGCTGGGGTGCTCGTGCATACAGACCCTCCTTCCGAAGGCGGGTGGCCTTCATCTGAAGGCAGTGTGCACCCCCACGAGGACGTGCAGGTTAGAAGGGCACCAGAAGTCGAGGCTGGGGTTCAGCTCTTTTCATCAGCACCCTGCACCGCCCACCACTCCGGACTCACTGAAGTTTTCAGAGGACCTGTTGGCTCAACCGGCGCCTTTGCTTTAGAAATGCGGGTTATTTATCGAATTTTTCGTAGCCAGCAGCACTTCGGCGCTGGGCACCGCGCGCGTAGTCCATCTGCATTTCCACGGTATCGTGCTTGCCTTCTGTAAAGGTCGTGTCATGAATCCAGTAATTGAGGCGGTCATCGCCCAGCTGCACCCAGAGCTTGTGCTCGTCGGCCGCATCACGCCAGAACGTGACGTGCGTGAACTCGTTGCGCTGTGCCCACTGCTGCACGTCCTGCAGCACCCGCGCAGCTTTGGGATGCGTCATCTCGTACTCGAGCCCATCCGATTCATTGCGGAATTTAATGTCGGTCATGATTCCTTTAGCGTAACGGTCAGGCGCGGCCCCCTGGACGTGAGTTGACTGAACGACGCCTAAACGGCCCGGCCTGAATAGCCAGTTGCAAGAGCGGCGCTGCTGCGTCAGGAGGCCGCTATCCTCGGAGACGATGACGTCCGCCTCTCCGTCTTCAGCCTCTGCCCTGAAGGTCACCACCCTAAACGTCAATGGCCTGCGCAGCGCCCTGCGCAAGGGTCTGCGCGACTGGCTGTTACGCGAAGCACCTGACGTCCTGCTGCTGCAGGAAGTGCGGGCCGGCCCCATGCCCGAAGCGCTGCAAGACCTGGGGTACGACGGCGCCTGGTTTCCGGCGCAGAAGGCGGGTTACAGCGGCGTGGCAGTGCTGAGCCGCCACCCCCTGCGCGACATCCGGGCAGGCATGCTGCACGATGAGATGGACGCTGAGGGCCGGGTGGTCAGCGCCGTGGTGCAGGGGGTGCGCTTTGTCAGCGTGTATCTGCCCAGCGGCAGCAGCGGCGAGCTCCGTCAAGGGTTCAAGGACCGCATACTGGACGACTACCACACCTGGGTCCAGGCTCTGCTGGATGAACAGACGCCGGTGGTGATCGGTGGGGACTACAACATCGCCCACCGCGAAATTGACCTGAAAAACTGGCGCAGCAACCGGAAGAACAGCGGCTTTCTGCCGCACGAACGTGAATGGATGACGGCCCATCTTTCGGCCGGTCTGGTCGACTGCCACCGCAATTGCCTGGGCGAAGCGGCGGAGTACACCTGGTGGAGCAACCGCGGCAACGCCTATGCGAACAATGTCGGCTGGCGCATCGACTACCTGCTGTCGGCCGGGGTGCAGGTGCGTGGCGTGTGCGTGGACCGCGAGGCGCGCCTGAGCGACCACGCTCCGCTCACGGGTTGGGTGGAGCGTTCCTGAAACCCGGATTCCAGATAGGAAACATGGGTTTGACCAGACTCAGCGTGGTTCTTGCAGAGCAGGGTGAATGCACCATCAGTCTGTCCTGGGGCAGTTCCACGCCACCTTGCATAGAGCGCCGAGTCCGCTGGAAGAACTGACTTTTGTTGCGACAGGCCCGAATGCGACCAGACAGGTGTTTCCTCGGAGGGTTTGCGGCGCTCCAGGTGCCGGAGCCCGCTGGAGCGCCTTGCCAATGCAGAAACCCCAGCAGGTTGCTCGTTCTTTATCTCTGGCTTCGGGTGGCCCATCGGTTCTGGGCTTCAACCCTCTCAAAACAGTGCTCTCCAGCATTTCGCAGACTGTGCTGCTCGTTTCGTTTCAGCCGGTTCATCCATTTCCTACTCCCAGGTGCGTTGCGCCAAGCGCTCAGGGTGCGTAAAGGTTGCGTCAGGCGGGCCGTGTTATGCTGCTTATGCTGCCGGGTACAGGACAGCGCCCCCACACAGACGCCTGCGGGGCAGTGGTGAACCAGGCGCGGCCCGAGTAAAGCGAAAAACCAGTTCCCGGGGGCCGAGGGGGACAGCAGCAGCGCGTCAGCAACTTAAGACTGGCCTGCTCCACCCCACAGACAACAGCCTCCGGGCGCGTCCTGAACACCCAGGTGCGTTCATGCCAAGAGTGAAAAAACAAGGTGAGGTGCCGGTCGAAGCTGTGACTGACGCCGTATCCGCCGAACAACCCATACAGAACTCAGGCCAGCGGCGCCGAAACAAGGCCGCCGCGCCGCAACAGACGGAGGACACCGTTACGACCAAGAAATCTACCGCCAGACGTGGTCAGGCGGCTCCGGCAAGTGAGCCGGCAGCCGACGCGCCCGTGACCCGCCGCCGGAAAAATGCTGCAGCTGAAGCGCCTGTCGCCCAGGCTGCGCCTGCCAGGCGTGGCCGCCCAGCACGCAAAACGCCAGCCTCTGCCACAGAAGCCGAGTTGCCTGCTTTCACGCCTCCCGAGCCTGAGGTGAGTGCACCTGTCAAACGCGGGCGTAAACCCAAAGCCGCCACGCCACCGATTGAGGCAGCTTCACCAGCTGCTGTTGACGCAGTCCAGGAAGATGCCATTCCCGAGAGTGCTGCGCTTCCCGAAACTGCTGCGGATGAGCCGGCAGCCCCGGTCCCTGTTTCCGTCAAGAGACGCCGGGGCCGTCCTGCCAGGGTCGCCGCAGCCGAGCCGGCGGCTCCAACCGCGGCCAATGATGACACCATCCTGGATGACCCTCGGCCGATGCTCAGCCCGGACCCGGTCGAGGCGGAACCCGCCACACCGCCGGTCAAGCGTGGCCGGAAGCCCCGGGCCAAGGCGATGGAACCCACACCTGCGCTAGCCGATGCAGAGCCCATCGAAGTTGCTGGCGGCGGCCAGAGCGCCGAGCCTGTCATTCTGGAAGTGCCCAAACGCCGCGGGCGGCCCCGTAAGCAGCCGGCTGCGCTGCCTTTGCTTGATGGTGTGGAACCAGTAGAAGCCGGCGAGGCGCCTGCCGCTGCGGTCCAGACCATCACCCAGACCACCCAGGAACCCCTGGTGGATTCCTCGGCGGTCAACGCTGATCCGGCGGGAGCCGTCGTCACCGGCGGGGCCGCACAACCGCTGTCCGAACCAGCCGCCCCCAGGCCCAGCCGCCGCCCCCGCAAGGCCAAAGCTGCCACACCGACGGCTGACGTGGAAGTCCAGGTGCAGAACGAGGCCCCTGTGGCCAGCACTCCTGAAAGTGACCCTGAACCCGCTTCTGAAGCCTCAGAAGACACGGATACCGACACGGACCTGCTCGAACGCGATCCTGCGCAGGCACTGGTCGTGGCACAGCTGCGTAAGCTGGGCCGCCCGGTGCATGTCCGGGATCTGGAGCGCACCTTCACCCGCCAGATGATGAATCGCCTGGGCGACTGGCGTGATCTGGAAGCCCTGCTGGAAACCCTGGTGGAGTCCGGCACGGTCGTCCGCACCCGCCGGCGCACCTATGGCCTGCCCGAGGCGATGAGCCTGGTGCGCGGCAAATTCCAGGCCTCGGCTGCGGGGTTCGGCTTCGTGGTGCCGGATTCCGGTGGCGAAGATTATTACATCCCGGCCGAGCAGACCCTGGAAGCCTGGAACGGTGACATCGTGCTGGTCCGTATGGAAGGACGCGGTGACAGTGGCCGCGGTGGGGGCCCCCGCCGTGGGCAGCGCGGCGACGGCAATCCGCGCGCTTCGGTGGTGCGTATCGTTCAGCGCGCCTACTCGAAGCTGGTCGGGACGCTGGAATTCCACCACGGCCACCCCATCCTCAAGCCCGACGACCACCGCGCGCGTCACCGCATCCTGGTACTGCCCGAAGGGCTCGAAGGCCTGCAGGCCGGCGCCCGTGTGGTCACCGAGCTGTTCTGGCCGGAAAATACCGGTGAGGATGAGGTCTTTGGTCAGGTTGTCCGCGTACTGGGCGAGCAGGATGATCCTGAGACCGAAACCGAAGCGGTGATCGTGAAGTTCGGCCTGCGCGGGGAGTTCCCCGGCGAGGTCATGGCTGAGGCGGCTGCCATTCCGACCGAGATTCCCGCCGAGGCCCTGGTGGGGCGGCTTGACCTGCGTGAATTCAACATCTTCACGGTAGACGGCCGCGACGCCAAGGATTTCGACGACGCCATTCACATCCAGCCCACGCCAGAAGGTACCTTCGTGGTGGGGGTGCACATCGCGGACGTGAGTCATTACGTGCGTGAAGGCACACCGCTTGACGATGAAGCCTACGCACGCGCCACCAGCGTGTACCTGCCGGGCCGCGTGCTGCCCATGCTGCCCGAGCACCTCAGCAACGGAGTGTGCAGCCTGGTGCCGTACCAGGACCGCCTGACCATGACGGCCCTGGTGGAGCTCAGCGCCGAGGGCGACATCCTGGACGTCAAGATTGCACCCAGCGTGATCAACTCCAAGGCGCGGCTGACCTACGACGAGGTGCAGGCCTACAGCGAGGCCACCGCGACTCTGCCGGACCACGCCCGCCACCTGGAAGGCGACCTGCACCTGCTGCTCAAGATCACCTCCAAGCTGCGTCAGAAGCGCCTGCGCGAAGGCTCGCTGGACTTCAAGATGCGCGAGGTCAAGGTGGACGTGGGCCCCGACGGCCGCATGGAACTCATTCCGATCCGCGAGGAAACTGCGCGCGGCATGATCGAGGACCTGATGCTGCTGGCCAACAAGGTGGTCGCGCACTACCTGCTGCAGCGCGAGATTCCCACCCTGTTCCGTATTCACGAGGAACCGACCCTGCAACGCTTCCAGGAAGTCTCGCAGGCCATCGGGCGGCTGGGGCTGGCTTTCCCCGGCGGCGAGCCGACGCCGCAGGCGTATCAGGCGGTCCTGAAGCAGGTCCGCGGAACACCGCGCGAAAGCGTGGTCAATACCCTGCTGCTGCGCTCCATGCAGCAGGCCAAGTACGCCGGCGAGAACCTGGGACACTTCGGGCTGGCCTTCGACGAGTACCTGCACTTCACCTCGCCGATCCGCCGTTACCCTGACCTGATGGTGCACCGCGTGCTCAAGGGCGTGCTGGGTGGGGAGCTCAAGGCTGGCAACCGCGAGGTTGCGAAGCTGCAGGGCCGCCTGCCAGCCATGGGGGACCACACCAGCGACCGCGAGCGCACAGCCGCCGAAGCCGAACGTGACCTGACCAAGTACTATCAGGCCAAGTGGGCCCAGGAGCACCTGCAGGAAACCTTCGCCGGCAACGTGTCTGGTGTGGTGGCCAGCGGCCTGTACGTGGCGCTGGACAACGGGGTGGAAGGCAAGCTTCATATTTCCAACCTGGACGACGACTACTACGTGTATATCGAGGACGCGCAGATGCTGCGCGGACGCTCGGGCGGCCGCACCTTCCGCCTGGGAGACTCGGTGACCGTGACCATCAGTGCCGTCAACCCGATGGCCCGCATGATTGACCTGACCCTCGGGGACAGCACCCAGGAGAGAGACATGAACGAAGTAAAACCCCGCGCCCGTCGCCGCGAGGAACGCGAAGCCGAGCGGCGCGAGAAGCTGCAGAGCGTCACGCCCACTGCGCCGCGCAAGTTCACGCTGGATGACCCTCAGCCAGCCGTGCAGAGCGCTCCGGCCCGTCAGGAACGTACGGGCGCAGGCGGACGCGGCTACGAGCGTGACCGCAGTGGCGACCGCCGCGGCCCTGGCCAGCAGGGCCGGACCTTCGGCGGCGTGTCCATGGGGCCGCGTCTTCAGGGAGGTGCGCGCCGCGTGATCACCCTGGAGCGTCCCCGTAACGAGCACCTGCGTCCGGTCAACATCACCGTGCAGCGCATGTACTTTGGAGACTGGACCCTGGAGAACATGCCGCCTGAAGAACCGCAGGGCGGGCGCGGAGGACGCTTTGACCGTCCCGACCGCGCCAGCAGCGAGCGCGGCAACCGCGGATACACACGCGGCAGCAATGACCGCGGCGCAGTAGGGCGTGTGAACGGCCGTCCTGGCGGCCCTCAGGGGCAGACGCAGCCGGCTCCACGCGCTCCACAGGCGGCGGCGCCCGTCAGTGACAGCCAGAGCGACGAGGCCAAGCGCCGCCGCCGCCGCCGTGGTCGCCGCGGCGGTACCGGTGGCCAGTCCCAGGACTGAAAAAGACCGATAAGCGAGGGGCCACAGCATGTGCGCTGTGGCCCCTGCTCATGTGCATCCAGGCCTCTCAGGTCTCGTAGCTGCGCGCCACACTGGTCAGGACGCTGCGGTATTCCCCCGGAGTGATCAGGCCCATGGCCATGGCGTGGCTGGCCGCGTTCAGGCTGTCGGCGGCCAGCACCAGGTCCACTCCAGCCTTGCGGACCTCCTCACGCAGCTTCAGCACACCCTGATCGCGGGAAGCTTCGGTCACGTCACGGATATACACCGCCAGAACCCGGTTGGGATGACGGCGCACCACCTCGGCGTAGATCTCGGGATCCTTCTCACCGCTGTCTCCGACCAGCACGAAAGGCAGCTGCGGGTATTTGCGAAACAGCTGCTCTATGACGGTGTGCTTGTAAGTGCCGTGGCCGGACAGCAGATCAAAGCCCCAGTTACGCAGGAACAGCGGCCCCAGCGGAATCCGGCGGTATTCCAGAAACTGCCACAGCAAGTCAAAGAAGTTCCAGGGGCTGCTTGAAACATAAAAAATAGGGTTGCGGGCCTCACCCTCGCGGGTCAGGGCACGGTACAGGGCCCCGACACCTGGAAACGGCAGGCGGGTCCGAGCGTTGCCGCTCATGACGGTCTGCAGCATGCGCGCCACACTGGTCACGTCCGACTTGATCACAGTGTCGTCCAGGTCGCTGATGATGCCGTAGCGGGCTGCTGCAACCACCTGCACGCGACCAGGCGTGACGCCCTCGCGGCCGCCGATCTGCAGTGAGACCTGATGCCAGCCACTGGCCAGCGCTTCAGCCGGCGCAAACGTCAGCGTGAAGTACCCGTCCGAATCACTGACGGCGGAAACACTCTGGCCTCCCAGGGTGCCTGTAACCGTCACGCCGCCGACCTCGCGCGACATCATGCGGCGCAGGATGTTCTGAACGTTGCGCAGCCGGCGGTCGCCCTTGCGGGCGGGATGAATCGTGCGGGGCAGCAGCACCCGGCCCGACAGCTCGACCTGCTCGGGGGTGCCCCAGCCGACATAAGGCTGCAGAATCAGCTTGCCCCGGGCACGGCGGGGTTGCAGGTAGCCACTGGCCACCCGGTCGACCACGGTCACCAACCGTTCCAGTACCGGCAACAGGGCCTTGAAAGCAGTCTTGGCGGAGCTCACCCGCCCAGTGTAAGCGGCCTTCAGCCCGCTCGCCTCAAGGTGGCCTTAAAGCAGCGGTGATCTGGAGATCACTTCAGGGTCCCAGCAGGCACGTCAGTTCGGGTGGTTGTAGCGCCGGCGAATCAGCCGGCGAACCAGCAGGTCACCCACGCCAGGAAGCGCTGCGTCCAGGAAGGCCAGCGCCCGGTAAGCCCCGGGAACAATCACTTCCCGTTGCGGGTGGTCCATGACTGCGGCCACGGCCCGCGCAACGACTTCCGGCCCCGGCATGGGCAGGCGTGCGCTGGCGGTCATCTCGCTTTTCACGAAGCCGGGGGCGATCAGGCTGACGTTCACGCCTGTCCCCAGCAGTTCGCGGCGAAGCCCCAGGCTGAAGCCGCGCAGGCCGAACTTGCTGGCGCTGTAGATGCCGTTGGTCGCGGCGCGCCCGGCCACCGAGCCGATGTTGATGATGTGGCCGGAACCACGCGCGCGCATATCCGGCAGCGCCAGCCGGGTCAGCTCAATGGGGGCTTCAAGATTGACCCGCAGCACCCTCATGGGGTCCGGGTCCTCCCACCACCAGCCCTGCTCCACCGTGACGCCGGCATTGTTGATCAGCACGTCAATGTGCCCGTAGTGTCCGCGGGCGACCTCAATCAGATAACGGCGGGCGTCAGGGCTGGTTACGTCGGTTGGCACGGCAATCACTCGCGTGCCACTGGCGTCCAGTTCCAGGGCCAGCTGCATCAGCTGATCGGCCCGGCGGGCGGCCAGCACCAGGGTGTGCCCCCGGGAGGCCAGTTCCCGTGCCGTGGCCCGCCCGATCCCGCTGGAAGCACCCGTCAGCACCACCACGCTGGGCAGGACCTGTTTCGGCTGGGTTGTGGTCATAGCGTGATGGTATCCCCAAGCGGGGCTCAGGTGAACATCAGGCGCTCAGAGGAAACTGCGGGATATGCGCCGCACCTCACGTCTGCCGGTCTCCTTCCCGACAGGGTTCTCGCTTCTGCTGGTGCTGGGTGCGATGCTGTCAGGTTCTGTCAGTGCTCAGCAGGCTGCTTCAATCCCTGCCCGGCCGATCAGCAGCCCGGCAGCCCTGCCCGAGCTGCAGCCGGTTGTCTCTCCCCTTCCGTCACTGGTGCCCGTGTTTACCCCGCAGCCTGGGACCGCCGCGCCTCGTCCTACACCCCTGACAGCGCCGAAGCCCACCCCGAAACCTGCACCTGTAACGTCCACGCCGGTTCCCCGCCCAAGCGACCCACTGTTTGAGCGCCAGTGGAACCTACAGAGTATTCAGGTGCCTGGAGCCTGGGCACAGCTGCCTGCCAACCGGTCCTGGGGCCCGCCGGTCACCGTGGCCGTGCTGGACACCGGGTATGTCGACAGCCCCGAACTGCGCGCTCGGGTGGTGAACGGCTACGACTTTGTCAGCAACCCTGCCCGCTCTGGAGACGGCGACGGCCGTGACCGCGACGCCAGTGCCACCGGTCAGTACGCCTACCACGGCGAGGTGATTGCCAACCTGATTGCCGCCGCACACGACGGGCGCGGCATGGCGGGGCTCAACCCGCAGGCCCGGATCGTGCATGTGCGCGTGGCGGGCAACGACGGTCTAATTGAAGTGGGGGATCTGGTCGACAGTCTGAAATGGGCTGCTGGGATTCCGGTGCCTGGAGTGCCGACCAACCCCAACCCGGCCCGGCTGCTGAACCTGAGCCTGTATGCCGACTTCATTCCCTTGACCCGCTGCGACCCTCGGGTGCAGGCGGCCGTGGACGCCGTGACCGCCCGCGGCACGCTCGTGATTGCCGGGGCAGCCAACGACGGCGCCGACGCTGCCGGATACTCACCAGCCGGGTGCCGGAACGTGCTGACGGTGACCAGCGTGACGCACAGCGGGCAGCGCCCGACCTATGCCAACTGGGGCCGGAGTGTCGCCCTGGGTGCCCCCGGCGGAGAGCAGGGTCACGGGATTCCTGCCAGCAGCCTGAGCGGCATGAATGGGGAACGCAGCCCCGACGGCACCAGTTTTGCTGCGCCACATGTCACGGGGGTAGCCAGCCTGCTGCTGACCGTCCGGCCCCGCCTGACGCCAGCGCAGGTGCGTGACCTGCTGACCCGCACCGCCACCCCGTTTTCGGGCGGCTGTGATCCTGATCCTGCCCGGACCTGCGGCGCGGGGTTGCTGAACGCCTCGGGAGCGCTGCGGGCCGCGCTGGCCTCAGCTACAGGAGCAGCCAGCCCAGGACCTGGCGTGAAGGCGTCCCCAGCGCCGGTCCGCCCAGCGCCTGCCCCTGCCCGAGGCTCTTCAGGAGCGACGAGCCGCTGAGCGGTGATCCCGCCGGGACCACCTGCCCTGCCTGAACCGGTAGGCTGGCTTTCATGAGGTCAAGCAAATGAACGCTCCTGCGTGGCGTGTCTGGCTGGTGACGGCGCTGGTGGCTCTGTGGGGAGTCCTGGCGCTCCGTTTCGTGCAACGCGGTGAGCTGGTGATGGCCGGGCTGTGCGCGCTGCTGATGGTCGTCAACGGCATCACCCTGTGGCGCCTGACGCGACACGGAAAGTAAAGTCAGCGTCCGGAGTAAGCCGGCGGACGACCGGGAGTGAGCTTAGGGTGAAGCGTGACAGGTGGTGGCCCCGCGTGCGGAAGCGTTGGGTGATCGTATGCACCGGGAGCACCTGCCTGGGCGTCATCCACGACTGCGAAGGTTTATAAAAAGCCCAACCACCGCCCAGGGTGACGGCAGCATGCTGGCTCGGACCATCTGTGCTGCGCCAGATCAGGAGCGTGCCCGGCTGATCGACCCGTCCGCCAGGCGACGCACGCTTCTGGAGAAAAGCTTCAAAAGGAACGCGCTGCATCCAGGCGTGCTCGGCACCTGTCAGGCCTGCTGCTCCCATGACAGCACCAAAGCAGTTGCCAGCCTGGCCTTTTGCAGCAGATGTTCCCGCCAGTTCCTGAACACGCGGCAGCAGTGGCGCGGCGCGGTCACACACCTCCTGCGGCACCCGGCCATGCTGGCAGGGGCAGCCCCGCCCGCAAAAAGGCGATTGAGGACAGTCGGCGTCAGCGGTTCAGGCCTCGAGAGGAAGCGCCCCCTCTTAAGCGCTGGAAGCAGGTCGGCATAGTGCTGGCCCAGCGGCACGTTGCCTCGTCTGTGCCGAACCTGTGTATAGAGCAATGCCCGCCGCATAGGCTGTGCCAGCCCTGCCCACTGGCTGGCCGTCAGCCAGGCAACCCGGTCGGCCTCCCCGGCCACATTCCAGATGGTGAAGTGTCGCGCTCCTCCGGAGTCCAGGCCTATCCACTGTGAGGGTGAGTGGACAGGCCCAGATCCCGACTTTCTCTGGCCGTCAGGAAAAAGGGCTGTCTCTGTGAGGCAAGCGAGCTCTGCCAGCAGCACAGATCTGCCGGAGTAACCGGAATGCTCAGGACCCGCGCCGTCTTCACTGCCCGGTACGTAGCAGCGCCTGCCCCTGGGCCAGGTCTTCCAGGGAAGTCACGCAGCGGGGGCCAGCGCTGAGCATCAGCAGCGGGTCACCTTTTACACAGGAGACCTGCCCTGGGAGACCGTCAGACACAGAAATCCGCATGGTCAGAGTGTCACGTGCGTCGGTGCTCCGGCGCATCGGCCATTCCCGTTAGACTCACGCGGTGCACCCTGACACCCATGTCCTGCTGCTTGATGTCGATGGCGTTCTGGTCACCCCGCCGGAATGGTTCGGTGTCAGGCTCCTGCGTGAGCACCCGGAGCTGACCCGGGAATTTTTCCAGACTGCTTTTTTTTCCGCTTCGACCGGAAAGAGCGACCTGCGCACACACCTGCCTCCGTTCATCGCGGCTCTGGGGCGCACCCAGACCACTGACGAGTTCCTGCGCGAGTGGCTGGAGTCGGAGAATCACCCAAACACGCCGCTGCTCGACGATATTCGTCAGCTCCGCGCCTCCGGCTGGCGCAGCTATCTGGCCACCAATCAGGAAGCGCACCGCACCCGGCACCTGTTGCATGAAGTCGGCCTGAATCAGGTGGTGGACGGCGAGTTCGCAAGTTGCACGGTGGGTTACCGCAAGCCGGACCCGGAATACTATGCGGAAGTGACCCGGCGGCTGGCCCTGGCTCCGGAGCAGATCGTGTTCTGGGACGACAGTGCTGACAATGTCGCAGCAGCGCGGGCGGCAGGTTGGCAGGCTCACCTGTATATCGGCCAGACCCACTTTGGGCGGGTCATGTCAGGCCAGGGCACATGAACGCGCTGGAGCCGCTGCTTCCTGTCCTGCAGACCCTTGAACCCCTTGGGTTGCCCGCAGGGTCCCTGCAGGGCTGGTATGCCTACGCCAACCAGAAGCAGGCGGCGCGGCTGGCACAGCACCTGAAAGAGGAATTCGGCGTGATTCTCAGGACCTTCCCGGCGCAGGTGGATCACGCCTATCTGCGCTCGGATGCGTTTGAGGCCAATGTGGTTCAGGCGGTCCGTGCCGCTGAGGTGGCCGAATCCGAAGACAAGCTGCGCTTTATTGCCCGCGCGCTGGCAAGTTGCACCCTGTCTTACGTGACTCCCACGATCGACCGCTTTCAGACGCTCCGGCTGATCGAGGCCGTCTCTGACCGTGAACTTCGTGTGTTTGTCGAGTATTTCCGGGGACTCGACCCTATCGATCCTTTTTCCGGGTTTCTGCTGGTCAGCACGCCATTCACAGTCACCGGGCTCTCCAGGCAGGAAGCGAGCGCTGCCCTGCTTGGGCTGGAGCAGCTCGGGCTTCTGGCGAAAGAACAGGTGCCTTCACAGGATGATTGGGCCCACCCGCCAGACCTTGCCTGGACACTGACGGCACTGGCCCGGCAGGTCGCCGTGCTGGGCCGCCTGACTGGCCATGAAGATGGCCCCGACCTCTACGAGTCGGGGCCCTTCTGAAGGGGTGGCTCAGAGCGAGATCAGGAAAGGATCTTCCAGCGACTCGCAGATGAAGCGCACGAAGCGGGCAGCGTCCGCACCGTCGATCAGGCGGTGATCGTAGGTCAGCGAGACCGGCAGCATGTTACGAGGCTCGAAGCTGCTGGTCTCCTTGTTCCACACCGGCTCGAAGCCGCCGCGTGAGACTCCCAGGATGGCCACCTCGGGCGAGTTCACGATGGGCGTGAAGGCGTGCCCGCCAATGCCTCCCAGGTTGCTGATGGTAAAGGTCGCACCCTGCATCTCGTCAGGCTTGAGCTTGCGGTCACGGGCACGCCCGGCCAGTTCGCTGAGTTCCAGCACCAGGTCGGTGATGCTCTTGCGGTCAGCGTCCTTGACGACCGGGACCAGCAGGCCCACCGGGGTGTCCACGGCCACGCCGATGTTCACGTAATCCTTGTACACCACCTGCTCGGCGGCCAGATCCAGGCTCGCGCCGAACTTGGGGAACTTGTGCAGCGCATTGGCCACGACCTTCATCAGGATGTGGGTCATGGTCAGCTTGCCGCCGGCCTTTTCCACGCGCGCCGCGAAGCGCTTGCGGGTTTCTTCCATCAGGGTCACGTCGGCCTTGTCGAAGTGCGTGACCATGGGAATGGTGCTCCAGGAGGCGGTCATGGAGCGCACGGTGGCCTTGCGGATCCCGCTCATGTCCTCGCGGCGCACCCCACCCCACTTCTCGAAGTTGGGCAGAGCCACAGGTGCAGCAGCGCGGGGCGCGGCAGCTGCCTGGGCCGCTGGAGCAGCCGACGCAGCAGCAGTCGTCTGGCCCTGAGTGCCAGCCAGGGTGCGCCGCACGTCTTCCTCGCTGATGCGCCCGGCAATGCCGGTGCCCTGCACCTCATAAATGTCCACGCGCAGTTCCCGCGCCAGGCGCCGCACACTGGGAGCCGCAGGAATGAGCTGGCGGCCGTCGTAGGACTGGGTGTTGTAGGGACGCTCGGCTCCCGGCTGCTGGGTGGCGGGCTGGGCGCGTTCCGGCGGCAGACTGGCACTGTTGGCTGCAGCGGGGCGTTCGCTACTGAGACTGGCGGTGGCCGGCGCGTCCTGCGCAGGAGCGGACTGGGCGGGAGCTGCCTGAGCTGGTGCGTTGTCCTGAGCTGCGGGCGCCGCCGCTGCCGGAGCTCCTCCTGCCAGCGTGAGCAGCACGCCACCGATCCGCACCGGGTCTCCGACCTTCACATTCACAGCCTCAACGGTGCCGGCCGCACTGGAAGGCACCTCGACCACGGCCTTGTCGGTCTCCAGTTCCACCACCGGCTGGCCCTCGGTGACCGTGTCCCCGACGTTGACCAGAATGGACACGATGATGCCCTGCTCGATGTTGTCTCCAACGTCCGGCAGCGTGACCTGCTGGGCTGAGCCACCAGCGGCCGGTGCAGCCTGCTGCGGGGCTGGCGCACTGGCTGCCGGCACCTGCCCCCCACCCTGATGCGCCTGTTCCTTCTGGCTTTCCACCTGGGCAGCTGCGACACGGTGGGCCGTTTCTGCCTGATCCGCTACGGTGCTGGAATCCGGCTCGGCGGCGTTGTCGGGCAGGTTGCCAGTCTTCGCGGCTCCTGCGTCAGCGGTGGCTGGTGCGGCACCAGAGGCAGTTCCGCCCCCCAGCGTGGCAATCAGGCCGCCCACCGGCACGGTGTCTCCGACCTTCACATTCACGGCTTCTACGGTTCCTGACGCACTGGCCGGTACTTCGACCACGGCCTTGTCGGTCTCGATCTCAATGATCGGCTGGCCTTCGGTGACGGTGTCACCCGGGTTGATCAGCACGGTCACGACCGTACCTTTCTCGATGTTGTCCCCCACGTCGGGGAGGTTCAGCTGGGTCGCCATGGCTCACGGCTCCTTATGGGTCAGGAAAAAAGGTGGGGGCGGGCGCGGTGTCTATTGTTTCAGTCCGGGCCCACCCGTCTACGCGGGCTCGCCTTAACGCTTAGCGGAGAACCGGGGCTTCGCGCTCCGGGTCGATGCCCAGGTCAGCGATGGCCTTGGCCACCACGTCGCCGGCGACCTGACCGTCACGCTGCAGGGCGTACAGGGTGGCCAGCACGACGTGCCGGGCGTCCACCTCGAAGAAGTCGCGCAGTTCCTCGCGCGCCTCGCTGCGGCCGAAGCCGTCGGTACCCAGGGTCCACAGCTTGCGGTCCAGGTGACCGTTGAGGCCGTCGGCACCCAGCTTCACGTAGTCGCTGACCGAAATCAGGACGCCGGGGGCGTTTTCCTGGCTGAGCTGCTGCGCCACGTAGGGCACGCGGGGGGCTTCCAGGGGGTGCAGCATGTTGTGACGCTGGGCCAGCAGGGCGTCCTGATGCAGTTCCTTGTAGCTGGTCACGCTCCACAGATCAGCTGCCACACCGTAGTTCCCTAGCAGTTTGACAGCTTCCTGCGCCGCGCCCATCGCCGGGCCGCCGGCCAGCAGCTGTGCGCGCAGCTTGGCGCCCGTGTTCCCGGACGACTGGAAGCGGTAGAGGCCGCGGATGATGCCCTCGCGGATTTCCTCGCGGCTGCGCCCATCGTCGGGCATGGCGGGCTGCTGCTCGTTCTCGTTGTCGATGGTGACGTAATAGAACTCGTCGATGCCGTCCACGTACATGCGCTGGATACCGGTCTCGAAAATTACAGCCAGTTCGTAGGCGAAAGCCGGATCATAGACCTTGAGGTTGGGCACGACGTAGGCCTGCAGCTGGCTGTTGCCGTCCTGGTGCTGCAGTCCCTCGCCCGCCAGGGTGGTACGCCCGGCAGTGGCCCCCAGCAGGAAGCCGCGCGCGCGCTGGTCAGCGGCGGCCCACACCAGGTCCCCAATGCGCTGCATGCCGAACATCGAGTAGAAGACGTAGAACGGGATGGTCGGCACGCCGTGGTGGGCATAGGCCGTACCAGCGGCAATCCAGGAGGACATCGCGCCGTCTTCGGTGATGCCCTCTTCGAGCATCTGACCGTCCTTGGCTTCCTTGTAGGCCATCAGCGAGCCGAAGTCCACCGGGCGGTAGGTCTGGCCGCGAGGGCTGTAGATGCCAATGCGCGGCACCAGGGCGTCCATCCCGAAGGTACGCGCCTCGTCCGGCACGATCGGCACGATGTATTTGCCGATCTGCTTGTCGCGCAGCAACTTGCTCAGGATGCTGACGGCGGCCATGGTGGTGCTCACGGCGCGCTCGCCGCTGCCCTTGCTGAATTCCTCGTAGAACTCGCCAGTAGGAACGTCCAGCTTGGGATACTCCACCTTGCGCGCAGGAATCGGACCGCCCAGCGCGGCGCGGCGCTCTCGTACGTACTTCACTTCCGGGCTGTCCTCGCCCGGGTGGTAGTAGTCCAGGTGCTCGACCTGCTCGTCGGTCAGGGGCAGTTCCAGCAGGTCGCGCAGGTTCTTCAGCGCGTCAAACTCCAGCTTCTTGACCTGGTGGGCGACGTTGCGGGCCTGCGCGGTCTCGCCCAGGCCGTAGCCCTTGACGGTGCGCGGGATGATGATGGTGGGCCGGCCCTTGTGCTTGATGGCGCTGGCGTAGGCGGCGTACACCTTGTGCACGTCATGACCGCCACGGTTAAGCAGCTCCAGGTCGGCGTCGCTCCAGTCGGCGATCAGTTCCTTGAGCTCGGGGGTGTTGAAGAAGTGCTCGCGCAGTTCCTTGCCCCCGAAAGCGGCGTAACGCTGCGATTCGCCGTCCACCAGCGCCTCGAAGCGCTTGACGATGTGGCCGTTGTAGTCCTTCTGGAGCAGTTCGTCCCACTTGCTGTCCCAGATGACCTTGATGACGTTCCAGCCTGCGCCGCGGAACAGCGCCTCGAACTCCTGGATCACCTTGGAGTTGGCGCGCACCGGGCCGTCCAGGCGCTGCAGGTTAGCGTTCAGCACGAAAATCAGGTTGTCCAGGTTCTCGTAGGCGGCGAAGCGGATGGCGCCCACCGACTGCGGCTCGTCCATCTCGCCGTCGCCCAGGAACGCCCAGACCTTGGCGTCACCGGCCGGCTTGAGCCCCCGGTTTTCCAGGTACTTGATAAAGCGCGCCTGATAGATCGCCTGAATCGGTCCCAGGCCCATGCTGACGGTCGGGAACTCCCAGTAGTCCGGCATCAGCCAGGGGTGCGGGTAGCTCGACAGGCCCTCGCCTTCCTTGCTCAGCTCGCGGCGGAAACGGTTCAGGCGGGCCTCGTCGAAGCGGCCCTCCAGAAACGAGCGGGCGTAGACCCCGGGCGAGGCGTGCCCCTGGTAGAACACCAGGTCGCGGTCCTGGCCGGCGCCGTGACCACGGAAGAAGTGATTGAACCCCACTTCCAGCAGTTCGGTGGCGCTGGCGTAGGTCGACAGGTGTCCGCCGATGCCCTCGCTCTTCTTGTTGGCCTTGACCACCATGGCCACGGCGTTCCAGCGCATGATGTTGCGGATCTTCCGTTCCAGTTCCAGGTCGCCGGGGTACTCGGGCTGATCTTCAAGCGCAATGGTGTTGATGTACGGCGTGGTCTGCTTGAACTCGATCGGCGCACCGTGAAAGTAGGCGTAGTGGTCGAGGTCTTCGAGCAGTTCAGCGGCGCGCCGGGTACCCGCATTCGCCACCACATAGGCCAGCGAGTCGAGCCATTCCTGCGTTTCGACGCTGTTCAGCGCCGCGCGTTCCTGCGGAGGCAGACCCGCACGGGGCGGGCTTTTCAGGGCAGCTTTCGTCATGCTCCCCAGTCTAGGCTTCTGCTTTCCACACTTCCAACACGCGAGTATGCATGGACTCACCATGAGTGCTGGTTAATCGGGGCGAAGACAGCGTCACCCCTCTGTGCGCTGTCCTGGCCATACGACCAGTCCGACCCCCGCCACGATGACGGCCAGGGCCGCCCAACCCAATGCTCCCAGCTGCTCTCCACCCAGCATCACGCCCAGAATGATCGCCACCACCGGGTTGACGTAGGCGTAACTGGTGGCCAGGGCCGGGCGGGTATGGGCGACCAGATACATGTAAGCGCTATAGGCAAGCAGACTGCCGAAGACCGTCAGATAGACCAGCGCCCAGACACTGGCGGCCGTAGGAGTGCCCCAGCGTTCTCCCGTCAGCACACTCAGCAGGGCGAGAACCGCCCCGCCGGTCAGCATCTGCGCGGCGCTGCCCATCAGGCCCCCAGGCAGCGGCAGACGGCGCGACCATTGGCTGCCAAAGGTCCAGCACAGCGGCGCCAGCACCAGCAGCATGGCCGCCAGAGGTGTAGCGCGCAGCTCTCCCAGGTTGAGCAACACGACCCCAACCAGACCCACACCGATCCCCAGCCACTCCCGGCGCCGGGTGCGCTCTCCCCACAGCGCTGCAAAAATGCCGGCGAACAGCGGCGACACGGCAATCATCAGGGCCGCGACGCTGGAACTCGCGTCGCGCTCGGCCAGGGTCACGAAGCCGGTGCCACCACCCAGCAGCAGGGTGCCGATCACTGCGCTCCAGGCCCACTCGCGCCGGGTCGGGGCCGCAGCACCCCGCATCCGCAGGAACAGGTACAGCAGTATGCCCGCCACCACGAAGCGCACCCCGAGCATTCCCAGAGGAGGTAGGCTGCCGATAGCCACCTTGATGGCGTAATAGGTGCTGCCCCAAACCACGTACACCACGGCGAGGGCCCCCAGCACCGTTAACGTCAGAGGAGCAGGTTGAAGCAAGGGCCGTGTCGTCATGAACGCAATCTTAAGAGTCAGGGCAGGGGCGCGTACAGTCAGAATCTAAGGTGTAAATGCACTGCAACCCCCAATGTTAAAGTACTGGGCAGGTATGACTTACGATTCCCCGCGTCCTCTCGACGAAACAGGTCGTCTTCTCCTCGCGGCCCTTCAGGAGAATGCGCGGCTAAGTTTCAGTGAACTCGGCCGCCGGGTGGGACTCAGTGCACCGGCCGTGGCCGAGCGGCTCCGCCGACTCGAAGACGCGGGCGTCATCCGTGGCTACCGCGCCGAGATCAATCCTGGCGCGCTGGGCCAGGGACTGCAGGCCTACCTGCGCCTGACCCTGCGGTACGGGCAGGAGGACGCCTTTGTGGCGGAACTGGGACGGCTGCCGGAGGTCCTGTCGGCTGACCGCGTGACTGGAGAAGACTGTTACGTCCTCAAACTGGCTGTGGCCGATACCTCGCACCTGGAGACCGTCATTGGCGTCATGAAGCGTTACGGCGAACCGGTGACCTCGATCATTCTTTCGAGCGTGCCTCTGTCCACCGTTCCGGGCGCAGCCCCGGTGCGGGGACGCTGATGGAACTCCGCCACCTGCGACATTTCGTGGCCCTGGCCGAAGAAGAGCATTTTGGCCGGGCAGCTGAGCGCGTCTTCGTGGTGCAGCAGGCGCTGAGCAACTCGATCCGTAATCTGGAAGACGAAATCGGCGTGCCGCTGGTGCTTCGGACTACCCGCCGCGTGCAGCTCACTCCGGCCGGGCAGGAATTCCTGATCGGCGCGCGGGAAACGCTGGCGCTGGCAAGTCAGAGCGTGGACCGGGCCCGGCGCGCGGCCCGTGGAGAGGTCGGCCGCCTGACGGTCGGCTTCGTCAGCGGTCTGGCATTTGGGGGCCTGCCGGAAATCGTGCGGCGCTTCCGCGAGCTGTACCCGAACGTCAGCGTGGACCTGCGTGAGCTGACCGCGCAGGAACAGGAAGCTGCCCTGCGCGGCGGTCTGATTGACATTGGCCTGATGCTGCTGCCCGTCCGGGATCCGGGGCTGGATTCGCGCGCGCTGTGGCGCCAGCCGCTGGTCGCGGCGCTTCCGGCCGGGCACCCGCTGGCACGCAAACGCCGCCTGACCATTGCCGCGCTGCGCGACGAGCCCTTCGTGTTCTTCCCACGGCACCTGCGCGCCACGTACTTCGACCAGGTCATGCGCTGGACGTCCACGGCCGGCTACACGCCCAATGTCGTGCAGGAGGCCATTGAGGTCCCAACACTGCTGTCCCTGGTGGCCGCCGGCGTGGGCGTGTTCCTGCCCATTCAGTTCTTCAGCCGGCTGGCCCTGCCGGGAGTGGTGTACCGCCCGCTGGAGGACGCTCCCCTGGTGGACATCGTGGCGGTGTGGAACCGCCAGCGCCAGCCGGCCAATCCCATCGTGAAGGCGTTTCTGACGGTGGCGCGCGAGGCGCTGGACGCACAGGAACAGCAGGCTCTCTGACGTTTTACTTCTGGAGCGTCTACCCGGAGTTGCGCCGGGTAGAGCAGGCGCCGCTCCACTCTGCTGCTTGCCTCACTGGCTTGCCCAAGCATTCACGTCCGCCATCCGGCTTACCTTCCTCTTACGTCAGGGGCGTAAACTGGGGGGATTCGTTCGGCGTTCAGCCTGCGCCATCCCGCCCGTTCTGCCGTGCTCTCTGCCTGTGGAGGTTTCATGCTCAAGGTCAAATCCGCATTTACCCCGTCTGGCGACCAGCCCACTGCGATCCGTTCCCTGGTGGACGGCCTGGACAGCGGCCTGCGCTTCCAGACGCTGCTGGGAGCCACCGGTACCGGGAAAACGTACACCATGGCCAAAGTGATCGAGGAAACGGGGCGCCCCGCGCTGATCATGGCGCCCAACAAGATCCTGACGGCCCAGCTGGCCAGTGAATTCCGGGAGTTCTTCCCGGACGCTGCGGTGGAGTTTTTCATCTCGTACTACGACTATTACCAGCCTGAAGCGTACGTCCCCGGCAAGGACCTGTTTATCGAGAAGGACGCGGCGGTCAACCAGGAAATCGAGCGGCTGCGGCATTCAACCACCCGCAGCCTGCTGACCCGCCGGGACACCATCGTGGTGGCCTCGGTGTCGTGTATCTACGGTCTGGGCGACCCCAAGGAATACACCGCGCTGAACCTGATTCTGAAAAAGGGCGATGCGGTCAGCCGCGACGAGATTCTGGGACGGCTGGTGAACATGCAATATGAGCGCAACGACATCGAGATGATGCCAGGCCGCTTCCGGGCCAAAGGCGAAATGATCGAGGTGTGGCCCGCCTACGACGAGCAGCCGCTGCGTATTGAGCTGTGGGGTGACGACGTGGAGCGCATCAGCGTGGTGCATCCGCTGACCGGAGACCGGCTGGCAGACCTCGACGCCACGGTGGTGTACCCCGCCAAGCACTACGTGTCCAGCGCCGGAAATATCGAGCGGGCCATCGGCACCATTCAGCAGGAGCTCGACGAGCGGCTGGACTATTTCAAATCGGTGGGCAAGCTGCTCGAGGCGCAGCGCCTCAAGGAACGCACCCTGTACGACCTGGAGATGCTCAAGGTTCTGGGCTACTGCTCGGGCATCGAGAACTACTCGCGGCACATCGACGGCCGGGCGCCGGGCGCGACGCCCTACACCATGCTGGACTACTTCCCCGACGACTTCGTCACCTTTATCGACGAGTCGCACGTCACGGTCCCGCAGATCGGCGGCATGGCCAACGGGGACCGCGCCAGAAAGCAGACGCTGGTGGATTACGGCTTCCGCCTGCCCTCGGCCATGGACAACCGCCCGCTGAACTTCCAGGAGTTCATGGACAAGACCGGTCAGACCGTGTTCGTCTCGGCCACGCCGGGTCCCTTCGAACGCGAAGTCAGCGACGCCGTCTCGGACCAGATCATCCGGCCGACCGGTCTGGTGGACCCGCCGGTCACGGTGCGGCCCATCAACGGGCAGGTAGAAGACCTGCTGGGGCGAATCCGCGAGCGCACCGCCATCGGCGAGCGCACCCTGGTCACCACCCTGACCAAGCGCATGTCCGAAGACCTGACCGAGTACCTGCTGGAAAAAGGAGTCAAGGCGCGGTACATGCACAGCGACATCGACTCGGTGGAGCGTCAGGTGATTATCCGGGACCTGCGGCTGGGACACTATGACGTGCTGGTCGGGATCAACCTGCTGCGCGAGGGTCTGGACCTGCCGGAAGTCTCCCTGGTGGCCATTCTGGACGCCGACAAGCCCGGCTTCCTGCGCAGCGAGCGTGCGCTGGTTCAGACCATCGGGCGCGCCGCCCGCAACGTCAACGGTGAAGTGATCCTCTACGGAGACACGATTACCCCAGCCATGCAGTTTGCGATGGAAGAGACGGCCCGGCGCCGTGAGAAACAGACATCCTACAACGAAGCTCACGGCATCACGCCAACCACCGTTATCAAGGGGGTGCGTGACGTGATCCGCGGTGAGGAACAGCCTGAGGAAATCAGCTCTGCCACCCTGGGCAACGACCGCGACAGCCTGACCGCGCAGCTCACCGACCTGGAACTCGACATGTGGCAGGCCAGCGAGGACCTGGACTTCGAGCGCGCCGCCAGCCTGCGCGACCAGATCCGCGCCATTGAAGCCAAGCTGCAGGGCAAGGAGTTCCAGCAGGCCACCGTGCCCGGACAGAAGGTCCGGCGCAAGGGCCGCCGCTAGACGTAAGCTGACCGATACAAGACAGGGGCGCCTCCTATCTGAGAGGCGCCCCTGTGTCGTGTGGCCTGCTTCAGTGCAGGGTTCGCTCCTTAGGGTCGTCCGCCTCAGGCCGCTGTGCTGGCAGAATCAGGTTCGCAATGATGCCCACCAGGGCTGCCAGGGCCATGCCCTGCAGTTGCAGGTTGGTGCCAGCAATTTCCACTGGAAAGGCAGCCCCGCCCAGGCCCAGCACCAGGATCAGAGACACGACGATCAGGTTGCGGCTATGTGCGAAGTCGATTTTTGCCTCTGACAGGGTGCGGATGCCTACCGAGGCGATCATGCCGAACAGCAGGACGCTCACGCCGCCCAGCACGCCCTGCGGCAGGCTCTTGAGAACAGCAGCCAGCTTGGGAGAGCAGCCGAAGAGGACGGCAAACACCGCGCCGATCTGCAGGACACGCGGGTCATAGACCCGGGTCAGGGCGAGCACGCCGGTGTTCTCGGCGTAGGTGGTGGCCGCTGGGCCGCCCAGCGCGGCCGAGCTCATGTTCGCGATTCCGTCGGCGAACAGGGTCCGGCTGAGTCCAGGCTTCTCCAGAAAGTTCTTCCCGACCACACGGCCGTTGACGATCACGTCTCCCACGTGCTCAATAAATGTCACGACCGCCACAGGCGCGATGATCGCCACGGCCCGCCAGTCAAAGGTCGGGGCATGAAAGTCAGGCAGGCCCAGCAGCGGCGCCTCAGCCACCGCCCTGAGGGCAGCGGCGTCCACCTGACCTGTCAGCAGCGAGACCAGATATCCAGTGACGACGCCTATCAGGATAGGAATCATCCGGAACAGCCCGCGGCCCCACAGGCTCGCAATGACGGCGGCGCCGAGCGTGACCAGCGCCAGCCACCAGTTGTTCTTGGCCTGGTTCACAGCCACGCTGGACAGGCCTAAGCCGATCACGATAATGACCGGTCCAGTCACGACCGGCGGAAATACCTGCAACAGGCGCTGGGTCCCGAACACCTTGACCAGTCCTGAAAACAGCAGATACATCGCACCAGCCGCGATCAATCCACCCGCGGCAGCGGCTGGTCCCATCTCCTTGACCACCAGGGCAGTCGGCGCAATGAAGGCGAAGCTCGACCCCAGGAAAATCGGGACCTGCCCCCGCGTGAGCAGGTGAAACAGCAGCGTGGCCAGACCGGCACCAAACAGCGCCACACTCGGCGAAAGTCCCACCAGGATCGGCACAAGGACCGTAGCGCCGAACATGGCAATGGAATGCTGAAGGCCCAGAACAAGGCGGCGGGCGGGTTCGGCGTGCGCTCGTAGGTCGGTCATGAATCCTCCGGAAGTCAGGCTGCGCCGCCGCCATAGTGGGCGACCTGGGACACAGACCCATTCAATTGTTCCGGAATGGCAGCTTAGCGCAGGGCGGGGCGTGGCATACCCACGCGCTACGCTGAGCACATGAACGCGAAAGGTGACCTGATTGCCCGGCTGGTAACGCTGGGCCGCGCGGCCCCGGTGTTTGAGGTTGAAACCCACGGCCCCGCACACGAGCGGCTGTTCCGTGCAGTGGTGATGGTAGACGGGCAGCAGCTGGGTTCCGGCGAGGGCCGCAGCAAGAAGGACGCTGAGCGGTTGGCAGCGGAAGAAGCGTTGCAGGCACTGGGCAGCCCCCGCAGCCCACAGGCCGCGGCGGAAGGACCGGTTGACGGTGCATGGCCTATCTACTCGGCTGTGCTGGCTCAGGCTCTGGAAACCGCTCTAGAACTGGCTCCTGAAGAAGCGTCACTGGACGAGGTGCGTGGAGCCGCCGCCCGGCTGTACCGCGGCCTGTTGCAGGACCTGGGGCACGGGCCCCTGAGCGAATGAGCGCCGTCACACGGGCGCAGGGCTGGCCCTGGCGGCCTGCCGGCGTGCTGTTCGACATGGACGGCGTGCTGACGGCCAACAATGCCTTTCACCGTCAGGCGTGGCAGGAGGTCGCCGCCGAACTGCTGAAGTTGAATCTGTCCGAGCACGACCTGGATACCAAGGTCGACGGTGGGCGCAATCCCGAGATCATCGAACGCCTGACCGGCCGGGTGCCGGACGAGACGCTGGCCCGGACCTTTCACGACGCCAAGGAGGGCCGCTACCGCGCTCTGGCTCAGGGGGCCCTGCGGGAAGTGGCCGGTTTGAGTGGGTACCTGGACGTGCTGGATTCACGCGGCATTCCCTTCGCCCTGGTGACCAGCGCCGACGCGGTGAACGTCGCCTTCGGCATGGAGGCGCTGGGGTTCGGAGACCGCTTCCGCTACCGGGTGCTGGGTGAGGACGTCACGCGTGGCAAACCTCACCCCGAGCCCTTTTTGATGGGCGCCGCACGCCTGGGACTTGATCCGGCCGACTGCCTGGCCCACGAGGACGCGGTCAACGGCGTCCGCAGCGCAGCGGGCGCCGGCTGCCGGGTGGTGGCCCTGAGCACCACTGCCCCGGCCCACGCCCTGCTGAGCGCCGGGGCTGAGCTGGCCGTGCCCGACTTCCGGGAGTGGAGCAGCTGGCTGGCATGAAGCCCCCGGTGAGTGGTCCGGCATGAAGAGGCCAGCATGAGGGGAGCTGACGCCGAGGCTCGCGCCGCTGCCCATCTGCAGGGCCTGGGCCGCGAGCTCCTGCAGCGCAACTACCGCATGCGGGGCGGTGAAATTGATCTGGTCACGCGGGAGCCCTGCGGAACGCTGGTGTTCACGGAAGTGCGTCAGCGCCGCACCCGGAGGCACGGAAGTGCTGCTGAAAGCGTCACGTCACGCAAGCTGGCGCTGATGCACCGCGCCGCCCAGAGTTACCTGATACGCGAACATGGCCGCGATGACCTGCCGTGCCGGCTGGAGGTCGTGACCATCGATGGTCCGGCAGACAACGGTGTGCTGCAAGTGCTTCCCTTGAACACCTAGGGTCTCAGACCACAGACGACCATAGGCCAGAATTCACGATGAGCTAGAATCCGGAATATGCGACCTGCCTACCTGACCGCTGCCCGGGCCCTGCAGCTTGGGCGCGAGTGGGCGGTGGAAGGTGAGCAGCACCGGGCCCTGGACGCCTACAGCGAGGCGCTGTCTCTGCTGCGTGGCCTCCCCCCGGAGCGGACGCGCGATGTACTGCTTGCACACACCCATCTGGCCTTCTACCAGACCCTTGCGCTGGGAGGCAGTCAGGACGGCCAGGAGCACCTGCATCTGGGAGTAAGTTACGCCCGCAGCACCCGTGACCCGCTGGCCCGCGCCATCGCCGAGGAATGCCTCAGCGGTGAGGTGGCGCTGTAACACGAACTGCCTCTTCACGGCGCCACTGAGCTCCGGGCGCAACGACCCCTCGAAATCGCGGTTAACGATCCTGCCCTCTATCGTCCTGCTGAAGAAACGAAGGGAACGGAGTCTGGAGAAAACCGGGGGGATTCAACACAAGAAACAGGCGCCGCTTCTGGACTCTCTTCCGGAGCGGCGCCTGCGGCTTCACGATGCTTACTGATTGGGCAGCTGCACCTGCGCGACGATTTTGCCTTCTTTCTTGCTGTACGAGCAGACCAGCGGCAGTTCACCCAGGGTCTGGGCCGTACCCGCACGGGTCAGGCCGATGGTAACCGGCAGGGTCATGGTCCAGCCACCCTGCTGCACCGGCTGCACGGCCTTGACAAGCTCGACGGAATCCGCCTCGAATTCGGCGTGAACGTGATCGTTCGGGCCCAGCGGCTGCCCCTGCGACACGAGGGTCTTGAGCGGAATGCTCTGGCCCATGGCGCCCACGGTCAGGTTCTCCGTATCCTCGGCGTGTTCCTTGCACTCCTGCAGGAACTTGTATTTGCTGATGCCGTGGGTGTCACGGTCACTGTACAGCGGGTTGGCGCGGCTGGTCACAACGACCACAAAGCCCAGCAGCAGCAGGCTCAGAAGAATGGCCAGCCACAGCAGTGGGCGTCCGGCACCACCACGGCGGGAGGAAGAGGTCTGGTTACTCATGCTGAGACCCAGCATACCGCTCCACGCGCCCCGGGCCTATCTGTGTCCCCTGAAGGGAGACCATTCCAGCCCAGCCACACTTACACCGGTAAGCTCCACCCGCTTCAGCGCCTGCGCCACGGTCTCCCCAGTCAATGGATGAGCCAGAGCCGGGTTCAGATCGTTAAGGGGGCACAGCACAAACCCCCGCTCCCAGGCACGGGGATGCGGCAGTGTGAGAAGGGGGCCCGCATGAACCTGATCGCCATACAGCAGCAGGTCCAGGTCCAGCACCCGCGCCTCCCAGCGCTCACGACGTTCCCGCCCGGCCTGGTCCTCCAGACGGTGCAGGGCCTGGAGCAGCGCGTGCGGGTCGAGACTTGTCCGCAGGTGCAGCGCAGCGTTCAGGTAGTCCGGCTGGCCAGGGGGACCACCCACCGGGGCCGTGCGGTACAAACGCGATGACGCGTGCACGTCCCCCAGGCTGGTGACGGCTTCACGGGCCCAGCACAGCGTGCCGTGGGCGTCGCCCAGATTCGCTCCCAGCGCGACGTAGGCGTCATTAGAGACGCTCAGCTGGCCTCCTCCTGCTCCAGGTTAAGTTCAGCGTATACGTCACGGAACACCCCAGGCAGCGGGGCGAACGGCTTGTGGACCCGCACCAGGACACGCCGCAACCGGGGCTCGTCGCGCAGCAGCCGCCGGGCAATGCTGGCGGCCAGCACCTCGATCAGCTGGTGGCGCTGCTGGGTGACTTCCTCCTTCACAGCCGCATAGACCACGGCGTAGTTCACGGCCTCTGAGAGGTCGTCACCTATATCTGCAAAGGAGTAATGCAGCTCCACGTCCACCACAAAGCGGGCGCCCAGCACAGCCTCTGTGTCGTAGACGCCGTGCCGGGCATGAAATTCCAGCCCTTCCAGGACAACGCGGCTCATGCCTGGAATTCTAATGCTGCCTGCACCCGCAGGGCCTGAACATGGGCCTCGGCGGCGTGCGCCCGCACCACGGCAGCCCCGTGACGCGCCGCGTGCAGATGAAGTGCCAGAGTGCCCGGATCACGCTCCGCGGCCTCCGGGACTCCAGCCAGAAAGTCAATCAGACGCTTTCGGCTCACTCCCACCAGCACCGGAAAGGGCCCAGCCGTCAGATCATCCAGCGCACGCAACAGGGCCAGATTATGATCGCGCGTCTTCCCGAAGCCGATTCCGGGGTCCAGCAGAACATCCGGCAGGCCGGCAGCCAGCACATGGACAGCCTGAGCTCGCAGGTAGCCGTAAACCTCGGCCACCACATCCTCGTAGTGCGGGCGCTCCTGCATGGTGCGGGGCTCGCCCTGCATGTGCATGACGCAGGCTGGTGCACCAGCTTGGGCACAGACCCGCACCATTTCGGGGTTTTGCAGGCCAGTCACGTCATTGATCAGGTGTGCGCCAGCCTTCAGGGCGGCGTCCGCCACCTCAGCCTTCATCGTGTCAACGCTGATCAGCACGTTTTCCTGCGCCATGACGCGCAGCACCGGCAGCACGCGGTCAAGCTCCACTTCAGCCGGGACCGGATCAGCACCGGGGCGGGTGCTTTCGCCGCCTATATCCAGGATCAGCACGCCAGCTTCGCGCATGGCTCTGGCCCTGGACAGCGCAGCTTCAACAGCAGCGTGACGCCCTCCATCACTGAAACTGTCAGGCGTGACGTTCAGGATGCCCATCACGGCGGTGCCCGTCCAGTTCACTGCCCAGCGCCCCTCCGCGGCGCGGTGTGCCCCGGGCACTGGAAAGCCGAAGTGCAGCTGGTGCCGCTTCAGGACTGGTCCCCTGGAGCTTCCGGTTTATCTGCATCGGGCTCGCTCCGCCCAGCAGGCAGGGCAAAGCTGACCAGAACGCGTTGCCGCTCCGGGAAAGCGTCGACGTAGGCTGGCATGCGGCGCCCCGAACGGAACGGCACGTAGCTGTCCTGCGCCAAAGGAAGCCGGGTATCGAGCGCCAGTGCCGCCGGA